>DIYE01000344.1 GCA_002428885.1 Alphaproteobacteria bacterium UBA6062
ACGTCGGCTCAAGGTCCGCTATATGACCCAGGTGAAATCCCGCCCGCCGACCTTCTCACTCTTTATGTCGTCGCGCGGGGAATTACCGGAAAGTTACCTGCGGTACCTGATCAACGGCCTGCGCGAGGATTTCGATATGCCCGCCGTACCAATCCGTATCAGCCCGAGAACCGGCAAAAACCCGTATGTAAAAGACTGATAAAGGAGCCTTCGGACTCCTTTATCATGAAGGAACCAACTCCTATGAAAAATCAGATTTTCCATCGGGATGAGCTTTCCAAAACACCCTGGAAAAATGGCGGCGGCATCACCCGGGAAATCGCCTGTTCCGAACCAGGCGCTCCTTATTGGCGCCTTAGCCTTGCCGATGTCACCCAGGACGGTGCTTTCTCAACCTTTTCCGGCCTCAACAGGGTCCTGACGGTTGTTGAAGGGGCGGGGATGATCTTGAAAACCGGGACCGAGGAAATCCACGCCAATCCCCTGAAACCTGTTTCTTTCTCGGGAGAGACACCGGTGATGGGACTGTTGAAGGACGGTCCGGTCCAGAATTTCAATCTGATTTATGATGCGACGGTGCTTAAGGCAGAGGCTTTTGTCGGAGATATTGATGAGGCTTTGAAATCTATTCGATTTGAAAACTGTGCAACTGCCATCTATTGCCTGAATGGTTCGATACAAACTATGTTTGGAACCATATTTACCAACTCAGGTATCCTCAGTCCATCCGGGGTTCCAAAACTGGTGGATAAAAGCAGTGGTTTAGTTCTGCTTGTTCAACTTCATTCAACGGCTGATGGTTGAAGTGGAATTGACTTATATTTTCCGGCCATACCAGAAGTCTAGGCTTGGTAATTCGTCAAGGCGTATTGCGCTAATTGTGTCACTTTCCCATTTTCCTCGGCGACGACAGAAAGGCTTGCGATTTCTCCGGAAATAAAGATCTTTTCTTCGTTTAGAGATTTACAAAGTGTTTTAGCGTCCTGCAGACTCTTGCATTTACCGAGTGTTATGTGAGGGATATAGGGTAGATCCAGTCTCTGATGGGCAGAAAGAGCTCCTGAATACAGCAGATCATGCAAAGAGTGTAGATTACTGTTCCCTTCATCAACCACCAGGAAAGCATATCCGGTTGAGTTGAAGTAATCTACGCCGACGGTCACTCTCCGCGCCTTGAATTTAAACGCCTCCGTCGTTTCAGCGAGCCTTTCAATATGCTTCAGATAGGCCTTCTGATCGACATCATTACACCCAAATAGCAACGTAAAATGAGGGGAAATTTTCCGATAGTCAGGATCATGCTGTTTTCGGATTTGGTCCACAAGCGCTTGATCAACGGGCTTCATAACCGGAAATACAACTGTAAATAAAGTGGGCATAGGACGAGAGTGACGAAGAGACAATCTTCTGTCAATGATCTAAGGTCAGGCGTTGTGTACATTTTGAAACGAGATGCTTTGATATATGGGTATAGACATTTGTCTGCAGAATAAATCTGGCGACCAAACGCTATCCCCGCAATTAGAGTTTTGCTTTGATAGTCGAAATTTGAACTCCAATAACAACTTGGGATTTATTCCCATAGCGCAGAGAATCTTCCTCAGATCTAGAATCTGAGGTTGTTCTAGCATTAAGCGTGTAATCCGTACATGCTAAGACTGAATGTATTATCTTAAGTGAAGATTGATTTCGTAGGCTTTCTAATAAGTCGGGATTTATGTTTTTAGAAAGTGAATAAAGTGAAGCTTGTTGAATAAAAGAACCAGAACCACAATAAAATTCCATTTCATATTTGGTTTGGTTCAGTAAGTCTGATTTTAGGTTTCTTATTGTCGGAAGTACATCTGAAGTTATTGTTGTTTTTAAATTAGGAAAAGCTTCATCATAAGATGCCCAAACAACAAGGTTTCTCTTCTCTAAATCAATGATAGTTCCGGGTATTAACTGTTCCTTAGCAGTCGGTGGGATGGGGATAAATCCTAAAGCTGAAATTGCATTTTGTAGTTCTTTTTGAAAAGATAGAGAGGCCGAGCCAAGCTTTTGTTGGTCAAAGGATATATCATCCGAATTCTGTTTAAGTGGGAGTGAGGCTGTAGCTACAGATTGCTGTAGTTCTTTCTGCTTTTCCTCTGAAATAGTAGTAACGTCGAAAACAATATCAACGCTATCCTTAGAAAGGGATAAACTGTTGAGGCGCTCATTAATTGGGCCCCCAGTCAATGTAAGCAAAAAACCAAAAAGGAATGTTACCCAAGCTCCAGCTACTATGCTTTTCCAAGCCATGTAGGCAGCGCTGACAATAAGAAAGAGCCCCGTCAATACAATAGAAAAACTTAATACAATTGTGATTGTTTCCATAGAATACATTTTAGCAAAAGCAAATATGTAATCAACTATAAGTATATGTGATCAGTTTCGATGGAGTTCTCTTAAATTCTGACCGGCAAGGAACTGCCGGCCAGAGCACTTTATCTGTTTCCGGATCACTTAACCCGTTTCATTTCCTGAAACTTACCTTCAACCTGCAGGGTCATTTTGACATTCTGCCGGGTGCGGTTGCGCCAGAACCAGCCGTGGGCACCGTCGAAGGCGGCGGTGAAACTGTCGCTGTCCTCGGGGAGACCACGGCCCTTTTTGTAGCTTTTGCTTCTCCCCTTGCCGTCACCATGGAGATCATAGTTGAGTTTTCCGCCATTGGCGGTCCAGAGATAGGAGACGCTGTCACCCTGTTCCATAACCAGTTTGACCTCAACACCTTCGCCGGGCGCGAGAGTAATCTCGATGCTATCCTTCTTGAGCGGCGGTTTTTCCTGTGCCTGGGCTGTGGAAATAAAGAAGCCGAAGATTGTATCAGACAGGGATGAATGGCTTTCTCCCTCCCGCTGATGCCTTTCCTGTTCCGCTTCTTCATAGAGCTGGCGTTTGATCTCTCCCATTTCGGTGAGACCCAGGGCCTGCCCGACGCGGGTTGGATCAATGCCATATTCGGCCGGTAGGACAACTGTTATCAGAAGAACAAAGGCTGCCGCTGCCGCGATAAAGGTGGAGTGGATGAGTTGCTTACTGGTGGGAAGATCATTGAGATCGGGTTTGTTTGTATTAAACATGGTGTGTAACATCCTGTCAGAAAAGAAGAAAACCGGTCATCTGGTAACCGATAAGAAGAAAACCGGCCCCCATCAGGACCACATTGGCTGTATAGGCATGACCCAAAAAAGCGGGCTTGCGCCGCCAGTAACTCATGGCAATCAGGATCAGGCTAAGGGCGGTAAGCTGCCCAAGTTCGACCCCTACATTGAAGGCCAGCATATTGGGTAAAAGCCCGTCTTCAGCTATGTCGTATTCGAGGATCTTGGTGGCGAGACCGAGTCCGTGAAAGAAGCCGAATATAAGGGTGGCGGTTTTCGTGTTTGGTTGAAAGCCCAGCCAGCGCTGGAACGCTCCCAGATTATCGAGAGCCTTGTAAACAACTGACAGTCCGATAATCGCGTCAATCAGATAGGCGCTGACATTCCAGTCAAAAAACACGCCCAGCAGCATGGTAGAAGAGTGACCAACCGCGAACAGGCTGACATAAATGCTGATTTCCTTCAGCCGATAGAGAAAGAAAACGATCCCGAACAGGAACAGCAGATGATCATATCCCGTCACCATATGCTTGGCGCCGAGATAGATAAACGGGATCAGGTTGATACCGCTGATTTCCATGATATAGCCCTTGTCGCCTTCGGTGACGCCGTGGGCGAGGGCAAGCGACTGGGAGACCAGCAGCAGAATAAGAGCCAGGCAAACAGGCCCGGAGAAACGCTTCCTGCTGTGCATACAAACAGGCAAGCGCCTCAACAATGTTGATTGAGACAAATTAAGTCCTTCCAGAGTGTAATGATTTTCAATAGGTTAGGTGAAAATCATCCTCTGGGAGGTTTATCCGGCCCGTCTGCGAGCCAGGAGGGAGATTTCTGCTCTAACCGCGCATGAGTGGGCTTCGGAAAGAGACTGATCTGCAACCCGTTATTGAGGAACAGGGCAGCCTGACTATGATCATGATCGGGAGAATGATGCGAAGATGTATGGCTGTGCCAGAGCAATGCGTCCGAGCTGTCATCTGTCACGTGATGGGCATGATCTCTTTCCGGCAGGTCAAGATCATGGGATGCCGACCAGGCTTGCAAAGGCAGGCACAGGGATATCACCAGTATCATTTTTGCCAGAAATTTCAGCGCTGAACTCACCGATTACGTATCCTTGACGAAAGGCACTCTTCCTAAGATCATCCTCTATCATAAGGAAAAAAATGTGTCAAAAGAGAGTTCAAATAAGATTTATTGTCCTTCGGGAACCTCCTGGAGTAGAGGCTTTGGAGGCGAGTGCTGCCAGCCTCTTTTTTGAGTTGATACCCTTGGCTTTTCCAGCTCTATGGGAGGTCCAGCGGGGTTCCATTTTCTCTGCTAATTCTTCCAGCACAGAGCCGCTACCCGTCGGCCAGGCGGTAACCGGCAGGGCCTCCAGCATCCAGGCGGCACGGGCGGCGAGGAATATATCACTGGATGACAATCCCCACTTCAGAAAGTCCTGATAGTCTTTCGGATCGATGAGCGTCTGTTTGGCATGGGAAATGAGTTCTTCCAGCAGCAGGGCCTGAAGTTCTGAGTATTTATAATCCTGTTGCAGAGAGCGTGTTAGCACTTCGTCCGGGAAATGGCTTCGGGCCCAGCTTATGAAGCGGTGACGTTGTTCATCAGACATGCCGTATAGCCAACTGGAAAAAGCAAACCCTTTTAAAGGGAACTGCCGGGCATATCGGAAATAAGGCTCAAATTTATCAATGCTGTAAAACCATTCGGCCATATCGATAATGTCTGAATAATCCGGCGTCGCCACATCTTCCAACGCCTGGAGGATGGCGTTTCGAGTGTGATCCTTGTTGAAGATGGTGTTGATGTTGTTTATCGCTTCATAAAGGTCAGGTGCCTTATCGGAAGTGAGATCGTCTTCAAAATCCTGCACATTTTCCAGGATTAAAAACAGGTTATGCAGATCTTCTAATCCCAGATCTGTTTGCGCAAGATATCCGGTAAAGAGCGGAAAGGACTTCAGCGCTTCCTGAAATTCTTCATCATCAAGGTCAGAGAAGATAATCTGCGATAATTCCGCATAGGTATGCGCCAGATTTCGAACGATGAGTTCTCCGGGATAGCCGGCTGACAGGGTCGCGTATAATTTACTGTCTGACAGGAAGGTGAGATAGGAAGATATATTATCTTCAATCGGAAAGGCGAACTGTCCGACATCTTCGATGGGGGCGGCGAGCAGTTTACGGGACAGGCTTTCAGGGATGTCCCCCTTTAAGGCCTTCAGGGACATGAGTTTCCGATAACCGCCAATATGCTCTGCCATATGGGTATAAAGAGTCTTTTGATCATCGAGAGGCATGTCCTGCTGCGCCAATAGAATATCGAAGCAGGGATATATCAGCTGCTTATGCCGAGCCAGGATCGTGAGGATGTTCCCCGGTATGGCGGCTTTGCAATGGTTTAGCTGTTCCAGTCCATTATACACGATTGTCTGATTTGGTGCGGTTTGGAGAATAAGAAGCAAACAATCGCACCAGGCCAATTTTTCTTCCGGTGTCCAGTTAGAGAGCTTCAGAATCTGCTCCTGCTCAGACAAGCGCCAGCAGCGTAGTTCCAGTTTCGACAATATCTGATTGCGGGCCTGGATCTGGTCTTCAGTTTTGTCGGACCGGCAATAGGAAAGAAGAGCGTCCGCAATTTCTTGTTCATTGATGGAGGGCGCATCGGGCGCGTCTCGTGCACCCAGCGGTACCTGCTTACCAATGTCTCCATCAGGGTGAGCCGATAGCAAGCTGAAGATGCTCCGGCAATCCGGAGACCAGGGGGATGCAGGAAGTGACGGTGTCATGGAAAAAGAACATCCCCTCGGTTTGAAGAATATGGATCTATGTCTTACTGTTGATCATGAATCTCCTTCACCGTCCAGACGATTTTCTCCTCGTTGATCTGCTGCATTTCCAGAGTCATCATGGTGCGGTGAGAACGGATCGTGCCGAGCCAGAGCTCTTTCCAGCAGGCAAGCAGCAGGTCTCTTTCAGCGCCTTCAAGGCCACGGATAATTCTGAGGCCGGTCTGCTCGAACCCGGCTTCTAGGTTGCTATTGCCGGGAAGAGGAGTGATCCCGTCGCCCATCCCGGTCATCATGGTCATCAGATAGTCGGCAGCCTGCTGAACCGTACCATCCGTTGCGCCGATAGTGGCAGCTGTTTCCGGATAATATTGCAGGCCGATGAGCCTGGCGGCGAGGCTGGCCAGCTCCTGTGTTTCTTGCCTGCCAATAACGTCAGCCAGCTCATTCAGGCCATTGCGGATATAATCCATGGCGTAGTTGCGGTTGGCTTTTTCAAGTCGTTCCCCATTCCATTCACTGGCGGGCGGGGCAGGCTGGTCATCGGGATTGTAAGGGGGCGGTAATTCTCCCTTTGCGAATTGCAGACGCTCTTCATCGGAAAGGTCGTGATCATATTCCTTGAAATATCCGCAGAAGCCAAACTCGCCGGTCATATCCTCGGACACACAGACATAACCGAGGCGCGGGTTCTTGAGGGAAACGCCGTTATGGGCGTACCAGCCCCTCAGAAAACCGCGGCTGACACCCACGGGTACGCCGCAGATCGTCGCACCGTGATACATCCAGCGGGGATAGCGAAACCGCACCCAGGCTTTTTTGTCGCTTTCCGCCATATACTCAACCGGCACGCCGCCGATGGCGTTGGATAGCACATGATATTTGGCGCAAGCCACCGCGTCAGGTTCATGGGACAAACCGAGCTTTTCGAAACTGCTGAGGAATTTATCCAGATGTTGCCGCCGAAAGAGACGGAACATCCATTCCTCCATCACGTCAGGCCCTTTACGGGTGGAGATCATCAGCTGCAGGCCCAGCAGATAAGCATGGTGCATCTGTGCCTGGGCTTTGATGGCGGTTACCGGGTTGTCGGTCATGGAGCGTCCTTCCATTATGTGGAATGTTCTTTTAGACGCTTATTGTACCGCCCGGATCAGCTTTCGATCAAGGTTCCGTTCTGATCAAAATCCGAGGTGAGAGCGGACAGGAACATTTCAGCCTTATCTTCCGGTGACGGCAGGCTATTCTGATCTTCTCCCGGATAGGCGGACAGGCGAAGTTTGGTCGCCGCCGGGCCGGGGTCAATCAGATTAACCCGGAGGTTGGTTTTCGCAATCTCACCGGCATATGTCAGGATCAGGCTTTCAAGGGCGGCTTTCGAAGCCGCATAGCCGCTCCAGTAAGGTTTGTGTTCGCGTGCAGGCGCGGCGGTGACAAACAGGGCACGGCCGGCATCGCTGGCCCGGAGCAGCGGATCCAGGGCCCGCAGTAGACGCCAGTTGGCATGCACATTCAGTTTGAACACATCTTCCCAGAGCTTTGGCGCATATTGAGGGGCAGGGGTCAGTTTGCCAAGTGTTGCCGCTGCACTCACCAGAATATCGAGTTTTTTCCAGCGTTCAAACAAAGGCGCCGCCAGGCCGTCAATAGCATCTGTTTCCAGCAGATCAAGCGGGACCAGTGTCGCGCTGCCGCCTGCTGCCTTGATGGCGTCATCAACCTCTTCCAGTCCCCCGACCGAGCGAGCAACAAGGATTACATGAGCTCCTTCCGCGGCCAGCGCTTTCGCGACGGCGGCACCAATACCGCGGGAGGCCCCGGTGACAAGGGCCGTTTTATTTTCAAATCGTCTGGACATGTTTAAGCGTCTTTCAGGAACGTTCGGCAAGCAGGGTCAGTTCCTCGTCATTACCGCTATCGTGGTCCACAAGGTCAATGGGGTACTCCCCAGAGAAGCAGGCATCGCAATATTGTGGTTGCTCGCTATTACGGCTTATTTCGCCCATGGCAGCATAAAGGCCATCCAGGGAAATAAAACTCAGGCTGTCAGCACCGATAAATTCACACATATCATCAACGGTATAGCGGGCAGCCAGGAGTTTCTGCCGACTCGGTGTATCCACGCCGTAAAAGCAGGAATGGGTGGTTGGCGGACTGGCGATGCGCATATGAACCTCAGTCGCTCCGGCTTCTCGAACCATCTGTACGATTTTGGTCGAAGTGGTCCCGCGAACAATACTGTCATCCACCAGGACAACCCGTTTTCCTTCTATCAGGGAACGATTGGCATTGTGTTTGAGCTTGACGCCCAGATGGCGGATCTGATCCGTCGGTTCGATGAATGTTCGTCCCACATAGTGATTGCGGATGATGCCAAGCTCGAAGGGGATACCCGCTTCCTGCGCATAACCAATGGCGGCTGGCGTGCCGCTGTCAGGCACGGGGATAACCATATCCGCGTCCACCCGGTTCTCGCGGGCCAGCTCTTGGCCGATACGTTTGCGCACATCATAGACGCTAAAGCCATCGAGATAGCTGT
>DIYE01000347.1 GCA_002428885.1 Alphaproteobacteria bacterium UBA6062
CAAAGCCGGTGAGGGGGAAACCTCCCTGAACCCCCGTTCCCGTTCGGCACGATTGCGCGGCGCCATCAGGACATCCGCCCCTGTTTGGGAGGAGGCGGCATGAAATGGAATTTAACCGTCTTTATCGTTACCGCAGTTGCCGTTGTGTCCTATGGCCTTTATCAGCTTTCCTACGAAGTCCAGAAGCTGGAATCTGATCTTCGGACACTGAAAACCGGTATCGAAGATAACCGGGAAGCCGTGCGTGTCCTGAAGGCAGAATGGGCGTATGAGAACCGGCCCGAAAAACTCCAGGCGCTGGCGGCTGAATATCTTCCCTTGCTGCTGGTTGCGCCTTACCAGGTTGCCGAGGTGGATGAACTACCGGCCAGGGCCAATCCTTTCACCATGCAGGCACGTGCTATTCCTGTTCCTCGTAAAAAGCCGCGTTCCCGCAGGGCCCGCAATGCTCCGGCGTCTGGTCCGTTGCATATGGCGACATTTGGCGGGAGGCAGCAACGCAGCGGGTCGGTGAAATGACGCGCGAGCCGGTTCAGATCTCCGTCGATGAGGCCCGGACATTCATTCACCTTGAAGGAAGCGCAAAAGAAACGCTTGAGCAGGGGCGAAACCGGCTTGTGGTTGCCGGGGTCCTTTTTGCCTTCTGCTTCTTTGTGCTGGCTGGCAGGCTTGTCGGCCTTGCCCTCAGTGGTATTGGCGAGGAAGAAACGGTCGCAAGCAAGCCGGTTCCGCCGGTTTCCGGTTCGGTCCTGCCGGGCGCCCGGGCGGAAATTTACGATCGCAACGGTGTTCTTCTGGCGACCACGCTGGATACGGTTTCCCTCTTCGCCGATCCGACAAAAATTCTTGATATCAAGGAAGCATCCCGCCGGTTGCGAGCAATTTTGCCGGAACTGAGCGAAGCTTCTCTGGTCACCAAACTCTCTTCCAGTCGCAATTTCGTCTGGTTGAAGCGTCATTTAACGCCGAGCCAGCAGGTCAGGATTAACGGTCTGGGCATCCCGGGCCTGTTCTTCCGGGATGAGGAAAAGCGGTTTTATCCTCTGGGGCCGCTTGTTTCGCATATGATCGGCTATACCGATGTCGATAATCGCGGCATTGCCGGTGTGGAGAAATATTTCAACGCGCAGCTTTCCGGCGTAGATGGCGTTCCTTCCTCTCCGGTTTATTTGTCCGTTGATACACGCATCCAGCATGCGCTCCGGGATGAACTTACCCGATATATGTCGGTCTTCCGGGCGATCGGGGCCGCCGGAATGGTTCTGGATGTCCAGACGGGGGAAGTGTTGGGGATGGTTTCATTGCCGGACTTTGATCCCAATCGCCATAAGGATTTTCCCAAAGACAACAAATTCAATAAAACAACGCTCGGCGTTTATGAGATGGGGTCGACTTTCAAGACCTTCACGACAGCCATGGCATTGGAGCTGCGGTCGGTATCCTTGCGTGACGGTTATGATGCCACAAAGCCCATCCGGATTGCCGGCTTCCGCATCCGGGATGATCACCCCAAGAAACGGTGGCTGTCTGTTCCAGAAATCTACATGTATTCATCCAATATCGGGACGGCAAAGATGGCGGACGCCATCGGCCCGAAACGTCATAAGGCTTTCCTGAGAAAACTCGGGCTTCTGGACAGGCCAGTGATCGAGCTTCCGGAAATTGGTGCCCCAATTTTGCCGCCAAGATGGAATACGCTGGAGACCATGACGATTTCCTATGGTCACGGCCTGTCCGTGAGTCCCCTGCAGCTGAGTACGGCGATCGGGGCGATTGTGAATGGCGGAACACTTGTCCGCCCGACGGTTCTCAAAAAGAAAGGAACGGAAGAAGCGGAAAGCCAGCGGGTGATCCGCAAAAATGTTTCCAGTGTCGTACGCCGCCTGATGCGACTGGTGGTCGAGAAGGGCACCGGTAAACAAGCGGCGGCCAACGGCTATCTGGTTGGCGGTAAAACCGGTACGGCGGAAAAGGCGGTGAACGGGCGCTATAAACGGGACGCCCTGATTACATCCTTTGTCAGCGCCTTTCCCATGCACAACCCCCGCTATGTGGTTCTGGCCATGCTGGACGAGCCTAAGGGCAATGCCTCCACCCACGGCTTCAGAAGTGCGGGCTGGACAACGGCTCCTATTGTCAGTCGCCTGATTTCCAGAATTGCACCGGTTCTGGGCGTCAAACCAGTGGATGAGGGCAGTCCGGCCATTCAGAAGGCCATGCATATTCCGGTTTATTCCAGGGAGAAGAAACTTGCGACTTTCTGATCTCCTGAAACAAACCGGCATGGGACCGGATCTGGACGGCGAGGTAACCGGTCTGACGGCGGACAGCCGGGCCGTAAAGCCGGGCTATATCTTTGCGGCGCTTGCGGGAACAGTTGCAGACGGACGAACCTATATCCGCTCCGCTCTTGAGAACGGTGCTATCGCTGTTTTGACGGATCGGGATTATGACGCCTCTCAGTGCCCGGTTTACTGTCACCAGGTTAATAATCCTCGTCAGGAGCTGGCCCTTCTGGCGGCACGGTTCTCTGGTGCCATGCCCGAAACCATCGTCGCGGTGACCGGAACAAATGGCAAGACGTCGGTCGCGCATTTTGTACGGGCCATCTGGCAGGAGATGGGATTGCAGGCCGCCAGTCTCGGTACCCTGGGGATCGTTACCCGGGACGGCGCCGAAGATCTCCATTATACAACGCCGGATCCGGTGCTGTTACATCAGCGCCTGGCGGATCTTCAAAAGAGCGGTGTAACCCACACGGTTATCGAAGCCTCCAGTCACGGGCTTGACCAGAACCGACTGGATGCAGTGCCGGTCGTGGCAGGGGCCTTTACAAACCTCACCCATGATCACCTGGATTATCATGCCAGCAAGGAAAGCTATCTGCAGGCCAAGCTCGGCCTGATTACCCGTGTGACGGCGGAAAGCGGCTGCGCTGTCCTCAATGCGGATTCGGATCAGTATTACACTTTTTCTGATGCGGCGAAGGCGCGGGGGCTGCGGGTCATCAGCTATGGGCGGGCCGGTCGTGATCTGAAGCTTCTGGACGTCTCCTCCCATGGAAATGGTCAGCAGCTCACCGTGGAAATTGCCGGAAATCGGGACAGTATCGATGTGCAGGTGGCCGGAGAGTTCCAGGCCATGAACCTGCTCTGTGCGCTGGGGCTTGTTATGGGTTCGGGTGGGGATCTGTCAGCGGCCCTAGCCGCCCTCCCGGACATCAGCAATGTACCCGGTCGTATGGAACTAGTGGCGAAAAGCTATGACGGGGCAGGGATCTATGTGGATTATGCCCATACTCCGGATGCGCTGGAAACTGTGTTGAGAGCCCTGCGTCCCCATGCAGAGAATAAGATCGTTGCCGTGATCGGCTGCGGCGGGGACCGGGATAAAGGCAAAAGACCCGTGATGGGTAAGATCGCAGCGGATCTTGCCGACAAGGTCTATGTAACCGATGACAATCCCCGGACTGAAAATCCGGACGATATTCGCTCTGAAATCATGGCAGCCTGCCCTGGTGCGACCGAAATGGGCGACCGGGCAAAAGCCATTGAACTGGCGATCAAGGCAGCAGGGGCCGGAGATGTGGTTCTCATTGCCGGCAAAGGGCACGAAAGCGGTCAGGATATCGGAAGTGAGGTCATTCCGTTTGATGACCGGCAAGTCGCCCGGGATATCGCCCTGAAGACAGGAGGCTCGCATGTCTGATCAGCCTCTCTGGATTGCCAAGGATATTCTCCATGCGACGGGTGGGCAATGTAACCGCATTGACTGGTCTATCTCCGGTATTGCCATCGATAACCGCGCCGTCTCCAAAGGGGATCTTTTTATCGCTATCGTGGGTCCCAACAATGACGGGCACAACTATGTCGTGGCTGCTTTGGAAGCAGGAGCTGTTGCAGCTCTTGTCAGTCATATCCCGGAAGGTCTTGAGAACGCCGATACGCTTGTTCTGGTCGAGGACACCCAGGAGGCTATGGAAAGTCTGGGGCGGGCAGCGCGGGACCGGGTGGAAGCGAAAATCATCGCTGTTACCGGCAGCGTCGGCAAAACCGGCACCAAGGAAGCGCTGGCCCTCTGTTTATCGGCTTTGGGCAGGACCCATTACAGTATCGGCAGTTTCAATAATCACTGGGGCGTTCCCTTGTCCTTGGCCCGTATGCCTGCGGATACGGAATTTGCAATCTTTGAGCTGGGGATGAACCATGCCGGTGAGCTCGGCCCCTTGTCCCGCATGGTGCGTCCGGATGTGGTGATTATTACGATCATCGCGGCGGCTCATCTGGAGTTTTTTGACAGTACTGACGATATCGCCCGGGCAAAAGCCGAGATTTTCGAAGGCGTCAGGGAAGGCGGGGCGGTTCTTCTAAACCGGGACGACAGTCACTATCCGCTTCTTGAAGATCTCGCGGAAAAGACGGGTGATCTGAAGATTGTAAGCTTCGGTGAGCATCCGGGTGCCCAAATTCATCTTGAAGAAACCGATTTATTGCCCGCATCCAGTACGATTTGTGCCGAAATTCTGGGCGAAAAACTACGCTTTACACTTCCGGTGCCGGGCAGGCACTGGGTTCAGAATATTCTGGCGGTGCTGGGCGCTGTCTGGGCGGTGGACGGAGATCTGTCTGTTGCGATCCGGGCTTTGGATGAGCTGTCTGCACCGTCTGGAAGAGGGGCCGTTTTGTCCCTTGCCTGTGATGATGGTGAGTATGTCGTGATTGATGAAAGTTACAATGCCAGCCCTGTTGCCATGCAGGCGGCTTTTCGGGTTCTGGGGGCCAAACAGGTTGCGCCGAAGGCCCGTAAAATCGCCATATTGGGGGATATGCGGGAAATGGGCGAAAAAAGCCCTGAAATTCACCGGAATCTGGCCGGTGACCTCTTGGCAAATGGCGTCGATATGGTATATGCCGCTGGCCCGAATATGAAGCATCTGTTTGATGCTCTTCCGACAACAGCGCAGGCAGGCTATGGCGCCGGTTCAGATGAACTGGTGGCACCGGCGCTGCGGGATATCGGTGACGGGGATGTGGTTCTGATTAAAGGTTCTCTGGGAAGTAAGATGAAAACAGTGCTGGATGCCCTGAAAAAGCGGTCGGAAGAGATCGTCAGCGATCGGGGAGCCGGGGGAGACACTAAGAATGCTGTATAATTTTCTTTATCCTCTGGCTGATGATTTTGCGATTTTTAACCTGTTCCGGTATCTGACTTTCAGGACCGGCGGTGCCATCATGACGGCACTGCTGATCAGCTTCATTTTCGGCCCGGCGGTTATTAACTGGCTTAAAAGCAAGCAGCATAAAGGGCAGCCGATCCGTGATGACGGACCGGAAACTCATATTATCGCCAAGCAGGGAACGCCGACCATGGGGGGCTTCCTGATCCTGCTGGCGCTTGGTTTTGGCACTCTCCTCTGGGCGGATCTCACCAACCATTATGTCTGGTCGGTTCTGTTGGTTACCCTGGGTTTTGGCGCAATTGGTTTTGCAGATGATTATCTGAAAGTCAGTCGTCACAATCCGAAGGGTGTTCCCGGTAAGCTCAAACTGCTGATGGAAATCGTCATTGCCTTTATTGCAACGCTCTGGATTGTCAAAACCAGCAATCCGGACATTGCTTTTGGTCTCACCGTCCCGTTCCTGAAAAATGTGCTGCTGGATCTGGGCTGGTTTTATGTGCCGTTCGGCATGCTGGTGATGGTCGGGGCCTCCAACGCGGTCAATCTGACAGATGGTCTGGATGGGCTGGCGATTGTTCCGGTGATGATTGCCGGAACATCTTTCGGTCTGATTGCCTATCTGGTGGGTAACACGGTCTTTTCCGATTATCTGCAGATCCGGGCTGTTCCGGGAGCCGGTGAATTGCTGGTCTTTTGCGGTGCCCTGATCGGCGCCGGACTTGGTTTCCTCTGGTTTAACGCGCCGCCTGCCATGGTCTTTATGGGAGATACGGGTTCTCTTGCCATGGGCGGTGCGCTCGGGGCCATCAGTGTCGTGACCCGCCATGAAATTGTCCTGGCTGTCATCGGTGGCCTTTTTGTCCTGGAAACCGTGTCCGTGATTGTTCAGGTGGCGTCGTTCAAACTGACGGGAAAGCGGGTTTTCCGCATGGCACCGCTGCACCACCATTATGAAAAGAAAGGCTGGGCAGAGCCGACCATTGTGATCCGCTTCTGGATTATCGCCGTGATCCTGGCGCTGATCGGACTGGCCTCGCTGAAACTGAGATAGAAGAATGATGAAAAGTCACGCGTATGAAAACAAGGATATAGCCGTTTTTGGTCTTGGCAAAAGCGGTCTTGCAACGGCTCGCCGGTTGCAGGAAGGACATGCGCGTGTCTCTGTCTGGGATGATAACGAGGATCGCCGTCAATCGGCTTCCGATGCCGGCCTGACAATCCGGGACTTCCAGGGCAGTGGCTGGAAAGGCTCTGACGCTCTGGTTCTCAGTCCCGGTGTTCCTCTCACCCATCCGGAACCACATCAGGTTGTCAAACGGGCTCAGGAAGAGAAAACGCCCATTGTCGGCGATGTGGAGATTTTCCTCAATGAAGTGCCGGCCGGCAGGATTGTCGGGATTACCGGCA
Organism: Alphaproteobacteria bacterium UBA6062; assembly: GCA_002428885.1. Taxonomy (GTDB): domain Bacteria; phylum Pseudomonadota; class Alphaproteobacteria; order Sneathiellales; family Sneathiellaceae; genus Sneathiella. Next base: position 6,587 of record DIYE01000347.1, read on the forward strand.
CCAACGGTAAATCAACCACCTCTGCTTTGATCCATCATATTCTGGAGGTCAATGACCGGGAAACGGCGCTTGGCGGGAATATCGGTACACCGGTGATGGATCTGCCGGAACTGTCCGATGAAGGGGCTTATATCCTCGAATTATCCTCTTATCAGCTGGATCTCACTCCGTCCTGGCAGGCCGATATTGCAGTTATCCTGAACGTTACCCCGGATCATCTGGACCGCCATGGGGATATGAGCGGTTATGCTGCCGTAAAAGAACGGATTTTCCAGAAACAGACGGCAGATGGTGTTGCGGTGGTCAATTCCGATGATGTCTATTGTCAGGAAATGGCGGAGCGGCTCCTCAAGGGTGGTGCACAGAAAGTACTGCCCATCTCAACGGAGCGGCCGCTCAAAACCGGTATTTATGTTCTGGACGGCCTTTTGCAGGATCAGACAGAAACCGGCCTTGGCTGGTCGATAGATATCAGCGATATCATCTCTCTCAGGGGACGCCATAACTGGCAGAATGCCGCTGCGGCTGTGGCGGTTGTCCGCTCTCTGGGTCTTGGCAATGACGAGATTGAGAAGGGGCTACGCACCTTTGGCGGTCTTGCTCATCGGATGGAACAGGTGGCGTTCAGGGATGGTGTCCGTTTTATCAACGATTCCAAGGCAACCAATGCAGAAGCAGCCGAAAAGGCGCTTGCTTCCTTCGATCATATTTTCTGGATCTGCGGCGGGATTGCCAAGGCGGGCGGCATTGAAAGTCTCGCAAGCTACTTCCCGAAAGTGGAAACGGCCTTCCTGATCGGTGAAGCCGCCGACAGTTTTGCGAAAACACTAGAGGGGAAAGTGACTTTCCGGAAATGTGCGAATTTGGCGGAGGCCGTTTACCTGGCTTCAGAAGCAGCCGGAAAACATGGCGGTGAAGCCGTGGTCCTGCTGTCTCCCGCAGCCGCCAGCTTTGATCAGTTCGCCAGTTTTGAGGCAAGGGGTGACGCCTTTCGTGGTCTGGTGCAGGAGGGCGGGGAATGACGACTTTTACCAGGCTTGATCGTTCCGTTGTTGGTCGCTGGTGGTGGACTGTCGATCGCTGGACATTGCTGGCGGTGGCCCTGTTGATTGCTCTCGGCGGTATGATGGTTCTGGCAGCCAGTCCGGCTGTGGCAACCCGCCTCGGGCTTGAAAATTTCCATTTCGTCAAACGGCAATTCCTGTATCTGCCTTTGGCTCTTGCGATTATTTTCTCCATTTCCCTGATGCCGCCGATCTGGGTGCGGCGTATGGCGGTGATCGTTTTCGCAGGCTGTATTCTTCTGACCATTGCGACTTTGCTGATTGGCCCTGAAGTCAAAGGAGCCAGGCGTTGGCTGCAATTCGGCAGTTTTACCCTGCAGCCTACGGAATTCCTGAAACCGGCCTTTGCGGTTGTCGCCGCCTGGATGTTTGCTCAGCAACGGCGCAGTGATGAAATTCCCGGTAACCTGATTTCGATCCTGCTCTTTGCGCTGGTCGTCGGGCTGCTTCTCGCCCAGCCGGATGTGGGCATGACGTTAGTGGTTTCCGCCGTCTGGTTTGCCCAGTTTTTCCTGGCCGGCCTTCCCATCATGTGGGTGGTGATGTTCCTGGTCGTGGGCATTGCCAGCGCGGCTGGTGCTTATATCCTGTTCCCTCATGTGGCCAGCCGGGTTGACCGGTTCCTGGACCCCTCCGGCGGTGGCAACTATCAGATTGAACGGGCCATGGAAGCTTTCCAGACCGGCGGTTTCTTCGGTGTCGGACCGGGCGACGGGTCCGTCAAAAGGGTTCTGCCGGACGCTCATACCGATTTTATCTTCGCTGTGGTCGGCGAGGAGTTCGGTGTTCTGTTCTGCCTGATCGTTGTGGCCCTGTTCACCTTTGTAGTTCTAAGAGGTTTCAGCCGACTGCTGGAAGAAAAGAACTTCTTCGTGGTTCTGGCGGCCGCTGGTCTGCTGACCCAGTTCGGGCTGCAGGCAGTGATCAATATCGGTGTTAATCTCCGTCTTATGCCGACCAAAGGAATGACACTGCCGTTTATCTCCTACGGCGGTTCTTCCATGTTGGCGCTCGCCTTCCTGATGGGCATGCTGCTGGCGTTCAGCCGACGCCGGGCCGGAACAGGGGAGATGTGATGACGGCTTCCGCGCGACATATCGTTCTGGCGAGCGGCGGAACCGGCGGGCATATCTTCCCGGCGAGGGCTTTGTGCGAAGAACTCACCAACAGAGGCCTGCAGGTCTCCCTGATGACCGATCAGCGGGGAGAGGCCTATGAGAAACTGTTCCCGGGGGCCGACATTATCCCCGTCACGTCAGCATCGCCATCTGTTGGCGGCCTTGTGGGGAAAGCGGCTGCGGCCGTTAAACTGCTGGCAGG
>DIYE01000063.1 GCA_002428885.1 Alphaproteobacteria bacterium UBA6062
TATAATTCCATGGCTCGGTTTATTTTCGTTACCGGTGGTGTGGTTTCCTCCTTGGGCAAAGGTCTTGCCGGGGCAGCTTTGGCTTCCCTGCTGCAGGCTCGCGGCTACAAGGTTCGAATGAGGAAACTGGATCCATATATCAATGTCGACCCCGGCACTATGAATCCCTACGAACATGGGGAATGTTACGTTACCGATGACGGTGCGGAAACAGATCTGGATCTTGGACATTATGAACGCTTTACCGGCGTTGCTTCCAAACAAAGCGATAATGTAACAACAGGCCGGATATACCAGACTGTGATCCGCAAAGAACGTCGCGGAGATTATCTTGGCGGTACGGTTCAGGTGATTCCCCATATCACCAATGCCATCAAGGAATTCGCCACAGCCGATATCGAGGACGAGGATTTCGTTCTTGTAGAAATTGGCGGCACAGTTGGTGATATTGAAAGCCTTCCCTTTATGGAAGCGATCCGCCAACTGGGTAACGAGCTCCGTAACAATGCGATCTTTATTCACCTGACGCTGGTTCCCTATATTGCGGCGGCAGGCGAACTTAAAACAAAACCAACCCAGCATTCAGTGAAAGAACTGAGATCGATCGGTATCCAGCCGGATATCCTGTTGTGCCGGAGTGAACAGCCGATCCCGGCCGGGCAGCGCGCGAAAATCGGTCAATTCTGTAATGTTGCACCTGAAGCGGTTATCCAGGCACTTGATGTCCGGACAATCTATGAAGTGCCGCTCAGTTATCACCGGGAAGGTTTCGATACGGAAGTCCTGAAAGCTTTTGGTATTGAAGATGCTCCGGCGCCGGATCTCTCCAAATGGGAGGAAATCGTTGACCGTATGGTCAATCCGGATGGTGAGGTTAATATTGCGGTTGTCGGTAAATATATCGAGCTGCAGGATGCCTATAAATCCCTGACGGAATCCTTGATTCACGGTGGTATTGCCAACAAGGTCAAAGTTAATATCAAGTGGATTGAATCGGAAGTTTTCGAGAAAGACGAGGAAAGCTTGTCTGATCGGCTTGGCCGGGTTCACGCTATTCTGGTTCCTGGCGGGTTTGGAGAGCGGGGCGCCGAAGGAAAGATCAGGGCTGCCAACTATGCACGAGTCAATAAGATCCCGTATTTCGGGATTTGCTACGGCATGCAAATGGCGGTGATTGAAGGGTGTCGTAGTCTTGCCGATCTGCCCAACGCCGGTACATCTGAATTCGGCAACTCCGATCCTAACGTCGTTGGCATCATGACCGAGTGGACCAAAGGGAACGAGACGGAAGTCAGGACCGCGGACGGGGATCTTGGCGGCACCATGCGTCTTGGTGCTTATCCATGCGACTTGCTGGAAGGAACGCAGGTTCGGGAAATCTATGGTGAAGCCCGGATCGAAGAGCGGCACCGCCACCGGTATGAGGTGAATATTGCCTATCGGAACGTTCTGGAGAAGGTCGGCTATAAATTCTCCGGTCTGTCACCCCATGGTGACCTTCCTGAAATCGTTGAAATCACGGATCACCCCTGGTTTATTGGTGTGCAATTCCATCCGGAGCTGAAATCCAAACCGTTTGATCCACATCCTTTATTCGAGAGCTTTATCAAGGCGGCCGTGGATCAATCTCGTCTTGTCTAACGTCTTAAATATTATCAGGACAGTATAAACAGGTAATGGCCATGACAGAACAGACCCGCATTTCAATCGGGAATTTCGAGGTTGGAAATGATCTGCCGCTGGCAATCATTGCAGGCCCTTGCCAGATGGAGAGTGAGACCCATGCCATGGATATGGCTGGTCAACTCTTCGAGATGACCCGGGAACTCGGTATTGGACTTGTTTATAAGTCCTCTTTTGACAAGGCTAACCGCACATCCATTCATACCAAACGCGGGTTGGGGCTGGAAACGGCACTGCCCGTTTTTGAAAAAGTGAAGCACGCGTTTGATATTCCTGTCCTTACCGATGTCCACGAACCAGTACAATGTGCTGAAGTTGCGACGGTTGTAGATGTTCTACAAATTCCAGCTTTCCTGTGTCGACAAACAGATCTCGTCGTCGCAGCGGCTAAAACCGGGAAAGTAGTGAATGTCAAAAAAGGTCAGTTTCTGGCACCATGGGATATGAGGAATGTCGCTGAAAAAGTTGTGGAAGCTGGTAATCCCAACGTCATGCTGACGGAACGGGGCGCCAGTTTTGGTTACAACACACTTGTTAGTGATATGCGAGGCCTCCCCATTATGGCCCAAACAGGTTTTCCTGTGGTTTTTGATGCAACTCATTCCGTGCAGCAACCTGGCGGTCAGGGAGCTACATCCGGGGGGCAGCGGGAATTTGTTCCGGTGCTGGCCCGGGCGGCCGTCTCAGTCGGCGTTGCGATGGTCTTTATGGAGACCCATCAGGATCCGGACAACGCTCCTTCCGACGGTCCCAATATGGTGCCGATTCATGAAATGAAATCTCTTCTTAAAACGCTTCAGAGCTTTGATGCTCTGGCTAAAAGTCTCGGATAAATACTTCAATAGAACTTGATTACAGGAATACCTGAAAATGAGCGCAATTCTTGATATTATTGGCCGTGAAATTCTGGATAGTCGCGGTAACCCGACAGTAGAAGTGGATGTTCTGCTGGAATCCGGCGCCTTTGGCCGGGCTGCCGTTCCGTCCGGTGCCTCCACCGGTGCCCATGAAGCCGTAGAACTTCGCGATGGCGGAGACCGCTATAAAGGTAAAGGTGTTCTTGACGCCGTGAATGCGGTGAATGGCGAAATTTTCGATGCTATTTCCGGTATGGATGCCGATGGTCAGATTGCCCTTGACCGGATCATGATGGAACTGGATGGCACAAATAACAAAGGCCGCCTGGGCGCCAATGCTATCCTTGGTGTCAGCATGGCGATTGCCAAAGCCGCCGCAGAAGATAGCGGATTACCGCTTTATCGGTATATCGGCGGTGCTTCCGCCCGCACATTGCCGGTTCCGATGATGAATATCATCAATGGTGG
>DIYE01000238.1 GCA_002428885.1 Alphaproteobacteria bacterium UBA6062
TGGAATCACCCCGCCAGTAGGCACCGGCCAACTTCATCAGTTTGAAAGCATGACCCAGTTTCTTGGTTGAAGGCATATGCGGTCCGCGACAGAGATCAATAAAATCTCCCTGCCGGTACATACCGATAGGCTCACCATCCGGGATGGAGGCGATAATCTCAGCTTTGTACTTTTCGCCCTGACCCAAGAAAAATTGAACTGCCTCGTCACGATCCCATTCTTCCCGGTCGATGGATTCATCGCGATCCACAATTTCATGCATCCGCTTTTCGATTTTTTCCAAATCGTCCGGTGTAAAGGGCTTTTCTCGCGAGAAGTCATAATAGAAACCATCCTCGATCGGAGGGCCAATCGTAACCTGGGTGTCCGGATACAGCTCCTTTACAGCCTCCGCCATAGCATGGGCAGCATCATGCCGGATCAGATCCAGCAAATCTCTGCTGTCTTCCTTGGCGGTTACAATTTCAACGGTGGTGTCGGTGGTCAGCGTGGTTTTGAGATCTTTCATCTCATCATTGATCCGAAGAGCCAGTGCCGCTTTCGCGAGCCCCGGTCCAATATCCGCAGCCAGTGCTTCGCCAGATATAGGACCGTCAAAGACACGCACGCTACCGTCAGGGAGCGTGATGTTCACTTTTCCGTTTTCCAAAATAATCCGCCATAAGAGTTGGGTTCCGAACATTACCCTGAACTGAACCTCAGTTTTAAAAGAGATGCGACTGTAGAAAGATAGGACCGTATGTCAAGGGATAGGCGGAGGCGTGAGCCGGTTTTAAACCAAAAAGGCGACGATTGTCGCTCAATTGCCGCCCTTTCTTACAACTTCAGGGTCTGGTAAACTTTTTCATTGCTCAGTGTTTCGAGATTTTCCTCCCGAAGAACCGTTACATCAGTGCCACGCGGCCGGGCCCGGTTTGGATCAGAGGCACGGGAGAACAGAACGGTCACCGGACAGCCGACAGCGGCGACAAGGTGGAGAGGACCTGTATCATTACCGACCGCCAGCCTGGCTGAGTTTCCGAGCCCCGCAAGATCTTCGAGACTGGTCTTTCCCGACAGATCAACCACGTCCGTGCAAACGGACTTTATATGACTGATCACGTCAGCTTCTGCGCTGCCTCCGATCAGCACCGGGGTGATCCCGTTACCGGAGAGATATGCCGCCAGTTCCGCATATTGGGCAGCGGGCCATCTTTTCTCCGGCCGATGGGCCGATCCGCCGGGGACAAGCAGGGCAAATTTTTCGGGCAAGCCAAAATGGGAAATATCTTCCATGGCCCATGAAAAGTCAGCGGGTGGAGTGTCGTCGATACCAGCCTGTCTAAGCTGTTTTCGCTGCCGCTCAATGGTATGGATACCTCGTCTATCCGGGTTCTTGTCCGGATGACTGCATCCCGGCGCAATGCCTGACCATTCAGGCTGATCCGATTTTGAAAATAGCTTAAGATAAGAACTGGACCGGGACGATGTCTGAAGATCATAAACTCTCGAAAAACCGGCCTCTCTTAAGCGGCGGCGGAGCGCCAACAGCTTCCGGACATGCCAGAGCTTCGGCTTTTGATCCACCCAGATCTCGTCAAACAACCCGGACTTTTCCAGAAAAGGCTTGAACAATTTTGTGGTCAGCAGTGTGATCTTTGCCGTCGGATGATGTTTGCGAATAGCCTGAAACGGCGACTGGGCAAGCACCACATCACCAAGTGCACCATGTTTGATGACCAGAATATGCTCTTTCTGTCCCATGGATTTGGCTAACCTGCCTCGCCGTTTAGCAGATCTTCATAGACCTTCAGTGTCGCATTGCACATCCGATCTACCGTAAAGTGATCAATGACATGCTGTCGGGTACGGTTTGCTATCCTTTCCCGTTGCCCGGCGGACATCCCAAGCGCCTCATTAAGGGCGCTTACCATAGCATCTTCATCACCGACCGGCACCAGCCACCCCGTTTCACCGTCAACGACCGTTTCCAGGGATCCACCGTGGGCGGTTGCAATCACCGGACGTCCCATAGCCTGTGCCTCGACTGAAATACGGCCGAACCCCTCCGGTACCGTTGTTGCGGAAACAACCACATCCGCCAGCATCAGCGCCGCCGGCATATCACTGCAGTAATCCTTGATCTGCACTTTTCCTTCCAGATCCAGAGAGCGGATCAGATCGTTCAGTTCGCTTCTGTAGCCTTCCCGCCCCTCCCCGGCACCGACAAACAGAGCCAGGACATTCTTATTTTCAAGTCGGGAAAGAGCCCGGATCAGCAGTTCGTGCCCCTTCAACCGGGTAAGGCGGCCCGGCAGCATAATAACAGGAACACCATCCGGCAAACGCCAGTCTCCGGCCATCTTGATAATCCGTTCAGCACTCACAGCGGCAGGATTAAACTTATGATAATCCACCCCCCTCGGGATGGTGACAATCCTGTCGGGCGGAACTTTATAGAATTCCGCGATATGCCCCGCGATAAAGTCTGAAATGGCGATGACCTTTTCGCCCCGGGTCATAATGGCATTATAGTAGTTTTTGAGGAAATTTCCGCGGGTATAGGCTGCATGAAACGTCGTCAGGAAATGCCGGCCGGATTTGCGGGCTGCCGCCATGGCACTCCAGGCCGGTGCCCGACTGCGGGCATGGACGATATCCACCCCGTAATCCTCAATAACCGTCATCACTTTTTTGACGTTGCGACGCATAACAAGCGGGTTTTTAGACGCCATGGGAAGGGTGACATGGGGCACACCAATGCGCTCTAATTCATACACCATTTTGCCGCCGCCCGAGGCAACAACGCCATTCCAGCCA
>DIYE01000081.1 GCA_002428885.1 Alphaproteobacteria bacterium UBA6062
CGAAACAGCAACGGCGGTTTCAGGATTTGATTTATCGGATAAGATCGCCGCTCTTTTGGAAATCAGCGGCGACAAATGTTGGTGAGGGGATTTTCTCTCCCTCCGACGGTGCCTATGCCCAGACCTTCTCCGTACACTATTGTCATGTACTGGCTTTTTTTAGTTTTTTCAAAACAGTAACCTTTTGCCTCTATAGTCACAAAAAATTGAACCATCCCTTTTGACGAACGACGAACCAGATAACGCGTCAGCTAAATCTTTTAGAGTAAGGGAACATGATGAAGAAGTTTACTGTAGTTATGGTGGCCACAGCTGCCTTGTCTTTATCGGCGACTGTAGCCGAAGCCGTTAAACCGGCGACAGGGGGAAGTTCGACCTATAAAGATCAGGAGGTCAGTGTCTCCAATGTCGGCAACCAGCCTGTTATTACGGTGCAGAATCTGTCTGTTAGCAATCATATCAACGATCTTAATTTGCAGCCGTCAGGCAATTCCATTCAGGTGAAACTGAAAGGTGATGTTGAATGTGGCGGTGTCTTGTTTGAAAACTATAAAGAGAAGATCGGTACTTCATTCCGGGAAGGTCGTCTTGGTGTCGGAACAGAACAGACGGCTTATTGGGATGTTCAGGCAGGAAGCAGCTCCAACATCAATAAGTCCTCTCATACGGTAACCAAAACACTGAATGTGCCGGTTAATGCCTTTAATGGCACGGCCCATGAGATTAACGCTGTTGACGTGATCTTACAAAAAGCGGCGCAGCATGCTGGAGGCGAAGCGGACTATCTTCGTCAGGATCGTAATATTTATGTTCAGATCCCGGTCCGCTTTCAGGCGGAGTGTCAGAAATATACGCGGCTGAAAATAGCCAAGGAGACGATCATTGAGGCAGGTGGAGATTATCTTGTCGATACCAAAATGATCAATGTAAGGATTGCCTATAAAGGCGATGCTGATCTGATTGGCAAAGCTAAGCTGAATGCGCAGCTGGGTGGTAATCTACCCAACCAGTTCCAGGTCGGTGAGCAGGCTTTCAAACTTGTAAGTGCTGATTTTATGCCGAACATTCCGCACTATTATGGGAAATGTATTCCGGCAAAGAACCCGAAAATCCGGGTTAATTATAAAATGAGCGGTGATAAGTCAGGTGTTATGGATTTCCGGATTGTATCAGGTGCTAATTTTTACCAGGCTTATGGCACCTATTACGAAGAGCTGGGTATTATGAAAAACCCGAAGCTTGCCGGTAAAAACGGTCACTTCGATTTCCATTTCCCGCTTATCGAAATCCTGAGCGATCCCAAATATTCCTATATGGCAATTGCCAACAATAAGAACCATCAGCATCAGATGAAGTTGCAGGCCCGCTATACACCACAGCTTGGTCAGCCAACAGCCTGGAAAGATATGGATGTTGCCACCTTCCGGCACCGTTGTGTTCCGCAAACGGTTGCTCCCCTCGGCGGCGGCGGTTCGGTCAGCTTTGATAATAACGGAGGGACTAAGCCGCTGGGCAAGAAGCTTTCCATTCCGTCCACATCAAAGCCTCCTCGCCGGGCAAACTAAGATCAGCAGTCTGGGGCGGCTATTTAAGCCGCCCTTTTTCAAATCCTGATAGCTGTTAGCTACCAATAGCACCACCACCTTTTTTCGTGACAACAACCACGGATGGGCGCGGCGGGGTGCCCGGCTTGAAGTCCGGCCAGCGGGTCACGGGATCTTCAAAGGTTGAATTCCGACCAAAGCCAGGGAAGGCCTTGGCGCCGTCAGAGGCCGGGTGCTGAACGGCCAGGAACAGGGCCGTATCATCATTGCTGAAACACGGACCGCACATCTCTGCACCGATCGGAACACGGAAGAACATCTTGCCAGTGCCCCGAAGCTCTCCTTCTGTTTCCAGAGCCCAGATACCATCAGCCGTTCCGGTTTTTGGCCACTTTGACCCCTGATCCGTAGAGATCCACAGGCGGCCCTTGCCGTCGACTGCAGCGTTATCCGGGGAGCCGAACCAGCCATTTTCACTGGTCGCCTTGTTGAAAACGGCGCCTTGTTCCGGTTTGCCGGGATTCCCGCCCTGCACCAGAATATCCCACTTGCCGTCCAGGGCAGCGTGATCTCCACCGGTCGGTGTGATTTCAATAACATGACCAAATGGGTTCTTTTCCCGCGGGTTGGCGGCATCAATCGGATGTTTGCCACCCCGATGCTTGTTATTGGTCAGGCAGACATAGACTTTATTGGTCTTCGGGTTTGGCTGGACATCCTCGGGGCGATCCATCTTTGTTGCGCCCAAAGCGTCACCGGCTTTACGGGCAAAGACCAGAACATCCGCCTGGCTGTTAAAACCGTTGGCTGCGATCAGCGGTCCTTCGCCATGCACGAGCGGTAACCATTTTATGGTGCCGTCCGCATCGAAACGCGCAACATAGAGGACGCCGTCATCCAGCAGGTCCATATTGGCGGCGCGGTTGCCGGCGTCATATTTGCCTTTGGTGACGAACTTATAGAGATAATCGCCCCGTTCATCGTCGCCGGAATAGACAGCCACCCGACCATCCTTGTTGACAATGGTTTCCGCGCCTTCATGTTTGAAGCGCCCAATGGCGGTTCGTTTCTTCGGCGTTGATGCAGGATCCATCGGGTCCACTTCGACAACCCAGCCAAACCGATGCACTTCATTCGGATCTTTGGCTACATCGAAGCGATCATAATAGGCGCCCCAGTTATACCACTGACCCGGCGCGCCGTAGCGTTTCAGCATATCCGCATTGGGGTGGGAGGCAGCGGCGTCCTTGTTCCAGAAGTAGCCATTGAAGTTTTCTTCAGCCATCAGGTAGGTGCCCCAGGGTGTAATCCCGCCTGCGCAGTTGTTAATTGTGCCAAGGACTTTGGTGCCACTTGGGTCTGCCTTGGTTTTTACCAGATGACTGCCGGCAGCCGGGCCAGAGAGCTCCATTTCCGTGTTGGCGGTAATACGGCGATTATATTTTGAACCGATAACAGCCGACCATTTACCGCCCGTTTTTTTGATTTCGACAACAGTACCGCCGTGAGCTGCCATTTCCACATCGGCGATATCCTGTGTCATGTTAAGAAAACGCGTTTTTAACAATTCAGCTTTGTCAGGTTTGCCGTCTTTATCTTTCTTTTTAACCTGTTCCGGTTTGGGTTTATCCTGACGCCCAAGACCCGGGAACATCAGTTCTTCGTTGGTATATTCATGATTGACACAGAGCAAGGCGCTGTCTTCGCCCAGTGGAATAAAGCCGACATAGTCATTGTTATAACCAAACTGCTTTTCCTGGGATGCCCGGCTCTGATTGGCCGGATCAAAGGCTGGAGAGTCGCTGAACAGGGCATCCCCCCAACGAAGCAGGATATCAGCATCGTAACCGTCTGCCACATGGTGCTTTTCATCTACGCCGTGGCTGATTTCCTTGAAGTTAAATGTTGCACCATGATGGGCCGCCTCAGCAGATTCTGCTGTCAGAACGGAGGCAATCACGCCTGTTGTTCCACTGAGGGCGGTTACGGCCAGCATGCCTTTGAGGGCATCGCGCCGGCCCAGTCGCTGATTGACCACATCACCAAAAGTCTGATTATCAGTCGGATTGGTGGTTTTATCTTCCGCAACCTCCATACGATAGGCGCGCGTCTGTTTGAATGGTGTCTGCTCAGACATCAGTATTTCCCTTGTATCTCTAGTCTCAGATTGGTCTCTTCACGTACCAGAATAAGGACACTAGGGTTGAACTGTTTCAATCCGATGACGGCAAGTCAAAAGCGTCAGCAATCAATTCATAGGATCGGCAGCGCGCAGCAAAATCATGGGTTATGGTGACAATAACAGCTTCCTGGACGCCATATTTATCCAGTGTTTCCAGAAGAGTCGACTTGACCTGATCCGGGGTGCCGACGATATGACGGCGGGCATGATATTGCCTGCGCAACTCCTCTTGTTCGCTGTAGGAATATTCCAAAGCCTCCTGAACGGTTGGCACAGGTCCGATCTCTCCTTTATCCAGACGAAGGCGCCATAAGTCCCGGCTGGCGGCCAACTGACGGGCTTCCTGTTCTGTTTCTGCACAGATGACAAAAACCCCGATGCTGCCTTCCGGTTCAGCAGCAATCTCGGTCGGCCTGAAGGTGTCCCGGTACATTTTCATAATGTCCGGTCCCTGCTCATCGGTAATGAAATGGGCGAAAGAAAAGGGGGTTCCGAAATAGGCCGCCAGCTGCGCGGACTGATCACTGCTGCCCAGCATCCAAAATTCTGGCATTGATGAAGCGACGGGTGTGGCCGCCACCTTGTGAAGAGGATGTTGTTCGCCGAGACTGCCTTGCAGAAAGCCGATCAGGTCATGGACCTGCGTCGGATATTCCTTGGGGCCTCTCGGCGGATTTCCGTAAGCCAGTGCGTGAGCCGTCAGCTGGTCGCTGCCGGGCGCTCTTCCGATCCCGAGGTCAATCCGTCCTGGGAACAATGTTTCCAGAAGGTTGAAAACTTCCGCCACTTTATAAGGCGAATAGTGGGACAGCATGACACCGCCCGAACCCAGGCGGATGCGATCCGTCACCGATGCCAGTCTGGCAATCAGGATTTCCGGAGCGGATCCTGTTAATCCTGTGGAGTTATGATGTTCCGCCACCCAGTAACGGTGATATCCCAGCCTGTCCGTCAGGCGGGCCAGTTGGGTGGTTTCGATCAGGGCATCCTGTGCAGTGCCACCGGAGCGAATGGGGGATTGGTCCAGAACTGAGAGACGAATATTGGTCATTGTTACTTCTTCTTGTTATGAGTTTCAGCTCGTTGAGCCTGTTTAAGCTTCATCTGGAGGCAGCTCTTTTGTCAAGGCATGCCAGTGTAACAGCTGTCATCAAATATTCATCAACCTGCCAAGAAAGTGACCCTGACAATTCCTAGCCTCTCACTAGAGCGTTTGGCGTATAGGAGAGTAGTCATGGGCACAGGGTCATCTTCCGATCTGGTTATCCGTCTCGCAACCACGCAGCAGGAAGTTATTCGAGCTCAGGAATTACGGTACAGGGTTTTTTATGAAGGTATGGGGGCAACACCGACGCCTTCGGTTCAGGCTCTTGGCCGGGACCATGATGCCTTTGATGATTATTGTGATCATCTGATTGTTGTGGATCGCAGTCGGTCAAAACCGGGCGAAACCTGTGTGGTCGGAACCTACCGGTTGCTTAGAAAGTCTGTTGCACAGGCGCGCAGCGGATATTATTCCGCGGATGAATTTGATCTTTCCCGCCTTGAAGGTTATCCGGGAGAACATGTTGAACTCGGCCGGTCCTGCGTGGACCCGGCTTATCGCGGCAAAGCGATAATGCAGCTTCTGTGGCGGGGGATTGCCGATTACATTCTGGCTCATGATATCAGTCTGATGTTTGGTTGTGCCAGCTTTCCGGGAACGGATCTTGGTGAAATGGCGTCAGCACTTTCCTTCCTTCATCATAATAACAGAGCGCCTGAAGACTGGTGCCCCAGGGCACAGCATGCCCGCTATGTGGACATGAATATACGGGACGAAAGCTGTGTGGATTTCCGCACTGCCATGCGGGAAATGCCTGCCCTGATTAAAGGATATCTTCGGGTCGGCGGGGTGATCGGAGAGGGGGCCGTTATTGATTATGATTTCAACACAACGGATGTTTGTCTTTTGGTTGAAACGGTCAATATCACCGGAAAATACCAGCGGCATTTCCTGGATGCCAAAGTATCCGGTCCGGTTGCTCTCTCTGCCTGATAAGACAGGGGGCTGACCTTAGTCGTCACTTTACGGTTGGCAGTGAAAGAAGACCTGTCCTATGATCTGCTTGAGATCAGTTGAGGGAACAGGAAATAATGAAGCGATTTGCCGGATTAACATGTGCTGTTTTGGGTTTGTGTCTGGGAGCGTCGTCTGTTGCCGCAGATGTAAGCCTGACAGCCTTTAAGGGGAAGTGGGAAGGAACAGCGGTTTCCGAGAGTAATACCAGTGTTACATTCCCGATCACCAGTCGCGACATGGATGTGGAAATCCGCCCCGCACAGGACAAGAGCTTCACGATCACCTGGCGCACCTTGCAGCGTCAGGACGGTCAGGCGGGCGCCCCGACAGAGACGTTGAAGGAAACCACACGAACTTATCTGCCTTCCGGAAACAAGAATGTCTGGCATGATGAAAAAAAGGGGGACCTTCTGTCCGGGGAGACCGTTTCCTGGGCCGTCCTCAAGGGACAGAAACTTACAATTTACTCCATGGCGACCAATAAAAACGGAGGGTATGACATGCTGATTTATCACCGTACCCTTACCGGGCTTGGCATGAAGCTCGATTTCAAGGCCATCCGCGACGGTGAAGAAAGACGAACCGCCAGCGGAACACTTATCAAAAGCGGAAAGTAACTTACCAGTCACCAATGCCTGGAGAAATGTTTCGGGCAGGACCTCGGCTTCGACTGTGTTGTGCTGGTGGTGGTGCCGCGCGATGTGTGCAATTTTCCCGGTCACATAAGCGACAGGTAATTCCCACCGGCATTACCGTTCTTGGAGCAGATAAGGCCATACCATCCGTATAAACGAGCCTTCCGGCATGGGCGATGTCGCAACCAATGCTGATAGCGTAATGGCGCTTAGGATGTGCATAGCCCAGGCTTGGCTTGGTGACGGTTCTGGCAATGGAAAAAAAGCGGTTTCCATCCGGCATCTCGGAGATCTGGGTCACGATATTTCCGGGTGTGAGAAGACAGGCATGCACAACCCAGCGCGGACAGGCACTTCCGTAGCGGGGAATGCGCAGGCCCGACGCACTGAAACGTTTGGAGATATTGCCGGCGATATCCGTTCGGATCAAATGAAAGGGGACACCGCCT
The DNA here is from genome assembly GCA_002428885.1 of Alphaproteobacteria bacterium UBA6062. Taxonomy (GTDB): domain Bacteria; phylum Pseudomonadota; class Alphaproteobacteria; order Sneathiellales; family Sneathiellaceae; genus Sneathiella. Next base: position 6,873 of record DIYE01000081.1, read on the forward strand.
TTTTCCGGTTTCTGGAGAGTTGTCAGACGATGGCAGATTTGCTCATAGCTGGCACCGAACTGTTGCTGGAGGATCTCAATGTCATATCGGGCTTCCTCTGCGGCTTCAAAGAAAGCGTCATACGGCAGCAGACACGCGCCGGCAAAGTAGCTGGCTAAGGCGGCAAAGCCTTTTTCGTAAGCAGCTCCTTCTGCGAGATCTGTCCTGGTCAGCAGGGAGGTAAAAACCGCTTCATATTCCAGACGACCAATCAGCAGTGCGAGATGAAACCGGACGGTTGACGGCGGCAGTGCCTTTGACAACAGAAGATGTCGTTTCTTGCTGTCGAACAGGGTTGTCTCTTGTTCGGGCTGTTCTTTACTCGCATAATCAATGCGAACACTGTGATGGTTTGACAGATAGTGTGACAGATCTTCCGTGCTGGGCGGTTCCGTTCCGGCAAGGCGGGAACAAAGTTCAATCGCTGCTTTTTCGATATCGTCAAAATAGTTATTCCGGGATTGGATAAAGTCCGTAACCGCCTCAATCGGGGAGAAAGAGGCGTTGGTTTCGGACAGATGATCTCCTCCCATAAAGCCCAGCATTTCATTCACGGTGTCGGTGAGGGCAGAGCTGTCTTTGAGAATGATATCCAGAAATTCCTGGCGCTGCGCTGGTTTCAGATCCTCATTGTCATGGATGATTTCCGACAGAGAAAAGATGGAGGTGACCAGAGTCCGCAGCCGAAAGGAGGAATCCGCCAGAACGGAATCCTGGGAGAGGCGCTCCCGCATATATTGAAGATCCCCGAGCGCGGACTGATAGGCTTTATAGAGACTGACCAACTGCTCGCATAAATCCGGAAATTCAGATGTTGCCGTCCTGAGAGTAGATTCGGAAATATCCCTGTCTTTAAAAATCGGATCCTGCAGAACTTCGGTCAGTTCCGCCGCCAGTTGGCCATCCCGCTGGGAAGCGAAGATCAGCGGGTCAACCTTGAGGATTTGGCTGATCCTGAGGAGGAGTGGAACCGTCAGGTCCCGGCGTTCATGTTCGATCAGATTGAGGTAACTGGCTGAAATGCCAAGCTCCGCCGCCAGATCCATTTGAGAAATGTTTCTGTCTTTTCTGAGTCGTCTTAACCGGGATCCGATATAGGGGTTTTTTGCCATTCTTTACATAAATTTACAAATTTACAGAATTATATTTTCAATATTGACATAAAAATCCTATGTAATCCAATGTTTTATTGGAAAATCTAATGGTCATGTGAAATTTTTACTTTCTATTAATAAATTCAAGGGTCGTGCCGTCTTAAGGGAAACCGGCAAAGGCCGGAAATCGATGGATTGATGGGAGGAGAGCAAATGACGAAAGATTTTAAACTCGATTTTTCTCGGCGGGGCTTATTGAAAGCCGGTGCCGCGTCAGGCCTGGTGGCGGCGTCACCGGCCTTTTTTATGAGAAATGCCTGGGCTGAGGATTTCCGGAATAACCCGGGCAATGCCGGAGAGGTGAAGCTGGGCTTTAACGTGCCGCAGACAGGCCCTTATTCCGAAGAAGGAAAAGATGAATTGCGGGCCTTTAAACTGGCCGTCAAGCATCTGAATGGTGAAGGCGATGGCGGAATGCTGAATACCTTCAAGCCGTCTTCGCTGAAAGGGAACGGAATTCTCGGTAAGAAAGTAACCTTTGCGACTGGTGATACCCAGACGAAATCCGATGCGGCTCGTGCGTCTGCCAAGCGGATGATCGAAAAAGAAAAAGTTCTGATGGTATCCGGTGGTTCTTCTTCTGGTGTTGCTGTTGCCGTTCAGTCCTTGTGCCAGGAAGAAGGTATTATCTTCATGGCCGGCCTGACCCACTCTAATGATACAACCGGTAAGGACAAGCGCCGCTACGGTTTCCGCCACTTCTTCAATGCCTATATGTCCGGCCGCGCACTGGGACCGGTGCTGGAGAAGGAATATGGCAAGGAACGTCGCGCTTATCATCTGACAGCGGATTATAACTGGGGCTGGACCCAGGAAGAATCCATGAAAGATACGACGGAAGAGATCGGGTGGCAGACCGTTAATACTGTTAAGACACCTGTAGGAGCCGGTGACTTCTCACAGTATATTACGCCTGTTCTCAATTCTGGAGCCGATGTGTTGATCCTGAACCACTATGGTAAGGATATGATCAACTCCCTGACCCAGGCCGTTCAGTTCGGTCTTCGGGACAAGCAGGTCAACGGCAAGAATTTTGAAATTGTCGTGCCGCTCTTCTCCCGTCTGATGGCGCAGGGTGCAGGCGAAGCGATTAAAGGGATTCTGGGATCCACCAACTGGAACTGGTCCTTGCAGGATCCGGGATCGCAAGCCTTCGTGAAATCCTTCGGCGCAGAATACGGCATTCCGCCGTCCATGGCTGCCCATACCTGTTACGTCCAGACATTGCTGTATGCCAATGCCTGTGAAATGGCCGGTACCTTCTATCCGCCGGAAGTCATCAAATCCCTTGAAGGCTTCAAGTTTGACGGAACCGGTAATGGACCGACCGAATATCGTGCAGAAGATCATCAGTGCTTCAAGGATGTGCTGGTTGTGCGTGGTAATGAAAACCCGACGAGCCAGTTTGATCTGTTGAAAGTGATTGAGCAGACACCGCGTTCGCAGGTGGAATACGACTGGAAGATCTTTGGTGGTGAACTCGGGCCATACAAAGTCTGACAGTAACTTGAAGGCGGGTCGGTAATCTGCGGGTTCCGGCTCGCCCTTTTTTCAAGTGACTTCCGGGGCCGTTTTAAAACGGCCCAATCTCTATAAAGGTATGTAGTGATGGATGCGATTTTCCTTCAGATCCTGAACGGCCTGGACAAGGGGGCTGCTTATGCCCTGATTGCTCTTGGGCTGACACTTGTTTTCGGCACATTGGGTATTGTGAATTTTGCCCATGGCGCCCTTTTTATGCTGGGGGCTTTCTGTGCTGTAAGTTTCAACAAGCTATTGACTCTGTCAACGAAGGTTGAAGATACCACCGTGACATTGTTCAAGGCTTTTAAAGAAAAGCCTTATCTGGAAATCTGGTTTCCGGATGCCGGTCCGGTTCTGATTGATTATGCTATCCCGCTGTCCATTCTGATGGCTATCCCCGTCATGATCCTGATCGGTTTCGTGATGGAGAGGGGGCTTATCAAACATTTCTATAAGCGACCACATGCCGAACAGATCCTTGTGACCTTCGGTCTGGCTATTGTCATTCAGGAAGTTATCAAAGCTTACTTTGGCGCGAACCCAATACCGCAAACAGCGCCGGATATTCTGGCAGGAAGTGCCAGTATCGGCAGTTGGATCGGTTTGGGAGAAAGCGTCGTTTATCCTTGGTGGCGGCTGGTTTATCTCTGTTTCTCCGGTGTGCTGATATTTGGTGTGTTTGCTTTCCTGCAATTCACCACTTACGGCATGGTTGTCCGGGCGGGGATGAGAGACCGGGAAACGGTTGGGCTGCTTGGCATTAATATTGAGCGACGCTTCACCATTGTTTTCGCCATTGCGACGGTTGTCGCAGGCCTTGCCGGTGTCATGTATACCCCCGTCCTGCCTCCCGACTATCACATGGGCATGGATTTCCTTGTTCTGTCCTTCGTTGTTGTTGTGGTTGGGGGAATGGGCTCCCTTGGCGGGGCTGTGATGGCGGGCTTCCTGCTGGGTGTGGTTCAATCCTTCGCCTCCATGACGGAGGTAAAGGCTGTGCTTCCAGGGATTGACCAGATCATTATTTATCTGGTTGCTGTTGTAATTCTTCTCACCATGCCCCGTGGCCTGATGGGACGCGCCGGTGTGATGGATGACTGAGATGAAAAATATTCCTATGAACGATGTGACCCGGTTGCTGATTTTCGCAGCTGTTATCCTCACAATGCCGATCTGGTTGATCCCGCTGGGGGGCGGTTATCCGGATCTGATGCAGAAATTTGCGATTTACGGTATTTTCGCCATTGGATTTAATATCCTCTTTGGACTGACCGGATATCTGTCCTTCGGACATGCTGCCTTTCTTGGTGTCGGTTCCTATGCCGCCGTCTGGTCTTTCAAGCTTTTCACCATGAATGTTATTCCGGCGGTATTGTTCGGGGTTCTGTTTGCCGGGCTGATGGCACTGGTCATCGGATTTTTGAGTCTGCGCCGGTCCGGGATTTATTTCTCTATCCTGACCCTGGCCTTTGCTCAGATGTCCTACAATCTGGCTTATTCCGTTCTGACACCGATTACCTATGGTGAAACCGGCCTGCAGCTAAGCCAGCAGGATCCGAGGCTTATCGATAATCTGTTTATCGAGGAAGTTTCTACGGGCTTGCCGTCAACAACCCTGTTCGGGATGAAGATGAGCGGTTATCCGGGGTTCTATTTCTGTGCGGCCCTCCTGATCCTCTGCTTCTTTATCTCCATGCGGATTTTCCGCTCGCCTTTCGGTCTGATGCTTAAAGGGATCAAATCCAACCAGAACCGGATGAAATACACAGGTCTGAACACCCGGCCCTATATGCTGACGGCCTTTGTGATCTCCGGGATGTATGCCGGTCTCGCCGGTTCCCTCCTGGCGATCACCGATCCTCTGGCGGGCGCGGAGAGAATGCAGTGGACGGCGTCCGGTGAGGTGGTTCTGATGACCATCCTCGGCGGTGTCGGTACCCTGGTTGGCCCCATGCTGGGCGCCGGTCTCATCAAATATTTCGAGAATATTTTCTCTGGCTTTGACAATAATGTCCTGACCAGTGCCTTCTCCTTCCTCCCGGATTCCGTGGCAGAGGTCGTCGTGCCGGTTGTCGGATTGTTTGTCGGCGGCGGCTGGCATCTGACGCTGGGCATTCTGTTCATGATCATTGTTATCTTCCTGCCGGGCGGCATCGTTGAAGGTATTTCGAGACTGACCGCTCTGTTCAGGAAACGGCAGCAATCAATCGGCGGCAATATGACGCCTCAAGACCAACCGGGTGAGTAAGGAGTAGCATTATGGATAATCTGGTTCTTCATCTGGACAATATCCACAAGAGTTTTGGTGGTCTGAAGGCTCTTTCTGACGTCAATTTGCATGTGGAGGAAGGGACCACCCATGCGATCATCGGTCCGAACGGAGCGGGGAAGTCCACATTGCTGAATGTGTGCGTGGGAAGGTTGAAGCCGGATACCGGGCACGTAACCTTCGATGGTCAGGAATTGACCGGAAGACAGCCCCATGAGATTGCCCAGATCGGGGTCGCCCGCGTTTTCCAGACACCTGAAATTTTCCCGGAAATGACGCTCCTGGAAAATGTCATGTTGCCGGCCTTTTCCAAGCGTGATGGAGCGTTTCAGTTCAATGCGTACAAAGGGCTTGGATCAGAAGCGGAAATCCGGGATGAAGCGGAACATATCCTTGAGGATGTGGGGCTGAAAGAGCAGATGTCGAGTGAGGCCGGTGCCCTGTCGCGCGGAGACAAGCGGCGGCTGGAACTTGGTATGTGCCTGATCCTTCATCCGCGCCTGCTGTTGCTGGATGAGCCGACCGCAGGCATG
>DIYE01000017.1 GCA_002428885.1 Alphaproteobacteria bacterium UBA6062
GATCACCTGAGCGATTTCCGGATCTGCAAGCTGAAACTCATAATATTCTTCAACCAGATCCGACAGGACCCGGATGATATGATCCGATACCAACTGGATCCGCTCACCATCTTCTTCTGTAAAATTCAACAGGTGCAATCGCCGCGCAATTTCACGTTCTGAAAACCCCATCTGATCAATCAGGGTTTGCTCTGCAACCTTCATTAAAACCGGTTCCTGCTTGCTCTCACACCCACTCATCACTCAAGGGAGAGGATCGAAGAAACAGTTAAAGATTTACTTAATATACTAGGCCGTAAACTCATGAAGGAAGGGTCAGGCCGGAAGCTGCGGCAATCCGCTTACCCTCTCCATCAATAAGGGAGCCCGACAATTCTCCATTCTGCAATGTTATGTCGTAATCCATATTTTTTGCCCCGTTCGCCACAGTCAGAATCCAATTGTAATACTGTTCGGTCTTTGCCGGATTGGCATCTGCACCCTTCATAGCCATCTCCGCTGCAGCAGCGATGCGCTGAAGGGTCGCCCCGGTGTGAGCACCGGCAAGGGAGTTACGAAGGTCTCTGACCGACGGATCATCACTATTGACCAAATTTTCGACCTCTCCCAGAAGCGGGTGATCCCCGGACACTGTATAGCGCCCATCTCCGGTGCTTTTAATGCTCACATCCTCCGTTTCAGGGATACCGAACCGGGCCATTATTTCTTTCAGCTGGGTTTCCGCATTAGCCAGATGAAAAGCCGGATCAAGGCTAAAATTCGAAACCTCATTCAATAGCCTGGATACTGATTTTCCGGTTTCGGAAATCTCAACCGTGTCTTTTGGTTCCCCACGTGCTTCTGCAGAAGCAGATTTCTCAGCAGCCACATTCGAATACGCATTCTGGGCACGTTGTGCCTGATACAGGCTGCTACTTTGGGTGACATCATTGATCATGGCTTTATTCCTTCTTCCGAACGCTTCGTCAGGCATCATTCGGTTAAGGATTAAGCAAAAATTATGCCATAGGCCGCAGTCTTATCAATAGAGGTATTCTGGCTGGAAGCGATTTTCTTCTATATCAGGAAGGAACGCGCAGGAAATGTGGCTCATTTTCAAGCTTTTTTGACGCCGCAGAGGAGATCATCGTTTGTTTCATGGAAAAATACAGCAGGGTCACGCATAAACCCTGCTGCATACTGTGCGGCTATATCAGGATGTGAAGATGTCACCAAATGCAAGAGGTTTACGTTTCAGAACGATTTCCACATCGTTGGAAAGCTCAGCCATTAACCCCTGTTCTGCGATGCTGTAGAGCATGGCAAGATAATCCGCACATGATTCCGGCAAGCCATTCTCGACGGCACCGGCCTTCAACTCGTCCCCAGAAATTGAAATGTAGGGAATATCTTTGCCTCGTTTCTCGCTGATGATTTGCGCGATTTCACCATGTGATAAAGCTTCCGGGCCTGTCAGGTTGTACTCTTTTTTCACATGACCGCCTTCCGATAGAGATGCAAGCACAACAGCGGCAATATCCTGAATAGAAACAAAAGCGATTTTCCCATCCCCGGATGATGCAAGTACAATACCTTTATGTTCCAACACATCTACGGCAAATCCGGATGTAAAGTTTTCCATAAAGAAATTGGGGCGCACAAATGTATAATCAAAACCGTCTTCGATCAGTTTAAGTTCAATTCGGCGTAAAGGTGCAGCGTCATTGTGATCAACGCCGTAAGCGCTGATGAAAACGACACGATTGATATTCGATGCTTTCAATTCATTGATAAAAGGAGACAAACGCTCAAAGGCATCAAAATCCAGAGGCGGGGCTTGAAGGACAACGCCATCAACGTCACCTTTTTCCAAAAACGCCTTGTAGGTTGAGGGGTCGTCATAATCGAACGCGACATACTCCACATCGGCTACTTTTTTAACATTCATTGGTGAGCGTACACCCCCAACAACAGCGCCATTGTTCGCGCACAATTTTTTGGTGATCTCAGATCCTAGATTACCACTAGCTGCGGTTATGAGAATAGTCATCTGCTTTCTCTTTTTAAATATGTAAATAGGGGAGTTATTTGCCCAGCGCGCCAACTTGCGCGAGATAAGCAATCCAGTCTTCAAGGTGGTATGTTTCCACAACCATACCTTTATCATTGAAATGATGAATATCAATCGCCTTGATGGTGAACACTTTACCCGTGGGTTTAACGCCCAAAAGTGGACCTGTGTGCTTAGCCGTCATGATTGAACGCACGACGATTGTATTGCCTTCTTCAACCATTTCTTCAACTTGCCATTGCACGTCGGAAACAACGGTGTGGATTTTTTTCTGGATGAATTTTTTAAAACCTTCACGACCTTGCTCTTGGCCCGGGTTCGGATCATGAGTGACCCAATTCTTCACAATAATTTTGTCCAGTTTTTCTACCTGTGCTGAACCAAGCGCATCGTAAAAGTTCATCAAGCGCTCTTTACGTGTCTCGGCTGCAGAGACAGCGGTCATTGTAAAGAGGGTTACAAGGAGGGCACAGGTTGTGAGAATTTTATTCATATTGGTCTCCAAACAAAGAAATTTAAATCTGATTGGACAATATGGTCGGATATGTCTTTGGATAAGGGATGAATTTGTTATATCATTGTTAAGTTAAGCTTATCTATGCGGGGAATATTGTAAAGATTAACCAATGAGTGTTGCCGTCATAAATCGATTAAAACAAATTGCCGTTTTTTGTCAGGTCATTGATAGCGGCACGATGCGGGCAGCTGCGGAAACTCTGAATATGACACCGCCTGCTGTTAGTCAGCATATTAAACAGCTGGAGGAGGAGTTAGGAGTATCTCTTATTCATCGATCTACCCGAAGAATCAGCCTATCTGAGGCAGGTAGACGTTATTATCAACATGGAAAAAAAATGTTGTCTGCTGCAGAAGATGCAGAAGATGCGGTCAGCGAATTAAGGCTTACCATTGATGGTGATTTACGTATTGCGGCACCGGTTGGCTTGGCGGCTGATCCTCTTGCAAATGCCCTAAAAAAAGTTGTTGCTGACAATCCAAGGCTGAATATCACGCTGGTCGCTAATGATCATGATATTGACCTTGTCAGTGAACAGATTGATATAGCAATTCGCGTTGGAGAACCTAAGCAATCCAATTTTATTTTTCATCCGTTCGGCAGAGCAGGCAAACATATTTTTGCAAGCCCTGATTATTTGAAGAAAAATGGGAACCCTGTAATCCCGGAAGATCTAAAAAAACAGTGTTGGCTTGGTATTTCCGGAAAAAATGATTTTTCGACTTTGGAACTCTTCCATGCCAATGGTGAAAGTTACAATTATACACCAAACTATAGAATGCAATTTAACAACCTGAATTCACTTATTTGTCATGTGAAAGAAGGTATTGGAATGGCTGTGCTGCCTGAATTGGAGGTTCGCCATTACATTAAAACGGCACAACTGGTCAAAATTTTACCGACGTGGCAATTTAAGACGTCTCCCATTTATGCCTTAACGATAGATCGTAAGCAGTCTTTTAAGATCAAAACTGTTTTACAGGCACTTAAAAAGTATTTTCGTATTATAGAAGAGCGTTAAGGCATTTTTGATAAAAATTGCCTTTAGGGATCATGAAGATGTACCCTCCTGATCTTTGAGGCCCGAGGCAACGATCAGCAGATGACGCATATGGGCGATATCCTCACAGGTTTCTTTGAGACAAGCAGAGTAGATGATTGTGTAAATTTTGATCGTAGTGAGGAGTGTGTCATCAGCCCAACTCCTCTATAACCCGTTCGAAATCAATCTGATCGGGGGCACCAGAATGCCTCTATTGAATGATTACAGCCTCTATTGAGGACACAGAAAGACGAGCTTTGCGGATCAGGGTAGGATGCCGTGCGGCAAATCCTGCACCTCCCAGGCTATTTCTGCCGGTACATATGATAGCGTCCCGGTGCCACGCCCTGCGGCAGTTCCAACGCTTCCCAGGGAGCAAAGTCAAAAGGCTGATCGCTGACCACCAGACCACCAGGCTGCAACAGGGCACTGAGATCTATCGCCAGCCGATCCGCCAGGGAAAGACTGGCGGATTTATCACCGGAACCGATATCACAATGGATCAGTCGGGCTTTGCCCGGCAAGCGTGACAGGGCTGCCGGAACCGTTTCCGTAAAGTCACCGATAATCATGTGATCTTCATCCGGAATACAGTCCGGATGCGCTTTTACATGACGGTCAAAGACATAAATATCGCCCGGTCCGAACAGAGAGCGTAAATGATCAAAAGTCCGCCCGTTTCCAAGACCCAGCTCCAGAACCGACCCGGACAGATCTTTTACCTCGGCTGCTGCTTTATTCAGGCAGTCCCGCTGCGCCGTTACGCGCCGGATAAAACTGTCAAGCCTGCTCATATTGCCCGCTCCTGTATGGATAAAGACCACTCTTCCCGAACATCGGGATCCTGCTCTTTGTCATAGAGGCTGTCCCGCATGATTGCAAATGCCTCAGGCTCAAGAAGCTGTGACAGAGCCCACACGGCAGCCAGCCTGACAATCGGTGAAGGATCGTCCAGCAGCGGGCGAATGACAACAGCACTCGCCGTATCCCCCTCATTACCAAGAGCGACCAGAACATTGCGGACAAACCGGTTCCGGCCGAGCCGCTTGATGGGGGAGCCGGAGAAAATCTCGCGAAAGGAGGCATCATCGAGAACAGCCAGATCCCGAAGGCGCGGCGCCGTCAGCTCAGATCGCGGTATAAAAGCCAGATCCCTCGCCTTCCTGGCATATTTATTCCAGGGACAAGCCGCCAGGCAATCATCGCATCCATAAATCCGGTTACCCATCAGGGACCGCATATCCCTTGGAATATGGCTCCGGGTTTCAATGGTCAGATAGGAAATACATTTGCGGGCGTCCAGTTTGTAGGGAGCTGGAAAAGCGTCGGTCGGACAAGCGATCAGACACGCATCACAACTCCCGCATCCCCCCTTTTCCGGAGCATCCGGGCGGATTTCCAGCGTGGTCAGTATAACACCCAGAAACAGCCAGGAACCGAAAGATCGGCTTAACAGATTGGTGTGCTTTCCCTGCCAGCCCAGTCCAGCCGCTGCCGCCAGGGGCTTTTCCATCACCGGGGCCGTATCCACAAAGACTTTTACATCCGACCCAAACTCGCTGACGATCCAGCGGGCTATCCGCTTGAGACGCTTTTTGATAACGTCATGATAGTCTTTTCCTTGCGCATAAACGGAAATGATCCCCCGGTCCGGATGTTCCCCGAGTGCCCTGGGGTCCGAGGCAGGTCCGTAATTAAGGCCGAGGACAAGGGCGGATTTTGCATCCGGCCAGAGAGACTGGGGGTGGCGACGCCAGTCCTGTTTTTGCGGCAACCAGTCCATATCGCCGTGAAAGCCGGCTTTGATGAAGTCGTCAAGATAGCGCCCCGGAGCCTCGCCAAAGTCCGCGGATGCTATCCGCGCCTCGTCAAAACCCTGCTCCAGGGCAAAGTGGATCAGTTTCTCTTTATCGCTACCGTCTATCATGACGGCCACAGTCTATCTTAGAAATCCAGATCGGCATAATGAGCAGGAGCCGGCATGCCCGGCAGGTTATCGGCGAGCAACGAACGAAAGGTCGGTCGCGACTTGATCCGGGAATACCAGATCTTGGCGGAGGGATGCTGTTCCCAGGGGACATCCCCCAGATAATCCACGGCGGAAAGCTGGGCCGCCGCAGCGATATCAGCCAGACTAAACGTCTCTCCCGCCAACCAGCTCCGCCGCTCGGTGAGAAAAGAAATATAATCCAGGTGATAGTGGATATTGTGATGGCCGGCCCGGATCGCCGCCGTGTTCGGGGTGCCGCTTCGGGTCAACCGCTTGAGGATCTTTTCATCCACCAGGTTATCCGTAACCTCAAGCTGGAATTTCCGGTCAAACCAGGCAATCAAACGCCTCACTTCTGCCCGTTCTACCTTATCGGACGGCAGGAGTTTGACATCCTGATAGCTTTCCTCAAGATATTCCAGAATGGCCTGGCTATCGGCCAGGATTGCCCCGTTTTCATCTTCCAGAACAGGAACTTCCGACGCCGGATTCAGCGCCAGAAATCCATCCCGGCGCTCCCATTCTTTTTCAACAACCAGCTCATATTCCAGGCCTTTTTCATTCAGGGCCAGACGGACTTTCCGGCAGGCCGGGGAAATCCAAAAATGATAAAGTGTACGCATGGGGGCACCATACCCCCAGTGCTCTCAAATTACGAACAGTTTTGCGTCGTCAGTCATCCTTTCAATGAATATTTCTGCTCCTGAAGTCTTCGCTCTTCTTCAGCAGCACGACACACTCATCCCGGACACGTTCAAACATGGCAGCAACCTGCAACTTTCCGGCAAGATCCAGCCTGTTGATTTCCCCTGCCACGGCATCAGGCGCATTATCCCCATGCAGCAAAATGAATTTACGGGCTGCCCACATAACATCTTCCCGCTCAATAATCGGATCATTCATCCGGACGGACTGGTCTTCGGAAAGCAGGGTAACGGAAGAAGGAAGGGTCATACGATATCTCCATTGTGATCTACCAATGGAAAAGCAAGGATCGGGCCAGTTTACATAGCCCGGTTTTTGGCGCTTCCGGAACATAACCGGATGCTCCGCCATGTCCCTTTCTGCCCGGTGCGGAAAAAATTTCCGGGAAACAAGAACCTTAGAGACCCAGCAGCAGCAGCGCGATAGCGATAGCCGCAGGAACAGCCTGGACATAGAGGATCTTCTTTGAGGCAGTAAGAGCGCCGAAGAGGCCGGCAGCCAGGACAAAGGCCAGGAACATCAGGGCCACATTCTGCTGCCAGACAGGGTCCTGGATCAGAAACGGCCAGATCAGCCCCACGGCAAGAAAGGCATTATACAGCCCCTGATTGGCTGCCAGCGCTTTCGTCGGCTCAAACAGATCCTTCGGAAACTGCCGAAAAACCTTCGGCCCCCGACTGGTCCAGGCAAACATCTCAAACCAGGCAATATAGAGATGGAGAAGGGCGATCAACGCCACAAGAATGGATGCAAAGAATGACATGATAGCCCCCTGAGATATTTTGATGATAGGGGCCATCATACTGCAGGGTTGTGAAGATGTGCGAGAAAAAGCGGTGAGGAGGGGAATACTGAGAGGTGCGGCGTTGCGCGGGGAGATCTTGGTTGTTTGTTTAGCCTCAAGCGCCGGCGGGCCTGTCCAGGCCCTTAGGCTTCTCGCCGCAGGGGCGGCGCTGGCGCGGCCGCGCCGTTCGGCCTGTCGTGGCTGCTTTATTCTGAGGAAATGTCGGACCGAACAGCATGTTGCAGTTCTTTAAAAGAACTAAATACGATTATAATTTATTTTTTATTCTCCAAAATGGTTATTTTTGGTGATAAGGTTACTTCATTAAGAAGTTTGACTTTATATTTTTTGTAACTACATTAATTGAGAATTCCAGTGTTTGAATGGGATGAGGAAAAGAACCGGTGGACCCGAGAGCATCGTGGCCTCGATTTCTCCATTGTCTATGAGTTTGACTGGGAAAAGGCTGTTGTTACTGAAGATAAGCGTAAAGAGTATGGAGAACTTCGTTTTCTCGCCTATGGCATGGTTGGAGATCGGCTTTTGAATATCGTTTTTACACCGCGAGGGGATACCATGCGGATTATCAGCATGAGACATGTCCATCGCAAGGAAGGAAAAAGATATGGTTTCTTCAAAGATCACTGATCCTTATCTGATTGATGAGGAGACTGCGCCTCTTTCTGAAGAGGAAATCAAACAACTTCGTCCTGCTCCTGATGTCTTTAAAGAACTCGGCCTTCCCATACCGCCCCACCGTCGAGGACGGCCAAAAAGTGATGCCCCGAAAACACAGATCACCTCGCGGCTGGATGCGGATATCATTGATCATTTCCGGGAGAGCGGTAAAGGTTGGCAAACCCGTCTCAACGATACATTACGGCAGATTATCGATGGGCGGGATTGAAAGATAAACGCAACACAGGCCCTCTCAGTATTCCGCGCCAAGTCGCGCGGCCTGTAATCCAATCACATCTCCATGAAACCGCCTTTTTGTTAACACAAAATTAACGGTGAAAATGGCAAAAATAGTGCCCATGAGAATGAGCTTGGATCGCAGACGGATTCGCATGGAATTACTGACTACCATACGGACAAAAGCGGAAGATGCCCTGTACGCCGCGGCAGATGGTATCGGCTTCTGTGTTGCCGAAGTAAGACTGCAATTCGTTCCAAAATTAAAAGCATTTCACGGAAGTCTTTTCAAGCGCCCAAGCAAGGCACTACCAGCATTGCCGCCGCCTTCAGAAGCGCCAAAACAATTGTCGCTGATGCTAGAGGAACAGGGAGAGCCGAAAGTCACGATCCGCATGGCTCGTAGCCCCGATGAGATATTGAAGAAATATAATTATGACTGGGCTGTGGGCCGGATGGAAGAGCTTCAGGATATTGGCGTTTCTGATCCTGTTGGTTACTTCAACAACGAAATGGCGGACTGGTGGCTGGCGCCGGACGGGATGATGGATTCGGAAGCCGACTTTGTCGGTATTGCCCGGGCCATCGAAGAACGTTGGCACCTTTGAGCGTCCCCTTCTGATCTTTATCTTTTGAAGATGGATCAAAAGCTTTTCTTTCAGTGTCGAATATGGGATATGCTTCCCTTTTAAGAACTGTTTCCAGAAAAAGCTTTATGGCCGATCCGTTTATTATCACGCAGGAAAAAAGTACCTCTCCCGTTTTGCTGGTTGCAGATCATGCGAGCCGTCATATTCCGGAAGAATACAAGGCACTCGGGATTGAAGATCCCGCTCTCTTACGCCGTCACGTGGCCTGGGATATCGGGATTGAAGATGTGACCCGCCGGATGAGCGAGAAGCTGGACGCAACGGCGATTTATAGCACATTTTCCCGCTTGCTCGTTGATGCCAACCGCTACCCGGATGACACCGCGTCCATGCCGGCGGTGAGTGACGGGGTTCATGTGCCTGCCAATGAGACTATTTCTGATGCGGACCGTAAAGAACGGTTGGACAGGTTTTTTTATCCCTATCACCGAAAACTGGAAAACCTGGTCAAGGCTAAGGCAGAGGAACATGCCCTGCCGCTGGTTTTGTCCATGCACAGTTTTACGCCGGTGATGAGTGATTTTGAGCGCCCTTGGCATATCGGGATCCTGTGGGACAGGGACGAACGGCTGGCCGTTCCTATGCTGGACATCCTGAAGAAGAACCCGACCCTTGTTGTCGGGGACAACGAGCCTTATTCCGCCCGAGAGCCGTTCGGCTATACCATGAATGAACATGGCACCAAACTGGATATTCCTCATGTGGTGATTGAAATCCGCCAGGATCTGATTGATACCCATCACGGGGCGGAGCAGTGGGCCAATTTGATGGTTGATCTGGTCCGGCAGGTGCAGAAACGACTGGAAACGGTCTGAGAGCGGGACAGTGATATGAAGTTGAAGCCTCCCGGATTCACCATTGGCATCGAGGAAGAGTATCTTCTGGTCGATCCTGAAACACGGGATCTGGCCATCGATCCGCCCGCGGATATTCTCAAAATATGCCAGAAGAGACTGCCGGCCCATCAGGTAACGCCTGAATTTCTGCGCTCCCAGATCGAAATCGGCACACGGGTCTGCGCCAATATCTCTGAGGCGAGAGAAGCGCTGAGTGAGCTTCGTTCAACTGTTGCGGAGGTAGCCCGGCAACATGATCTTGGCCTTATGGCCGCCTCAACCCACCCCTTTGCGGACTGGCACCTGCTCAAGCATACCAAAAAGGAACGCTACGATATCATTGCGGAAGATCTGCAGGCGGTGGTGCGCCGGTTAATGATCTGCGGTATGCATGTTCATTGCGGTATTGAAAACCCGGAACTGCGTATCGATCTGATGAACCAGGTTTCCTATTTTCTGCCTCATCTGCTGGCCCTTAGCACATCATCGCCGTTCTGGCGGGGTGAGGTCAGTGGCCTTAAATCCTATCGCTTAAGTGTGTTCGACAGCCTGCCCCGGACCGGCGTACCAGACCGTTTCGACAGTTACGGCGAATTTGAGCGGCTGGTCAGCACCATGGTGGAGGCGGGCTCCATCGAGGACGGGTCGAAAATCTGGTGGGATCTCCGGCCTTCCAATAAATTCCCGACCCTTGAAATGCGCATGACGGATGTGTGTTCCCTGATGGAAGACACGTTATGCATCGCGGCGATTTATGCCTGCCTGCTGAGAATGCTGTTCAGGCTCCGGCGGAATAACCAGCGCTGGCGGGTTTACCCGACCACTTTGGTGGCCGAAAACAGATGGCTTGCCCAGCGCTTCGGAGTTGAAGGAGATCTGATTGACTTCGGTATTCCGGGACCTGTCCCGACATCCGAGCTGGTCGAGGAGATTATCGGCCTTGTTGAAGAAGATGCCGAAGCCCTTGACTGTATGGATGAAGTTCTGCATGCGCGGACCATTCTGAAGCGCGGAACTTCTGCGGAACGACAGCTGAAAACCTACCGTGATGCTCTGGAAGCAGGCTCTGAAAATCGTGAGGCTCTCAATCTTGTGGTCGATCAGGTCTTGCAAGAGACGGTGACAGGTCTAAACTAGGGGCAAAGCCCTTGGCGACATTCTTTATTGGATCATGAACAATGACAGATCAGACAACCCTGGAACTTGAAGCCGCCGCCTTTCGGCGTCTGAGAGACCATTTGCGCTCCCGCAAGGATGTGCAGAATATCGATATGATGAATCTGGCCGGTTTTTGCCGTAATTGCCTGTCAAACTGGTATCAGGAAGCAGCGGAAGAAAAAGGCATTGATATGGATAAGGCTGCAGCCCGTGAGCTGGTTTATGGCATGCCTTATAGTGAGTGGAAGTCAAAATACCAGACGGAAGCGACAGAAGAGCAAAAAGCAAAATTCAAAGAAAGTAACCCGGGGCATTAAGGCTCGGACTTTCTGAATTATCACTTACAGAAGAGTTTAAAGAGGTTAGGAATGGCTGACGTTGGCGGCGTGGCAGCAGATCACTTGCGGTCTTATATCGAACGGATTGAGCGTCTTGAAGAAGAAAAGAAAGCCCTGGCGGATGATATCCGGGAGGTTTTTGCAGAGGCCAAAGGAACGGGCTTCGATGTGAAAGCCATGCGGGCGATCCTCAAGCTCCGCAAGATGGACAAGGCGGATTACCAGGAGCAGGAATATATGATCGACCTGTATAAGCATGCCCTCGGCATGTTGGAGGCGGTACCTGCGGAGCCGCAGGAAGAAGAGGATGACATGCCGCCGGAAGGGGACGCCTTTTAAAGGTCGACCTTAAGGGTGAAATCCGGAAACGGATGAAAAGAGGGGTGCGTTATGTTGAGATTTTTTAGTCTGGTCTGTGTTCTTGTTTTTATGTCCGTTTCTGCCTCTCAGGCGGCCGGGCAGAAGCAATCTGTGGTGCCGGCGTCACTTTTTGATATCGATGTTAAAAGTGAGAAGGCATTCAGCATGTTGCTGCAGAACCGGAATTATACGGTCATTGTCGGCTTCCTGAATTTAAAGACCTGCAAACCCTGTCAGACAGCGAATGTGTTCATGCCGAAAATCCGCCGGAGGTTACAGAAGAAAGACATTGTCTTTGTTCATCTGGATGTGCGGAAATTCCCTAAAATTGTGGAAAAATACAAGATTACGAGAACACCAAGTTATCTGGTCCTGGTTGGGGAAAAGCCATTGGGCAAACCCTTTAATCCGGTGCAGCGGGACGGTACTGTCAATGTAAAAAATGTGATCAATCACGTTACAAAGCTGCATGGATTGGCCAAAAAATACAGGAAGCTGGATGCATTGCAGGCTCACAAGGCTTATGAGCTGATGTCCGCTAATGTGAAGCTGAAAGATGACGCCGCTATTCTTAAAACCATGACGCAGGCGGCCAATTATAATCACCCGCTGAGCCAGTTCCTGCTGGCTCAGGTCTATAAAGGCGGTGTTTACGGGACAAAAAAGGATCTCGGTAAATGCATGTACTGGATGATGCGGGCTGCCAACAATAACGAGATTGAAGCACGAAGCGTCGATCCGGTTGCCTATTGCAAAGGTAAAAAAGCAAAGAAATAGGATGCAGGCTGACCTTGCGGTTCGGTCGTTAGCTTTCCAGTTCGGTAATAAGGTTATTAGCCTGCTGAAGCCGTCTGGCGAGAATGGTGCAGACGGCATTCATCAGTTTGAGGGAAATGTCCGGAAAGCGTTGTTTGAGCTTTCCGTATCCGGCCGTGTCAAGGTGAAAGCAGACTGTTTCGGAATGAGCAACGGCGGTTGCTGTTCTCGGCATCCTGGCCAGCAGGGACATTTCACCAAAGAAATGACCTCTGGTTATCGTCTGGACGCGCTTCTTGTCTTCCAGATTTCCAAATTCAAGGAAGATGTCCACGTCACCGGACAGGATGAAATAGGCACCTGCTCCCGTATCTCCCTGCCGGAAGATAACCTGTCCGCTTCGGTAGCGGACGCGTTTCAGGAAGGGCATTAATTGCTCAATGTCACTGTCTGAGAGATCTTCCAGAAGGTCTGTATTCCGGGGAACGGATTTTGGCCTTTGGAGCTTGCTCGCCTGACTGGACAGAATAAGCCGGTATTCAGAGACAGCAAGGGCGGCATCCGTATCAAAGAAGAAATTTTCCGGGCCGATCAGCGAGAGTAACCCGGATATTTCAAGGGTTCGCCAGAGGCTGCGATCATCATAATGCTGTCGCCTGTCAGGCTGGAAGTCTGCCGTTCCCTGCCGTCTCCTTTCTTTCTTAATATAACAGATTAATAGGGTGATCCCTTGTTTGGACAGCAGGGTATGAAGGCGTATCAATGTCCGGATGCCTGTCGTATCCACATCCCGAACCTCCTTGAAATCCAGGATCAGATAGGCGGTTTCCTCTGTTGCTATGCGATCAACCTGCTCCTCCAGCGTTTTAACCGTTCCAAAGAAAAGGGCTCCCTGAAGTTTTAGAAGGGCGATTTTTCTGCTTTTCTGATCCAGAATTTCTTGTTGTTCGGGAGGCCATATCTTGCGGGATCGAAGGACATCCCCCCGGCTGTAGGTCTTGACCAGATTACCGCTGATTTTGGTCACAAACACCAGAACGGCAATCAGCGTTCCGATAGATACGGCGACAATCAGGTTTTGAAGAATGGCGAGGCCTACAACCACAAGAATGACAGTCAGATCCATCAGAACATCTTTGCGAAGTGGAATTTCCTTTCTGATCATGCGTTTCACCTGGGAGATAATCCAGGTATCGAAGAGACCTGCACCGACATACAGAACAACGGCCGCGATGACGGAGCCGGGAATGAAGTGGACCCACCGGAACAGGGTGACGAGGGCCAGTAACATAAAGAGGGATGATGCAGCATGAAACCAGGGTGATGTCGCGCCGCAGTCCAGCGCGGGCTTTGATCGGTTGAGGCCGCCGGCGCTGATCAGTCCCCCGAGCAGGGAGGCTCCTATATTGGAGGCACCATGCGCTATGAGTTCCCGATTGGGATTGCAGGTCTGATCGCATTTTTCCCGCAGCGCAGAGAGGGAGAAAATTGTATCAAAAGAGGCGAGAGCCGCCATGGAGATTGCGGCCGGAATGACAAGCAGGATAACCTGGGTGATCAGGCTTAGCCCTTCCGGTTTCCAGAATAAATTACTGAAGGCGTAAAAGCCGGGTAGCCAGCTTTGCAACGAAGATAAAGTCGGACCCGGATCCAGCTCCGGAAACAGTAAGCACAGTGCTTGAAACAGGAGAATGCCGCCGCCCAGCCCGATAATCGGCGCAGGGATTTTCTTTATGTATTTTTGCGACAGGATCAGGATGAGAAGGGTCCCCGCCCCCGGCAGGAGGCTAAAAGGCTCGATATCCTCGAGTTGAAGAAAAGCATCCTGCACAGAGGTGAAGCGCTCCAGTCCCAGGATGACCGGGAATTGGCTGATAATGATCAACAGGGCCGATGCATTGATAAAACCGGAGATCACCGAATAGGGAATATAGGTAACAATTGAGCCTAGTCGGCACAGACCAACGGCAACTTGCAGTAGCCCGGCCAGTGCCATGGCAAGAAATCCGATCGCGAGGACAATTTGTATCTTCTCCGTCTCTTCAAACGGCATGGCGGGATGGTGCAGCAGTTGACTGCACAGGGCCGCGAATATGACGATGCTGGCGGCTCTTGGCCCGATACCGAGCAGGGAGCGTCCGCCGGCAAAAACCAGGATAAAGCTGGCTATGATGGCACCGAACAACCCGGCGACAATGCCTTGTGCGGCATAGTCGACCCCAAAAGGAGAAAAGGCAATGACGCCATAGGTCATACTGATGGGGAAGGAGACAACCGCGCTTGCCAATCCTCCTTTAAGGGTGGCGCTGTGTTTTTGCAGAAGGCTCATGGGGTCTCTGATGCAAGTGAGAAACAGTCTTGAAATCTAAAGAGCCCGACGCGGTGCGACCATTCCCATTTGGTAACATCGCGACCATTGGCGGATAGCAATATTGTCCAAGAATTGCCGGAAAGGGCGGTTTACTGTCTTTGTAAATGATTGAAGAGAGTATCTTATGCAGTTTGAAACAAAGACGGCGATTATCGTCCGGAAAGACCTGGAAACCTGGCAGAAGCTGAATGTTACGGCTTTCCTGATGTCCGGGATTATTGCAGAGCATCCAGATATGATCGGAGAGGCCTATCGGGACAGGGACGGCGTTCTATTCAGCGCCCTGTCTCGTCAGCCGGTCATTGTGCTGGCCGCAGATGGGGCAACGCTTGGCAAAATTCACCGTCGGGCGTTCGACAGAGGCGTTAAAACCGCCGCCTATATTGAAGAGATGTTTTCCACAGGTCATGATGATGCCAACCGGACGGTTTTTGAATCGTACGGGATTGATGATGCCCGTATTGTCGGGATTGGCCTGAATGCGGACCGTAAAATTGTGGACAAGGTCACCAAGGGTGCCAAAATGCATCCCTAGGCTTTCTTTTTAGGATGCATCATGACGGCTGAAGACCGGTTCCGGTTTTACAAAAGCGCGGGTGAGGACGGCATAACGCTGCTTAAGGCACGGATGAACCGTTTCGCCTATCCGCGTCATGCCCATGAGGAATATTCCTTCGGTGTTACCCTGTCCGGGGACCAGCAGTTTTTCAGCCGCGGATCCTTCTATACCAGCCGGCCCGGCAATGTGATCCTGTTCAATCCGGATGATATCCATGACGGTAATGCAGGCGGGGAAGGGGGACTGGATTACCTGATGCTGTATATTCCGCCAGAGACACTGATCCCTTATCTGAAAAGCAGCGGCTGGGCAGGAGGTGCGGATTTCCGGTTGCGTCTTCTAATGTCGGAGGATCCGTCTATTCACAACGCACTCCTGCGCCTTTCCGGGAGCGTGGGAGATGGCAAGGGAAATCCGCTTTATCAGGAGGATTGTCTGTTCGATCTCGCCCTGGCGCTGACAGGGGCGGAAGGAACCGATATCCGCGCTCGGCCAGATGGGCGACTGGATACCCTTCTCAGCAAAGCCAAAGACTATATCCAATCCAATATCCGCGAAGATATTTCCCTGGACGCCCTTGGCAGGGAACTGGATATGTCCAAGTTTCATTTTCTGCGCCTGTTCCGCGAACAGGTGGGAACAACGCCTTATCAGTATATCCTGAGTTGCCGGGTGGAACAGGCACGCAAAGCCCTGCTCGGCCCCCAAACGGTCAGCGACATCGCCTACGAATACGGTTTCGCCGATCTCAGCCACTTCAATCGGCGCTTCAAAGCCGTATTCGGTGTAACCCCGACCCGCTATCGGAAGAATTTACTGAATTAAGCCGTAAACTGACAAAGAGCTTTCAGGGCAGCTTATATACTCTGTCGTTTCAAGATCCGGGTAATTTCGACTGTATCATTTTCTAGGCGGTAATATATCGAATGTGCGCCATAAACACTCCGCCTGTAACCCTCGTAGATATGGTCAACGGCAGGATATAAGAAGGGGGTTCGAGCGATGATTTCAAAACGCTCAAAAAGATCCTGATAATATTTATCAGCTTGTTTCTCTCCATATCTGAAAAAGCCGTATTTATATATTTCTTTTAAGTCGTCTTTTGCTTTTTGCTTCAGCTTATAAGTTGCCGTCATGCTGGAGTTCTGCTTTTATTTCGGCAAGAATTTCTTCAGCGGACTGATCGGTAAAGCCGCTTTTTTCGGATTCAATGAGCTTTGCGCGAATTGCCTTGATTTCTTCGGCACTATCCTGTTCACGCAACTGACGCTCTCGGATCAAGTCGCGAACAACTTCACTTTCGTTGCCATAATGGCCTTTTTCAATTTGTGCCTTTATCCAGTCATTTTGCTGATCTGTGACGGATATGCTTTTTTTCACGATCGCCATTTTACATTCCAAGATATCATTTATCCTACTCAGTAGGATAATGTATTGCATTCAAATTTTCAAGGAAGTGAACTGTATCAGGCTAGTCCTGCGACCGCTTCCAGCGCTTCGGGGGATTGTTCCACGCGGGCAAGGAGGATGGCGCCCTGGATGGCGGCCATGAGTCTGGTGGCTTTCAAGCGGGCCTGATCTTCTGGAAGATTATCGCGGCGATAGACCCGGATCATAACCTCTTTCCAGCTTTTAAAGGCCTGCTGTCCTACGTTTGTGATAGGGACGGAGGTCGGTGACATTTCCAGCAAGACTGTTGAAATGGGACAGCCGTCCCGATAGCCTGACAAGCGGATCCACTCGGCCAGCAGGGTGCAGTATCGGTTGACGAAGTCGGGGGCGGTGCAGGTTTCCTGTTCCAGTTGCTCCAGTGTCTTGAGAACGGTTTTCCCCGCCGCTGCAACACTGGCGGCCCCCAGTTCTTCCTTTCCATTGGGAAAGTAATAATAAAGAGAGCCTTTGGGCGCCTTGCTGTTTTTCAGGATTTCAGTGAGGCCCGTCGCTGCAAAACCCTGCCGCCGGAACAGCCGGATGGCGCTTTGCAGCAGTTTCTGTTTATGGCGAGCCGGAGCGTGAACGGTCATTCTCTGCTTGTCTTCGTTGAAAATTTATAATTATAGTGACTGGTCTATAGAATCATAAAAACCAGAAAAGGACAAGCAATATGAGTATCCCTGAGGGTTTCGAGCCTCATTTCCGTAAAAGCGGTTTTACCAATCCGTGGGAGCCACTATATTCCCGGCGTCTGGAGGATCGGTTGCAGATGGGGCTGGTCGCTGATGACGCCCATTGCAACAGCCGGGGCTTTGTCCATGGCGGGTTGATCACGGCACTTGCAGATAATGCGATGGGCCTGTCCTGTGCCGTTCATCTTGAAGATATTGGCGGCCTTGTGACGGTCAATCTGGTGACGGACTTTGTGTCCAGCGGACAAAAAGGTGCCTGGCTTCTGTTCAATCCGGAGGTCGTCAAGGTGGGGCGCAGCCTGTGTTTCGCGCAGTGCCTTGTGACCGCCGATGAAAAACCGATTGCCCGGACCAGTGCGACCTTTAATGTGATTGCTGCGAAAGACAAGCGCAGGGCCGCCTAGGGGGGCGATCACAGGATCAATTTTCTGTTTCGCTTTCGGCCGTCAGATGCTAACTCATCCCCCAACGAATTAAAGGGGCTTAGCCCTGAAAGGGAAGCATATGACGAGAGACGTAAAATCGGTCGCCGTGCTGGGCGGCGGTACCATGGGATTGGGGATTGCGGCAGCTTCGGCGGATGCGGGGGCAGATGTCCTGTTGCTGGATGTGACCCGGGAAGCAGCGGAAGCGTCCCTGGAGCGCATGAAAACCATCCGCCCGCCGGCTTTTGAAAACCCGGCTTCTGCCGAGAAAATCAAGCTGGGCAGCTTTGGGGATGATCTGGCCGAGATAAAGGATTATGACTGGATCTGTGAGGCGATTATCGAGGATCTGGCAACCAAGCGGGATCTGTTCGAAAAGCTGGAACCGCTCCGCGGGGACGGTTCCGTGGTCTCTACAAATACGTCCGGTATTCCGCTTAAGGATATCACAGAAGGGATGCCGGAACGCCTTCGCAAGGACATCGTGGTCACACATTTCTTTAATCCGGTGAAGATCATGCGCCTGATGGAGCTGATCCCGGGTGAAGAGACAACCTCCGATGTAACGGATGCGTTGGCTGATTTTTGCGGTAACAAGCTCGGCAAAGGCGTTGTTTACGCCAAGGATACGGTGAACTTCATCGGTAACCGCATTGGCTGCTTCTTTATGCTGTCCGGCCTGCACAAATCAGGTGCGGCACTGAAGGCAGGTATGCCCATGGAGAAAGTAGACGCTCTCTTGTCCAAACCCGTCGGGTTGCCGCCGACCGGTCTTTATGGCCTCATTGACCTGATTGGTCTCGATATCATGGATCTGGTGGGCAAGAACCTGGATGTGAA
>DIYE01000356.1 GCA_002428885.1 Alphaproteobacteria bacterium UBA6062
GAGATCGAACGCGAAACCAAGCATGACGTTATCGCCTTCCTGACAAATCTGCAGGAATATGTTGGCGATGAAGCCCGCTTCGTCCATCAGGGCATGACCTCATCCGATGTCCTGGATACCTGCCTGAATGTCCAGCTTACAAAAGCGACGGATATCCTGCTGGAAGATATGGATAAGCTTCTGGCTGCGCTTAAAAAGAAGGCTAAAGACCACAAAGATGACGTCTGTGTCGGCCGCTCTCACGGTATTCACGCTGAACCCGTTACTTTCGGTCTTAAAATGGCCCAGGCTTATGCGGAGTTTGACAGGAACCGGGAACGTCTTCTGCATGCCCGCAAGGATATCGCCACCTGTGCGATTTCCGGCGCAGTAGGTACTTTCGCGAATATCGACCCCTTTGTGGAAGAGCATGTCGCCAAGCAGCTTGGTCTGGAGCCTGAGCCCATCTCAACCCAGGTGATCCCCCGTGACCGCCACGCCATGTATTTTGCGACACTGGGCGTCATCGCCAGCTCCATCGAACGGCTGGCTGTCGAAATCCGGCACTTGCAGCGGACCGAAGTTCTCGAAGCGGAAGAATATTTTGCACCGGGACAGAAAGGCTCTTCCGCCATGCCCCACAAACGGAACCCGGTTCTGACTGAAAATCTGACAGGACTGGCCCGCCTAGTGAGAATGGCAACCATTCCGGCCATGGAAAATGTCGCCCTCTGGCACGAGCGGGATATCTCTCACTCGTCCGTGGAACGAGGTATCGGCCCTGATGCAACCATCACCCTTGATTTTGCTTTGGCCCGCCTCACCGGCGTTATCGAAAAACTGGTGGTCTATCCTGAAAACATGCTGGGCAATATGAACAAACTGGGAGGCCTGATCCATTCTCAGCGTGTTCTGCTGGCCTTAACACAGGCCGGAGTGAGCCGTGAAGATGCCTATCGCCTGGTTCAGCGCAATGCCATGGTCGTCTGGCGCGAGGGTGCTGACTTTATGGATCTGTTGAAAAAGGATGAAGAGGTAATCGCCGCTCTGTCCCACGAGCAGATTGAAAGCGTCTTTGACCTGGAATATCACACCAAGCATGTGGATACCCTGTTCAAGCGGGTCTTTGGAGAATAAGCCTTGCTGGAAACAGAACGCCTGCTTATCCGGCCGTGGAAGCAGGAAGATTATGATCCCTTTGCTGCCCTGAACGCAGATCCTGTCGTTATGGAGTATTTTCCATCTACCTTAAGCAAGAAGGAAAGCAATGCCATGGCGGACCGGGTCTGTGGACTTATTAATGAGAAAGGCTGGGGTTTCTGGGCTGCCGAAGAAAAAGAAAGCGGCTCTTTTATCGGGTTTGTCGGCCTTAATGTGCCGGGCTACGACCTTCCCTTCAACCCATGCGTTGAAATCGGATGGCGGCTTGCAAAGCCGTTCTGGGGGAAGGGTTATGCGACGGAAGCAGCCAATGCCTGCCTGACATTTGCCTTCGAAAACCTGGCGCTGGATGACGTCGTTTCTTTTACAACAGTCAGGAATGTTAAATCCCGCGCTGTTATGGAACGGCTAGGTTTTACCAATTCAGGTGAAGATTTTGATCATCCGGCTATTGAAGACGGCCACCCGATTAAACCCCATGTCCTCTATCGGCTTTCCAAAGACACCTGGTCCAAACGCCCATAGAAAAAGCCGGCGTTGATAGCCGGCTTTTCTTTTCAGAACCTCTCAGTTCTATTCGGACTGAATCTGCTCCCGGGCTTTGGCGAGCAGTTCTTCCATTTCCCGCCGAATCTGATGATCAGACATTTCAACATTCTTTGAATCAAGATCCTGGCGGATCTTGCGGAAGACGTCTTCATCCCCTTTTTCTTCAAGGTCAGCAACGATCACTTCCTTGGCATAGGCTTGAACGGCATCACCCGTTAAACCCATCAATCCGGCAGCCCATTCACCAAGAAGCTTGTTGCGTCTCGCATTGGCTTTGAATTCAAGATCACTGTCGTGAGCAAACTTGTTTTCGTGCGTTTTACCAAGATCATCCAAACCTGACATTCCATGCCCCTTCGATTACGTTATTTCGTCCCAAAACTCTTACTTCTCTGAGTTTCGGCCTGTTGTATATCTCTAAGATGGTCGCTTCGTCAAAAAGCGACAAGGATTTTTTTGAAATTATCCATCCATTATGCGTTACGAGTTGTTGTGTTTGTATGACAACTGAACTATGTTCCGCTTCAAATCACCGGCGACGCCGGATTGATCAACGGATAACTTCCCTGTTCTGCACCGTCATTGCGACAGATCAAAGTCGTCCATATCTGTTTTCTGTTGGTCCTGCTTATTCAGGCCTCTATTTGGAGTGACGTCCATGACCCGCCGTAGACGCGTCTACGAAGGCAAGGCAAAAGTTCTTTTTGAAGGACCGGAACCTGGCACCCTTGTTCAGTATTTCAAGGACGACGCGACCGCCTTCAATGGTGAAAAGAAATCCACCGTGACCGGTAAAGGCGTTCTGAATAACCGCATTTCCGAACATCTGATGAGCAGATTGTCCGAAATCGGCATTCACAACCACTTTATCCGCCGCCTCAACATGCGTGAGCAACTCATCCGCGAAGTTGAGATTATCCCGGTTGAGGTGATTGTCCGCAATGTGGCGGCCGGTTCTCTGTGTTCCCGTCTCGGGATTACCGAAGGAACCGCCCTGCCCCGGACCATCATCGAATATTGCTTTAAATCCGACGAACTCAACGATCCGCTGGTATCGGAGGAACATGTGACGGCTTTTGGCTGGGCCACTCCTCAGGAACTGGACGATATTATGAACCAGTCCCTTCGGGTAAATGATTTCCTGACCGGTCTGTTCACCGGTATCGGTATAAAGCTGATCGATTTCAAACTGGAATTCGGCCGGGTTTATGACGGAGATGAAGTGCAGGTTATCCTGGCGGATGAAATCAGCCCCGATAACTGCCGTCTCTGGGATCTTGCAACCAATGAAAAGCTGGACAAGGATCGTTTCCGGCGGGACTTGGGCGGCGTCGAAGACGCGTATCAGGAAGTCGCCCGCCGACTTGGGATTCTTCCCGAAGGCGGACCCGGCGACTTGCAGGGCTCGACAGCCATACAGTAATTTTGAGAGCATGTTTTGCTTAATAGGA
>DIYE01000365.1 GCA_002428885.1 Alphaproteobacteria bacterium UBA6062
GAAGAGGGAATCGGAAAATTATCCCTGAGATCCATCGCCCGACGGGCGGGCGTTAGCCAGGCTGCACCCTACAGTCACTTTGCCGACAAGAACGCCCTCCTGGTTGAGGTGGCCGCCTCCGGCTTCAAACTGTTTGCAGCAGCTCTCGGAAAGAACAAAGGTGGTGAGCAGGCGAAAGAGGCGCAACAGGATTATCTTTTAGGTCTCGGCGTGAGTTATGTGTGTTTTGCCCTTGATCATAAACCGCTTTTCCAGCTCATGTTCGGCGATGTTCTTTCCGACATTCCAAAAAGCGAACGCTATATGAAAGAGGGCGGTGCAGCTTACGCCCTCATCGAAAATGCTGCTGCCAGTGTTTCCTCAGACCCTAACGCTCCCATCGCCGCCTGGTCTACCGTCCACGGCCTTGCCACTCTTATGGTGGACGGAAAGATCACCGTTGCGGAGGATTTGGAAAAACAGGTGCGCGCTGTGTTGAGGTTTCACGCTACTCAATAGGTTCTGATTCTGATGAATTAAGTTGAGTGAAATTTAGACATATCTTAAATTTATAAAAATTGACTGGCCTTAAGGGCAATGGACTATTTTTGTGTAGACTATCGAGCTGATTGTTTTAGGTGACAGGACAGATATCGCTAAACACATCTTATTGTGAGGAAGGCTGGGGAAAATCATGAACAAAATTGTCGATTTAAAAGCAAGTGAAGATACATTCCCTCAACAATTGAAGTCAGACTTTGAAGCGTTGAAAACTGCCTATAGGGCTGAACCGGCTTCCAGTTATCAGGAACGCAGAAAAGTACTGGTTGCTTTAAAGCAAGCGATGATTGCGCATGAGCAAGATGTATATGATGCACTGAAAAATGATTACGGATACCGCAGCGAATTTGACTCATTGATGGGCGATTTGCTGCCAAGCGTAGCAGGCATTAATTATGCGCTTAAAAATTTAAAGAAATGGATGAAGCCGTCCAGACGTCACGCTGGGCTGACACTTTCGCCATCAACGGTGACAGTCCACTATCAACCATTAGGAGTGGTGGGTATTATTGCGCCCTGGAATTTCCCGTTTTTCCTCTCTCTTGGCCCTGCGGTTCAGGCTCTAGCCGCTGGAAATCGCGTTATGATTAAAATGAGTGAGTTCACGCCGCATTCCAATCAGGTACTGCGCAAAATCGTTGAACCGATTTCTGAACACGCGGTTATTGTCGAAGGTGAGGCGGAGGTTGGCGCAGCTTTTTCGAAACTTGCATTTGATCATCTGATCTTTACCGGATCAACCAGTGTTGGCAAAAGGGTTGCTAAAGCCGCAGCGGATAATTTAACGCCGGTCACGCTGGAGCTCGGTGGAAAATCTCCGACAATTGTCGATGAAGATATCAACATGAATGTTGCCGTTGATGCCATTATTATCGGTAAGTCTGTAAATTCCGGACAAATTTGCGTGGCGCCTGATTATGTGTTTGTCCCGGAGGCACGGGAACAGGAGTTTGTTGAGACATTTAAAGCTCGTTATGCCGAATATTATCTGTCTGGAGAAAACTCAAATCTGCAGACCAATATTGTCACGGATAAACAGTATAACCGGCTAACAGGACTTTTACAGGACGCCCAGGACAAAGGCGCCGATATCCATCCCGTCAAAGATCTTGATGAAAGTGACGGTCGACGTATTTATCCACATATTCTGACTAAAGTAAGTGATGATATGGAGGTAATGCAGGAGGAAATATTCGGATCAATCCTGCCCGTTAAAACATATAAACATATTGATGATGTGATTACCTATGTGAATGATCGTGACCGTCCGCTGGCATTGTATATCATGTCAACAAATAAAGGTTTGATTGACCGATTGCTGAAGAATACTCATAGCGGTGGAGTTTCAATTAATGACTCAGCTATGCATGTGGTAGCGGATGATGCGCCATTTGGTGGTATAGGGAAGTCCGGTATTGGACACTATCACGGTCACGAAGGGTTTCAGACTTTCTCAAAAGCCAAAACGGTATTGCATTCAAAGGCATGGCTACCGAAAAACAGATTTACCCTGAAAAAACGTGATTTGGTTTTCAAAGTCTTACGGGCCATGATGTTAAGATAGCTTCAGGTCATAAAGTTGGACACAGACTTTATCGGATCGCTCCACGAATCCGGGCATTGACAGTGAAAAACGTCACAGTAAGCACTCTAAGGCCTACATGAGGCTCGATCAGAAAAGACCTGCATTCGGGAGAAATGGCTGGGGAACCTGGACTCGAACCAGGATTGACGGAGTCAGAGTCCGTTGTCCTACCATTAGACGATTCCCCAGCAGGATGACACCGATCTTGTCGGTAGGGCGGTCTGATACCAAGTCCCGGCAGGCTTGTCAACAAACGATAAAATAGGGTGGCCAATAATTTTTTTCTGAAAAGTTGGTCCGAAAACTGCTACTCTTGTGAAAATTGGCCGAAAGGCCCGGAATTATGCTCCTGGAGGGCAAGCTTGAGTGACAGTAACGAATAGTCCGAGACGAGGGCGGGACGGACGAAGGAGATATCGGAAGAGAAATCCAGGACATCAGGCTGCGAAAAAAGGCAGATGGTCGCATACCTATGGGGCCGTTGATCTGGGAACCAATAACTGCCGTTTGCTGGTTGCGAAGCCGGAAGCCGGCAGTTTTCGTGTCATAGACAGTTTTTCGCGCATTGTCCGGCTCGGTGAGGGTGTCAGCCAGACAGGACAGCTTTCGAAAGGGGCGATGGATCGCACCGTGGAGGCGCTTGGGATCTGTGCGGATAAAATGCAGCGGCAGGGCGTTTCCCGCATGCGCTGCGTAGCCACCGAGGTTTGCCGCCAGGCGGATAACAGTGAAGAGTTCCTGGCCCGCGTCCGCAAGGAGGTGGGTATTGATCTGGATATCATCTCCACTCAGGAAGAGGCCGGGCTGGCCGTTGACGGTTGTTCACCGCTGCTGGACCACCGCAATAAAAATGCGCTGGTTTTTGATATCGGCGGCGGCAGTACGGAACTGGTCTGGCTGCGCTTGCGAGCCGGACGGAGAACGGAAATCCTTGGCTGGACCTCCATCCCCTATGGTGTGGTGACACTGACCGAGCGGCATGGCGGGATGACCCTGTCGGAAAGCTCTTATCAGGATATGATGTCTGACGTTGCGCATCATATAGATCAGTTTGAAAAGCAGCATGGGATTGCCGGGATGATCCGCCAGGGGCGGGTACAGATGCTGGGTACATCCGGAACGGTTACCACACTGGCCGGTGTGCATTTCGGGCTGAAGCGCTATAACCGGCGGCGGGTGGATGGTGCCTG
>DIYE01000364.1 GCA_002428885.1 Alphaproteobacteria bacterium UBA6062
GTGCGCGCCTGCCGCAGCCGGCGCGCGACCTTCCTGAAGAAGATATTCACAAGGTCAGGGGACAATCGGATAGCCTGGCGCTCAGGAAACGCCATCACGACGATGCCCTGCATTCCAAATTAGTTCCTGTCGGCGGTGATGCCAAAGCCGTCTTTGATGCCATTGAACAGGCCAGGGTGGAAGCCTTGGGTGCCAATCGTATGAAAGGCGTGGCTGATAACCTGTATCGTCAGCTGGATGCGCATTGTAAAGAATCCGGTTTTGATCGCGTTTACAATAAGGCCGATGCTCCTCTGTCAGACGTTATCGGTCTGCTGGTCCGTGAAAAACTGACCGGCACGCCGGTTCCGTCGAGCGCCGCTCATATGGTTGATCTGTGGCGTGCCGAGATTGAGGAAAAAGGCGCAGAAGATTTTCAAAGCCTGATTGATACGGCTGCTGATCAGGAAGCCTTTGCCAAGGCCGCCAAGCAACTCCTGAAAGATCTGGATCTGTATGATGATGCAGACGGTATGGATTCGCAGAGCGATGAAAGCGGCGAAGGGGATGAGGGCGAACAGGAGCCGGAAGCAGAAAGCAGCGGCGCCGAAGGGGATGATGAAGCCCAGGAAGCCAGCGCTGCTGAAGATGCTGCTGCCCAGGAAGGCACCGGAGAAGACAATACAGACACGGAAGCCGGTGAGACGGCTGAACAGGAAAGCGCCAGCGACGGCGAAGAAGCGGGTAAAGACAAAAAACCTGCCTATCCGGATGATTTCCGGAACTTCCTGGAAGGACCACCTTACAAGGCTTTCACCACTGAATTCGATGAAATCGTTCAGGCTCATGATCTCTGTGAACATGAAGAGCTCAGCCGTTTAAGGCAGCAGCTCGACCAGCAGCTTTCCAACATGCATGCCCTTGTGGCCAAACTGGCGAACCGCCTGCAAAGAAAACTGCTGGCCCAGCAGAACAGATCCTGGGACTTCGATCTGGAAGAAGGCATTCTGGATGCAGCACGGCTCTCCCGAGTTGTTGTTGACCCCCTCTTGCCCCTTTCCTTCAAACAGGAACAGGATACGGATTTTCGCGATACCGTCGTGACCTTGTTGATCGACAATTCAGGCTCCATGCGGGGGCGGCCTATTTCTATTGCCGCCATTTCCGCCGATATCCTCGCAAGAACCCTGGAGCGTTGCTCGGTCAAAGTGGAAATTCTCGGCTTTACGACCCGTGCCTGGAAAGGGGGACAGTCCCGTGAGAAATGGCTTGAGCAAGGTAAGGAAGCTAATCCGGGCCGACTGAATGATCTCAGGCATATTGTCTACAAGCCCGCCGATTATCCCTACAGACGGGCCCGACAGTCTTTGGGTTTAATGCTGAAGGAAGGTCTTCTAAAGGAGAATATCGACGGTGAAGGCCTCCTCTGGGCTCACAACCGTCTGTTGGGTCGTCCGGAACAGCGACGGATCCTGATGGTCATCTCTGACGGTGCTCCGGTCGATGACAGTACCTTGTCAGTCAATCCCGGCAACTACCTTGATCGCCACCTCAGAGATGTGATCGAATGGATCGAAAAGAAGTCACCTGTTGAACTGATCGCCATCGGCATCGGCCATGACGTAACCCGCTATTACCAGCAGGCAGTCACCATCATAGATGCAGAACAATTGGGTGGTGTCATGATGGAACAACTAGCTGATTTGTTTGACGAAAATAAACAACCGAAAAAGAGTCCGACGGGCTGGTAAGCCCGTCGCTCATTCCCCAGTTACCCTTTCAAATGCTCTTTGAAGAAAGCTTGTGTGCGCTCCCAGGCAAGTTTTGCATCGGCTTCATCAAACCGGCCGCCTGACGGATTGGCAAAGGCGTGATCTGCCTCATACCAGTAGACCTCCGGAGCGGGTCGACCGGCTTTTTTCATGGTTTCCTCGAAGCCGCTGACCATTTTCTGATTGATCCATTTATCAAGGGTGGCGAAATGCCCCTGCACTGGCCCTTTCAGGCGGGACAGTTCCTTCTCGCCCCGCGTGACATTACCGTAATAGATGACAGTGGCATCGACAGGAGATCCAATGGATGCGTTGAGCGACCAACCTCCGCCAAAACACCAGCCAATGGTGCCCAGTTTGCCCGTTGTTGCTTTATGCTCCCTCATCCAGCTCGACCACTTGGACAGCGTCTCTTGGGCTTCATTACCTTTTACAGCCTGCATATAGGAGCGGGCGTTATCACGATCCGTCGCCACATTGCCGTTGTAAAGATCAACCGCAAGGGCCGCATAGCCAAGCTTTGCAAATTCCACGGCAACAGACTTGATCTGATCATTCAGTCCCCACCATTCATGAATCAGGATCACGGATGGTGCAGGTCCGGTATCAGGCAAGGCAAGAGACGCGGACACTTCTGTTCCGTTATCCAGCTTCAAGGATACGGTTGATGTGGTTGAGGCAGCGGCTCTAGCCAGATCCGGATCCGCTAGAATGGCTGACAAGGGCAGAGCCCCAATGGTTTTCAGGATATCTCGGCGAGCAAACATGCTTATCCCCCCGGTTTGATTGTCGCGCCCTGCTTATCAGATAGGGAGGAATGCCGTTCAGGCAAGATTTCAACACAAATGTGATGAAGCCATAAAAAAACGGGCTGTTCGAAATCAGCCCGTTTTTAAAATCTATTTAGAAAACTGTTACGCAGCAGCGACAGCTTTCTTGACATCACGCTTAACGCGGCGTGCCTGCAGTGACAGCTTTTCGTCACGGGCTTTCAGAAGGAAATTATCCAGACCACCGTTATGTTCAACAGAACGAAGGGCAGCAGCAGATACTTTCAGGCTGAAAGAACGACCAAGCGCATCAGACATCAGCCGGACATCCTGCACGTTCGGCAGAAAACGGCGACGGGTTTTGTTATGGGCGTGACTGACGTTATTGCCAGCCTGAACACCTTTCCCGGTCAATTCGCAACGACGGGCCATAGTGCACCTCACTTGAACAAGAATTAGAAATACCGGCCTTTAAGCCGGTGTTGATGAGGGCTTTTACGGAATGGAACCTTTCCCGTCAACCCCCATTGCGTAAATAGGGTCATTTTTATGAACCCTCTCAGCCCTCGCTTACCTATTTCCCGAGGAAAGTCGCCAGAAGCTGCTGTGATGCGGTTGTCGGACTGATTTCTCCGGACTTTACAGCCGCTTCCATCGGTGCCAAAGCCGCCGAAACTTCCGTATGGGATTTAAGCCGATTCATCAGTGATTCTCCAAGCTCTGCCCACATCCAGGCGGCAGCCTGTTCTTCTCGTTGCAACTCAAGCTCATCCTCTTCTCCGCGCGCTTTACGATAATCACCTATTGTATCCCAGAGCGTATCAATCCCTTCCTTATTAAGGGCGGATGTCATCAGTACTTTAGGAGTCCAGCTTTTACTTTTAGGACGCATTAAACCGACCGCTCCCCGATATTCAGCCGCCGCCCGTCGCGCCACCGGCACCAGTTCACCATCCGCCTTGTTGATGACAATGATATCTGCAAGTTCCATCACACCCCGCTTGATACCCTGCAATTCATCGCC
>DIYE01000188.1 GCA_002428885.1 Alphaproteobacteria bacterium UBA6062
CTCTATTATTTGATCTTGAACTAAAACTTCCACCCCTTACATGTGAAATATCAGGCGCCGATATCGGGTCTGACAGTCTTATAACCGGGTTTCGCCGATGATCGGGAAACTCACGCACATATTGCTCTGAAGGAGGATAGATAATGCGTCACTTCGATTTTACACCCTTAATGCGTTCAACCATCGGCTTTGACCGGATCGGCCAGCTTTTCGAAGGACTTGAACAGGCATCAACCGCCGATAAGTTTCCTCCCTATAATATCGTCAAGAAAGATCAGGATAACTACCAGATCACCATGGCCGTTGCCGGCTTTTCAGAAGATGATATCGACATTACCGCGACCGAAAGTGCATTAAAGATAACCGGAAAGGCCTCCCAATCAGATGAGGAAACGGAATTTCTCCATCGCGGGATCGCCGGCCGCGCCTTTAACCAGAGCTTCGAGCTTGCCGACAATATCAAGGTTGTCGGTGCCAGCATGAAAAACGGTCTTCTGCATATAGACCTGCACCGGGAAATCCCCGAAGCCCATAAACCGCGTACCATTGAGATCAAAAAGCAGGACCTCCTTGAGGGTCAAGCGGCCTGATCCCAGAACAGAATATGACTTAATTGAGAAGGCGGCTTGAGAAGGCCGCCTTTTTAGGTTTTTAGATCAAAATCGCCAATCATCCGGCGAATTTCTTCGCTGACCGGTGTCGTCTGGTGACGTCTCTGATCCGTATGAACCCAGACAATTTCACCACAGGCATACCGCTCAGTATTTCCTTTGCCAAAGATTTCCAGGACAAAGGTAATGGAGGTATTACCGATTTTTGCGGTGCGGACACCAACCTCGATCTCGGCGTCAAAGCGGATGGGTTTTTCGTATATGACCTCGGATTTTACCAGATGGAAATCAGCGCCCGTTCGATCAACATATCCCTGATAGTCAAAGCCCAGACTTCTGAAATACTCGTTGATAGCCGTATCATAATACGTCAGATAGTGAGCATTAAAGACAACACCCTGGGCGTCGATTTCTGAATAGCGAACCCGGAAGTCATGTAAAAACCGGAAATCTTCACGTGCCATTTCTTTTCTTTCTTTTTAAAGACGCTGCCGCCAGTCCGGCTGAGTGAGGCCGAATACAGTCTGGATTTTTGTACAATCGAGAACGGAGTTCGCCGGGCGCGCCGCCGGTGTCGGATACCCTGATGTGGGTATCGGGTTGACCGTAACGCCGGGATAGTCCTTCAGGATTTCAGAGGCAAACTCGTACCAGCTAACCGACGGTGCACCAACATAATGATAAATGCCCCAATCGGCAAAGTCAGGCTCAATAGCTTTGTCAGCCATCACAAGAAGGCATGCAGCAATGTCCTGTGCCGCCGTCGGTCCGCCTCGCTGATCCGCGACAACTGAGATCTCCGGCCGATCTTTCGCCAGTCTTTTCATGGTATTGACGAAGTTGGCTTTTCCGCCAAACACCCAGGCTGTACGGAGGATCAGATATTTTCCGCCTACCCGGTTAATACGCTGCTCACCTTCCAGCTTGCTTTGCCCATATATGCCGAGAGGTGCGCAAAGATCGTCTTCCTGATAGGCGCCGCTTTTCCGCCCGTCGAAAACAAAATCCGTGGAAATATGAATAAGCGGGATATTCTTGTCCGCACAAGCTTCCGCCAGAAAGCCCGATGCATCCCGGTTGACGGCAAAAGCGGTTTCCCGATCCTCTTCCGCCTTGTCCACAGCCGTATAGGCAGCCGCGTTAATAACAGCGTCACAATCACTGACTGCCACGCAGTCCAGAACAGCTTGCTTGTCCGTGATGTCCAACGCCTGTCGATCCAGGGCGATCACCTCAAGATCATCTCGGCTGGCGGCGATATCCTGGAGGGCACCGCCGACCTGTCCGTCTTTACCGGTGACCAGGATCCTCACGCGGATTTTCCTTCCAGGCCGCGCCGTTCCTGCTCTACGCCATCACCGACCTTACTGACCCAGTCCAGGTTATCGAGATACCAGCTCACGGTTTTCTCGAGCCCCTCTTCCAGACTGACCGACTGGCGCCATCCCAGTTCTGCTTCTATCTTTGAACAATCCACCGCATAACGGGCATCATGTCCCGGCCTGTCAGTCACAAATCGGATAAGGTCTTCATGCGGTGCCTTGCCCGGGAATTTTCTGTCGAGGATCCGACAGATGGTCCGAACCATATAAATATTGGTTTGCTCCGCCCGGCCGCCAACCATATAGGTTTCGCCTATTCGACCCTTGTCGATGACCGCCTGTAATGCCGTTGAATGGTCATGCACATAAAGCCAATCGCGTACATTCTCTCCGGTGCCGTAAACCGGAATTTCCCGTCCGGCCAGGGCATTGAGGATGACGACGGGCAGCAGTTTTTCCGGGAACTGATATGGTCCGTAATTATTGGAGCAGTTGGTTACCAGAACCGGCAGGCCATACGTCCGTTGCCACGCCCGGGCCAGATGATCGGAACCCGCCTTACTGGCCGAATAAGGAGAGCTTGGCTCATACGGGCTCTCTTCCGAAAACTGTCCGGTCGGTCCCAGTTCACCATAGACCTCATCGGTTGAGACATGCAGGAAACGGAAGTCATTTTTTGCTTTTTCCGGCAGATCCCGCCAATACTCCAACGCAGATTGCAGCATGACGAACGTACCGACCAGATTGGTCTGGATAAAATCCGCCGGTCCATCAATGGATCGGTCTACATGGCTTTCCGCCGCCAGATGATAAACCGTCGTCGGCCGATATTTTGCAAACAAGGCGGAAATCGCCGCCGCATCACAGATGTCCACCTGTTCAAACGAATGATGGTTGGAGGACGAGATTTCGGTCAAGTTTTCAAGGCTGCCTGCATAAGTCAGCTTGTCAATGGTCACAACCGTCTGGTCTCCTTTTGACACCAGATCCCGGACCAGGGCCGAACCAATAAATCCCGCACCGCCTGTTACGAAAACAGTCATGAAAAATCTCCATAGTCGAAGAGTTTGTCCTGCGCTGCCAAAGACGGCAGGATTTTGTCTTTATCAGAAAGGCGAGCCTCAACCCCACCCAGTCGCCAGTCAATACCGATATCCGGGTCATTCCAGATGATCCCGGCTTCGTGTTCCGGACTGTAATCACCGGTCACTTTATACAGAAACTCAACATTTTCCGTCAGTGTACAATAGCCATGAGCAAAACCCGGTGGCACCCAAAGTTGCGACCAATTTTCGGCTGACAGCTCGACAGCCACATGCCGGCCGAATGTGGGCGACCCTTTTCTGATATCGACAGCCACATCCAATACGGCACCTCTTATGACACGGACCAGTTTGCCCTGGGCTTTAGGGGAAAGCTGATAATGCAAACCCCGGATTGTCCCTTTTTCCGCGCTAAAGGCGTGATTGTCCTGTACGAACGCTTCCGTGATCCCCGCCCCAGCCAGATCCTTTGCATTCCAGACCTCTGAGAAAAACCCTCTGTCATCCCCGAACTTTCTGGGCCGAATGATTTTCACCTCGGCAATAGCTGTTTTTTCTACTTCGATCATGTTGCTTCCGGTTACTGAATAAGCGATGGTTTTCGCGACTTCCATGGGAGTGCGGTTTCCAGTTGGGCCGCAATATTATATAGCGTCCATTCGTTACCAAATTCTGCAGCAAATTGCACGCCGCTCGGCATCCCGTTCGACGTCTCAAATAGCGGCAGTGAAATGGCCGGTTGCCCCGTCTGATTAAAGAGTTGCGTATTCGGTGTCGCTGATAATGCCTCCTCAGCCAGGGTATCCAGCGCTTTATTGAGAAGGTAGCGTGAGGGCAGCGCTTTGAGCAGGGACATGGAGAAAGCATCTTTTCCGCCGGGATAAAGCTCTCCGATATCGGCAGGTGGTCTTGCCACTGTGGAGGTGAGGAACAAATCATATTGATGATGGAACTGCCCCATAATCCTGCCGGCCTGATGGCAGGCAGCCATAGCGCTCGCCAGATCTGCGCCGCTATTCTTTGACCCAACCAGCCCCATGACCCAGGTCGTCAGTTCAAAATCGGACGCCTGAGGCCTTCTATTAGCCTTCTTGGCGCTCTCATCAATCTCCCAGGCCACCCAGGCACATACAATCTGTAAGTAAGCCCTCGCCAATTGATGACGATCAAAGTCCGGCTTGTCTTCTATAACCGTGTGACCAAGATCCTGGAGCAGCCGTACCGTTTTCTCGACAGCGTCAACACATTCAGGGTGATTGGCCGTGCCATACAGAGCATCTTTAGAATAAGCAATACGTAAAGGCTTACTAATTTCCTGACAGGCGCTCAGAAAAGATGCCCCGGAAGCAATAGCAGTATAAGGCGAACCCGCATCAGGACCAGATAAACAATCCAGCATGGCGGCACTGTCTCGAACCGAACGAGTCAGAACATGTTCTCTCGCCAGGCCGCCCCAGGCCTCCCCGATATCAGGCCCCATGGGAT
>DIYE01000110.1 GCA_002428885.1 Alphaproteobacteria bacterium UBA6062
TCCCTGGAGAACTTTCCTATTTCCGGTGAGCGCTTTTCCAGAGCCATGATTCGCGCTTTTGGTCTTGTCAAGCGCTCTGCAGCCAAAGTGAACGCCGATCTCGGCGTGCTTGATGCCGAAAAATCCAGCCTGATTCAGCAGGTGGCGGACGAGGTTATCTCAGGACAACTCGACGATCATTTCCCTCTCGTGGTATGGCAGACCGGCAGCGGTACCCAGACCAATATGAACACCAACGAAGTCATTTCTAATCGTGCCATCGAAGTCAGTGGTGGCGAAATGGGGAGCAAAACCCCCATTCATCCCAATGACCACGTGAATTGCTCTCAGTCTTCTAACGACACCTTCCCCACGGCCATGCACATTGCCGCTGGTGAGCAAACGGTACACCAACTGCTGCCCGCTTTGCGAGACCTGGCCAGCACCCTTGAAACCAAGGCCGATGACTTCAAAGATATCGTCAAAATCGGTCGCACCCACTTGCAGGATGCGACACCGCTGACCCTGGGCAACGAATTTTCCGGTTATGCCGCTCAGTTGCGTGCCGCTATTGCTCACGTGGAAGCAACGCTGCCGCATATCTATGAGCTGGCGCTTGGCGGTACCGCCGTGGGCACCGGCCTGAACGCTCCCGAAGGCTATGCAAAAGCAGTGGCCGCAGAAATTGCTCGCCTCACGGAGTTACCCTTTGTGAGTGCTCCTAATAAATTCGCAGCGCTGGCGGCTCACGACCCCATCGTGATGCTCAGTGGCACGCTCAAGGCCGCTGCCTGTGCCCTGATGAAAATTGCCAACGATGTGCGCTGGCTGGCCAGTGGTCCCCGCTGTGGCATTGGTGAGATCTCCATTCCCGAAAACGAGCCCGGCTCTTCTATTATGCCCGGTAAGGTGAATCCTACCCAGTGTGAAGCCATGACCATGGTTTGTGCCCAGGTTCAGGGTAATCAGGCAACCGTCGCTTTTGCCGGCAGCCAGGGGCATTTCGAACTGAATGTCTTCAAACCGGTTATGGGATACGCCCTGCTGCAATCTGTTCGCCTGCTGGCCGATGCCTCCGTCAGCTTCGCAGAGCGCTGTGTCGATGGTATTACGCCCAATGAGGACAACATCGCCGCCCTGATGGAACGCTCCCTCATGCTGGTCACCGCCCTCGCTCCAGCCATCGGCTATGACAAAGCCACCGAAATCGCCAAATGCGCCCACAAAAACGGTACAACCTTGAAAGACGAAGCCCTCCGCCTGGGTTATGTGACCGCAGAAGAGTTTGACACCCTGGTCAAACCGGACCAGATGATCAGTCCGTCTTAAAGAGAGCATGCAAACAAAAAGCCCCTGGTGTCGCAAGGACATCAGGGGCTTTTTGTTGGTGCGGTCGAGAAGACTCGAACTTCCACGGGAGTTACCCCACAGCGACCTCAACGCTGCGCGTCTACCAATTCCGCCACGACCGCTTAAGGTAGAGGGGAAATATCAAATACCGGGGCTGCTGGCAAGGAGAGATTTGAAAAATTTCAGAGTAAACAGGAATTTATCCCAATAACCCGTGATACAGGATCAGACTTCCTGATTGGGACTGATCTTGTCGGTGATGGA
This sequence comes from Alphaproteobacteria bacterium UBA6062, assembly GCA_002428885.1. Lineage (GTDB taxonomy): Bacteria > Pseudomonadota > Alphaproteobacteria > Sneathiellales > Sneathiellaceae > Sneathiella. Next base: position 1,594 of record DIYE01000110.1, read on the forward strand.
AATACCGATATTGTCGTCCACCACAATAATTTCACCGTAGGCAATAGGCTGGTTGTTGGCAAGAACGATGGCGTCGCTGTCCACAGTGGTATCCAGTTCGATGACCGCACCGCGGCCCATTTTCAAAAGCTGATGGATCGGCATGATGGATTTCCCGAGAACCACGGAAATCTCAACATCTACGCCCTTGATCGCTTTATCCTGCATCACACACCTTGCTAAAACAACTATACGAACAGAGTATCGCCGGTTAGGGTTACCAAGATCTTAACACAGGGATATTTCCCTCCGCTGACGGAACTGTGATACAAGACGCCATGCATGAAATCGAGTGGAAAATATCCGACCGGCTTATCGATTATGAAACCGCCCTTGCGGACATGGAAGAGCGTGTAGCGGCGATCCGAGAGGGAACAGCGCCTGAATTGATCTGGCTGCTGGAGCACCCTCCCCTCTATACCGCTGGCACCAGCGCCGAGGAACAGGATCTGGTCGCCCCGGATAAATTCCCGGTATATGACGCCGGGCGCGGCGGTCAATATACCTATCACGGCCCCGGTCAACGGGTTGCCTATGTGATGCTGGATCTCAAGAAACGCGGCTCCGATATCCGCCGCTTTGTCGAGGATATGGAAAACTGGGTCATCGATGTCCTGGCCCAGTATCAGATCAAAGGCGAGAAGCGCGACGGTCGGGTTGGTGTCTGGGTGACACGCGGCTCACAGGAAGACAAAATCGCCGCCATCGGCGTGCGGGTCCGCAAATGGGTGAGTTTTCACGGCATCTCCATCAATGTGGAACCGGATCTGGCCCATTATGACGGCATCATCCCCTGCGGTATTGCCGAGCATGGCGTCACCTCCCTGGTTGACCAGGGTATCCCCATCACTATGGACGAGTTCGATCAGGAACTGCGGGCCAGTTTTGAGAAGATATTTTTGGAGAACGGGGATAGAGGGCTTATTTTGGAAGATGAAAATGAAATTTAAGTCTTCAAAATCATTTGATGATTATTTCTCTATTGCAGAGCAAAATACTCGAGATGTCATAGAAGAAAACTCTCCTTTTTTAATAGCTACAAAAGAATATCATTCGTTTTTTATTAATACACTTTTTCAGTGCGAACTGACATCTAGCCATATTGGAAACTTGCTGTCAGTAAATTGCTTTACTCTATTTCTAAATGCGGTTCGAATTGCCACTACGGGCAGCAGTATAGGGCTATTTCCAATACTAAGATCAATGCTTGAGTCATCCTGCTATGCATACCAAGTTTCAAGAAATAAAGATCTCGAGAAAATTTGGATGCATAGGCACAGATCTACCGATGATCATAAGCTATGCAGAAAAAAGTTCTCAAATGCTGTTGGCAACACCGCAAAGAACATACAAAAGCTATCTGCCTCACCTGAAGGCACAGAGGACTGGATAAATTCTGCATATCAACTCGCTATCGACTTTGGAGCACACCCAAATCAAAAGGCGATTTTTGAGAATATAAGTATTGATCAAGAACGATATAAAGATCAGGTCGCTGTCGATTTCATTATGATTAGAAATTCCAGTTCTTTTGAAATAAACAGACAAATAATGAGTTGCTTGGACTTTGGATTAATAACATGTACAATTTTGTGTTGTTTATCTGACAAACCAAGCGACCAACTAATAATTCACCTTCATAAATTAAATGATATCAAAGAAGATCTCGCGAAAGAATATTACGAAACTTAATAGTAAGTTTGGTTTCAAATTTCTAACACGTCGATCTTGATCTGAAGCCTTCATGACCAGGCTCATCCGTCAGATCCTTAGTCTTAATCTCGAAGACACGGGCCAGCAGCGGGCCGTCTTCGCATTTTTCCAGCATTATATGAAGAGAGGCTTCATCGCCCTGGAAAACCGCCTCAACCGAACCGTCGAGGCGATTGCGGACCCATCCCGTCAG
>DIYE01000101.1 GCA_002428885.1 Alphaproteobacteria bacterium UBA6062
CGGGTTTTTTTATGACAGCAACCCGCCGGGTGCTGCCATATGCGGAGCTTGCTTAAGCGGCGAGGTATTTTTCAAGCTCGTCTGCACCGCCGATTTTTTCGCCGTTGATGAAGACCTGCGGTGCAGCCGTCGCACCGGCAACAGCCGCCAGGCTGCGGGATGTTGCATCACTGCCGAGGACAATTTCCTCATAGGCAAGACCGGCTTTCTCCAGGGCGTCCTTGGCACGGGCACAGTGGCCACAACCAGGCTTGGAGAAAATGGTTACCGCTGTCGGCTTCTGGGCCTGCGGGTTGATGTAAGAGAGCATGGTATCAGCGTCAGAAACTTCAAACGGGTCGCCGTCTACTTCAGGCTCAATGAACATTTTTTCGACCACCCCGTCATTGACGAGCATGGAATAACGCCAGGAACGCTTGCCGAAGCCGAGATTGGCTTTGTCGACCAGCATACCCATACCATCGGAAAATGTACCGCAACCGTCCGGGATGAAGCCGATTTTGTCGGCTTTCTGGTCTTTCTGCCATTCGTTCATGACAAAGGTGTCATTCACAGACAGGCAATAGACGCCATCGACGCCGCATTCATTGAACGTGCCGACCAGCTCATTGTAGCGCGGCAGGTGCGTGGAGGAGCATGTCGGGGTAAATGCGCCCGGCAGTGCAAAAACAACAACTTTTTTGCCTTTGAAAATATCGTCAGTTGTAACCTGTTTCCAGGCATCGCCTTCCCGAACCGGGAATGTACATTCAGGGACTTTCTGCCCTTCCATATTCTGCAGCATCTCTATCTCCAAACTGTCTAGTAACGGTGATGCCTTCCGATATAAGGGGATCAAAAATCCTTTGCAAGTGGTTTTTAGAATAATTCTAAAAATAATTTATGGGGCAGAAAGATCGAACCGGTCTAGTTGTTGATAAACCGCCGGAATAGCGGGCGGAACCTCTAGAGGCTACTACTCATCCGGAACCCTTCGGGATAATACATCTTCAGGGTTGTAATGGGTGTCTGATACAGGCGGGTTGTCCGTTCTACAAGGAAGAGCGGAGAACCTGCTCTGATTTCGAGAAGCTCGGCTACGCTGTCATCAGCAGCACAAGCCGAGAAGCTGATATCCCCATCGGAATAGGGAACTTCCTGAACCAGCCACTCATTGGGACTAATGCTTTCAAAAGATGCATCTTCAACACCCGGAGCGGCGGAAACATTGACCCAGCGGTCTTCAAACATAAAGGGGCGGCTATCTGATAAATGCAGGGTCTGGAGATGGAGCAGCTCTTGCGCGGGCAATTGAAGGCGGGCGTTAATGGACGCCGGAGCCGTCCGAATCTCGCGTTTGATGACGCTATGGGTATAGTGACCGCCCCGGTCGGTAACTTCTTTTCGGATGATCGGAATTTCAAGAGTAGCCCGGGCGATGGGCATGGGAACGACCCGGGTGCCTCTTTTGCGCTTTCGCTCGACAATGCCACTATCCGCCAGCTGACGGAGTGCCCGATTGACAGTGGTACGCGAGCAACCGAATTCCGCCGCAAGTTCTACTTCTCCGGGAATGAAGGCGCCGGGCGTCCACTCTCCAGAGTGGATGCGGCGGAGAAGTTCAGCTTGTACGGACTGATGTGACTGATTTTGACGTGCGGTCATTCCGATTCCTGTTGACTTTTATGTGTATACATAACAGCATAAAGCGTCCTCATATTCAATTGAGTTTCAGTATAGTGTACTGGTTCCAAAAAGCTAGATATGAGGCGAACAGGGTCAACAACGTGTGACAATCGCGGAACACGTCTCAGGTAACCCGCCAAACAGGGTCCATATAAGGAGACAAAAATGGAACGCAGGGACTTTTTGAAAACAGCCGCCGTCGGCGCAGCCGCCGCCTCCTTCGCAACACCGGCCATCGCATCCGGAAAACGTCAGTGGAAGATGGTTACAGCCTGGCCGAAAAATCTACCGGGACCGGGAGTTGCCGCCCAGAAGTTGGCTGATCGTATTACTGCCCTGTCCGGCGGCCGGATCGAGGTGAAACTTTTTGCAGCCGGTGAGTTGGTACCGGGTCGTGGTGTTTTTGATGCTGTATCTCAGGGAACTGCGGATCTTTATCACGCCGTTCCTGCTTATTGGGGATCCAAGTCAAAAGGAATCCTGATGTTCGGTTCCCAGCCGTTTGGTCTTCGTGCGGACGAGCAGGTGGGCTGGCTAACCCATGGTGGTGGTCAGGCTCTGTATGATGAAATCTATGGCCGATTTGGCCTGAAGCCGTTCCTGTGCGGTAACTCCGGCCCGCAGTGGCAAGGCTGGTTCAAAGAGGAAATCAACTCTGTTGATGACCTGAAAGGCTTGCGTTTCCGGACAACCGGTCTGGCTTCTGAAATGTGTGCCAAGCTGGGTATGGCTGTTCAGGCCATGGGTGGCCGCGCCATGTTCCAGGCCCTGCAATCCGGCGCGCTGGATGCCGGTGAATTTATCGGCCCCTGGACGGATAGTGCGCTTGGTTTCTACCAGGTTGCCAAAAACTACTACTGGCCGGGTGTTTGAGAGCCGTCTTCTGCAGAAGAATGTGCTGTCAATGCCAAGGTGTTTAACGAGCTGGAAGATGACTTGAAGCAAGCCGTCAGCTTTGCTTGTGAAAGCTTATACAACCCGGTCTGGACCGAATATATGACCAAGCATGCTCTGGCGGTGCCGAAGCTGGTCAAGGAACAAGGTGTTCAGGTCAAGATGTTGCCGGAAGATGTTATCATTGCCATGGGTAATGCCGCCGGTGAAGTGATTGCTGAACTCCGCGAGGATGATGATGAGCTGGTTCGGCGGATCGTTGAAAGCTTCCTCACATATCGTAAATCGATTGCCGATTATATGCCTTATGCGGATAACGGTCAGATGAACGCCCGGGCGCTCAACTATAAATACTGATCAACCTTTGCTATGATGCGGGCTGGAAGCAGCCCGCATTTTTATGACTGGAAGGTCTCCCTTGGAAAAGCTTGCTAATTCTTTGGACCGGATTAACGAGAGTGTCGGGAATACGGTCCGCTGGTGCGCCCTTTTGATGGTGCTGTTGCAATTTGCGATCGTGGTGATGCGTTACGTCTTCGGGATCAGCTTCATTTTTCTGAATGAAGGTGTCCTTTATTTGCACAGTACTCTTTTTATGTTGGGAGCCGGTTATACCTTCCTGGTGAACGGACATGTTCGGGTCGATATTTTCTACGCCAAAATGCAGGGCCGTTCCAGGGCCCGTATTGATATGTTCGGACATGTGTTTTTTCTCTTCCCGGCGATGGTCCTGCTGCTCTTCTGGTCCTGGCCGACGGTTCAACTGTCTTGGTCGATCTGGGAGGGGCCGATATCCGTTGGCGGTATTCCGGCCTCTTTTCTCCTTAAATCCCTGATACCGGGATTTTGTATTCTTCTTCTGATCCAGGGCTTTTCCTGTTTGCTCCGTGATCTGCTTCGTGCGAAGGAGGCCCCTGGTGAGTCTTCCTCTTGATCTGTTGATGTTCGCGGCGCTCATCGGCGCCATTTTGCTGGGCTATCCGGTTTCTTTCTCCATTGCAGGTGTTGCTTCCTTATTTGCGCTGATCGGCTGGGTGACCGGGTCCTTTGATCTTTCGCTTATGGGAGCGCTGGGACAACGTGTCTTTGGATTGTTGACCAATGATGTGCTGATCGCCATCCCGCTTTTTGTCTTCATGGGGGTGGTTCTGGAGAAGAGCCGTATCGCCGAAGATCTTCTGGAAACCATGGGACGTCTGTTCGGAAGGATCCGAGGCGGCCTTGGTGTTTCGGTTATTCTGGTAGGGGCGTTGCTGGCGGCTTCTACAGGGATTGTCGGCGCAACCGTTGTTGCCATGGGATTGATTGCCCTGCCGACCATGCTGCGAAACGGCTACAATCCCAAACTGGCAGCGGGGGTTGTTTGTACTTCTGGAACCTTGGGGCAGATTATTCCTCCATCAACCTTGCTGATTATTCTGTCCGATGTGATGTCCAATGCCTATCAGCAGGCGCAGTTCGCGCAAGGGAAGTTCACGATTGAAACCATATCGGTGGGACAGATCTTTGCGGCGGCCCTGTTGCCGGGACTAATGCTGGTCGGCATTTATATTCTATATATGTTGGGGCGCGCCTGGTTGATCCCGGGGGATGCTCCTGCCATGCAAGAGGATGTCAGTCGCCCCTCTATCCTAGAGATTACCCGTGCCATCCTGCCGCCTATTCTCCTGATTGTCGCGGTTCTTGGGGCTATCCTGGG
>DIYE01000335.1 GCA_002428885.1 Alphaproteobacteria bacterium UBA6062
CGAAAACCATGGCAAACTCGTCCCCGCCGATACGGGCGCAAAGATCACTGGCCCTGTTGGTGTGAGATTTTAGCAATGTGCCGATTGTGCTCAGGTGCCAGTCGCCCTGTTGGTGACCCAGCGTATCATTGAGCGTTTTAAAATTGTCCAGATCGAGAAGTGCAAGCGTGAGAGGTCCGCCGGACCGGGCACTGCGGTGCCATTCGCTTTGCAGGAATTCTTTATAGGATCTTCGGTTTGCAATGCCGGTCAGCTCATCAATCCGGGCCAGTTGCTGCGCCTTCTCTTCCGCAAGTTTACGGGATGTTATATCTCGATGAGAAACGACGTAGTATTGGTTTCTACCCTGCTTTAGGCGGGTAATATTCATCATGAACCAGCGTTGCTTTTCCGGGCTATGACATGGATATTCAAGAGAGTAATCCAGATATTCTCCGGAGATAACGCGTTGAATTCCACGGTAGGCCTTCTGGCCGAAGTCATCGCCGGAAGCGGCTGCTCCCTGGCAAACCTTCAGGTAATTACTGTTTGTCCAGTCCTCTGTTTGCAGACATCCTCCTTTTTTGCCAAATTGGATCCAGCTGCTATTGACGTAAATGATTGCACCCGTTTCGTCGATAACGGCGATCTGTTCTTTCAGTGAATCCAGGAGGGATTTGGTAAATTCTATTTCACTATCAAAAATAATATTTGGTGTATTTTTAAGATGGTCATCGGACTCCGCATTTTCTGCTGGGTAATTCCAGGAATGAGGATAATTATCAAAATACTGGCGAAAAAAATCAGTTACTGAAGAGGGATTCCAAAACATGATTTTACCTAGTAAGCCATTTAAAATCCCCTCTTAATAGCATTGCTGAGGTTAATATATTATTAAATGTTAATTTTATTTGTCTGCGAAGTGTAACAAAGAGAGAAGATCTGTGTTGTTGATGAGGGTTACTCCATAACACCATACAGCAATCATTGATTACTTTAATATAATCGTATATAATATTTTTTTGATCGAGATTTGGTCCGGGGGGAGCCATGTCAAAATTCTTTGAATTTCTGAATTATTTTTTCAGCCATTTTGATGAAATCATTCCGGTTGCTGCTGATTCTGCATTTGGAATGATAGCGCTGTTTGTGCTTCTGATAACGCTCTTAGCTATAGTAATAGTATGGCGTATCGGGAGAACACAAATCTCATTGGTTCTTGTTCTATTGGTTGTTTGTTCGACTTTTGGGTATTTCGGTTACGCCATATTAATCTCGATTCCTGCTATCGCAAATACTGATCCAGAGTGGGTTCGTGAAAATCCAGCGCTGTCACTGCAAATAACCACACAGCAGATAACCTCACGAGAGAATGGCATGGAACTGCCGAGTGATGTTAGCGACCGACTTGATCGATTTATGCGAGATAGGGAATAGTCTTAGGGGGAAGAAGATGATTAAGCACATTGTAGCGATCAGTTTGACAGTCACATTATGGACTATACCAGTAACTGCGAATGCCCAAAATGAGCAGCGAGATCTGGAAAACTTGGAAAAACTCTTATCAATTATTACTGAATTGGAGAAAAAAACGACTCACTTAGAAAAGGAGTTGAACAGGATGAGGGGGGCTGTAATTGCTTTTGAAACAAAGGAGGCAAGCCAAGTATGCCCCGATGGATGGGAGCTATATGAGCCAGTTAAGGGGCGGTTCATAGTGGGAGCAGGTAATCATTCAAATAAAGATGTGAAAGGAGAGGCTCTAACAAATCATGTTTCTTATGCCGATGACAAAGGAAAGGCAGTAGGGGGGGCAGAGCAGCATGTTTTGAAAATTCCCGAAATACCTGCCCATGGTCACAAAATATCGGCAGAGAAGGCGCCGTCAGGAGCTAATATGTCAGATTTTCTTGGAGGATCTACCGCCGCATTCGGTCTTCGCAGAAAATTTAATTCTCAGCCTGGGAAAGTTTTTCCACATCTTCTTGAGGATACCGGAGGAGGCCAGCCACACAATAACATGCCGCCGTATATAGCCCTCTATTTCTGCAAGAAAAAATAGTGACTATGAGAAAAGTGGTGCCCCTGGCCTGACTCGAACAGGCACGCCCTAAGGACAACAGATTTTGAATCTGTCGCGTCTACCAATTCCGCCACAGGGGCATCCCGTGGAAGTAGCAGCACTATAGCGATGAATGTGATCCGGTCAATAGATCAGTTTAAAGAGATCGTCTCCGGGGTCGCGACCCTAATCCAGAGTGGTCAGAATTGTGTAGCCGGAGCCGCGAACTGACTTGATCATTTGCGGTTGGCTGTCATCCATTTCCAGCTTTTGCCTTAGCCGACGTACCAGGGCATCAATATTACGGCTATTTTCTTTCAGTTCTTTGTTGAAGATCTTCAAGCTCAGCTTATCACGGCCGACAGGTTGACCCGGTGTCTCCAGGAGAACCCGCAAGAGCTGGAATTCCGCCATGGTCAACGGGACGTCTGATCCGTCCGGAGCAGCCAGTTTGTGATGAGGAAGATCAAGGGACCAGCCTGAAAACACAACCTGGGATTTGAGGTTTTCGCCGCCTGCGGCATCACTTTGCCGATTGCTGCGCCGCATGACACTTTTGATCCGGGCAAGCAATTCCCGTCTATTATAGGGTTTGGCGACATAATCGTCAGCGCCCATTTCCAGGCCGATAATCAGATCGACGCTTTCTCCTTTACCGGTCAGGATAATAACACCGACATCTGAACGCTCTTTAAGATAGCGGGTCAGACTGAGACCGTCTTCTCCCGGCAACATGAGATCCAGAATAACCAGGTCAAAATCTTCATTGGAAAAAACACACCGCATTTCCTCAGCATCGCCGGCTTCTGCGACGTGATAATTCTCTTTTTCCAGTGTTGCCCGCAATACCTGGCGGAGTTCAGGTTCGTCATCTACTACCAGAATTTTCTGTTTCATAGTTGCCGGCGTGTCCCCAATTGACTCGAGCAGATACAAAAACCACTCGATTTACAAATACTATGATGTAATAAAAAAGTTACAAGATCAACTTTTTACGTAAATCCCGCCCCTCAAATAAAACACTCCTACATACAAGGTTCTCTGTTTTTTCAAAACTCTTTTTTGATTACCGGATATTGGACCAGGAAATCGAATTTTAAGAGTGAAAATATCAAACCGAATGAGTGGATAAGCAACACTGTGAGTTTAAAAGCCTTAAGTCCAAGTTAAATCTTGCGAAATTTACAGAGCTTCCCCTAAAGTGCGCCTGAAATCTGTCAGAAGATGAAGGGTTTTTATGATCAGACGCTTGTATGACTATACCATGAGTCTGGCTGCTCGTCCGCGGGCCAAGGTGTTTTTGGGAGGTGTGGCGTTTGTAGAAAGTTCCATCTTTCCGATCCCTCCGGATGTGATGTTGATCCCCATGGTTCTTGCCAATCGTGCACAAGCCTGGAGAATCGCATTCATTTGCAGCTTCTGGTCTGTCCTTGGGGGACTACTGGGATATGCCATAGGCCTTTTCTTTTTTGAATTGGTTGGCGAAGCCGTGATCGGCTTTTACGGCTATGAGGACAAGTTTGCCCGCTTCCGCGAAGCCTATCATGAATGGGGCGGCTCCATTGTTGCGTTTTTTGGTCTGACACCTTTTCCGTATAAGGTTATCACCATCGCAAGCGGTGCTGCGCAGCTTAATCTGGGGATTTTTATTCTGGCATCGGTCCTGTCCAGAAGTGCCCGTTTTTTTCTGGTTGCCGGACTGCTTAAGGTGTTTGGTGAGCCAATCCGGGAGTTTATTGAAAAGTATCTCGGTATCCTGACAATTATCTTCTTCGTCCTGTTGTTTGGTAGCTTTGTCGTTCTTAAATACCTGCTATAGTCGTATGATCATTCGTTGTGGAGGGGCGCCATGAGTAGATTAATTCCTTTATATTTGATGTCGTTACCGCTTGCTTTCCTGGCATGCGTCTTTGCACTGGGCTTTGCGCTGATTTCGCAGTTTGGGTTTGATTTACATCCGTGTGTTCTCTGTATTTACCAGCGCTGGCCCTATGTGGGAGTCATGGTGATCGCCGGTCTCGGTTTCTTCCTCGCGCGGAAAACAGGACGTCACTATTTTGAGCTTTTGTGTAGCCTTAGCTTCGCTGCAACCGCGGCGATTGGCGGCTTCCATGTGGGGGTTGAGCAGGACTGGTGGAAAGGGCTGGACGGTTGCGTAGCGGATACAACACCAACCTCCTCTCTGGCAGATCTGAAAGCTCAGATCATGGCTGCACCTGTTGTTAAATGTGACGAGATTGCCTGGCAGATGTTCGGGATATCCATGGCCGGGTACAATTTGATCTTTGCGGGCCTGATGGCTATCTTCATGTTTATGGCCTTCTGGTATAATAAGCCCTAAAGATTATTCAGGATAGTACCATGACCAAAAGCGCAAAGACTAAGACCGGTGGCTCTCGGAAAACAGGAGAAGGCAGATTGCCGGGCGACCTGCGTCCCGAGGAGTTGGTCGAACGCATGATCCGGGTAGATCATGCCGGAGAGTTCGGGGCGGTTCGTATTTATGAAGGACAATATGCTGTTCTGAAGAATACGGAAGATGCCGATACCATCCGGCATATGAAAGAACAGGAAGAGGTTCATAGAGAGACCTTTGAGAAGCTCCTGACAGACCGCCGTGTCCGGCCAACCGTTCTTTCACCGATCTGGAATATTGCCGGTTTTGCGCTCGGCGCAGGGACGGCTCTGCTTGGCAAAGAGGCTGCGATGGCTTGTACTGAGGCTGTGGAAGAGGTTATCGACGAGCATTACCTTCATCAGCTTGAGCAACTGGGAGATGATGAAAGCGATCTCAAGGACGTCATTACAAAATTCCGCGACGAAGAGATTGAGCACCGTGATATCGCCCGGGAAGAGGGGGCATCAGATGCCCCGGGCTACGAGTTGCTGACAACCGCTGTTAAAACCGGCTCGCGCCTTGCTATCTGGTTATCTTCGCGGATTTGATTTAAGGGAAGTCGCAGCGCGTTGCCGAGATTGTCGCAAAACTCTGGCGGCTGTTCAGGATGCTGAAGCGATATTCGTTCCCACCGAAGACGACGCTCTTGTGAATAGGCAAGAGGCCTTCCACTTTCTCTGATTTACCGCCGAGCTGGGTGAATTGAATAGTGACCGGTTTGGCCGGATCATACCAGGCTTCCGGTTTTCCGTCTGCATTCAGGGCAGATTCTCCATTTCCTGTTACAGTAATTGTTCCTTCCGCGAGGCTGATGGAATTGCCGATCTGATTGAACAGGGGGGTATTGACAATAAACCGCTTGGTTTCCGGCCGTGGATCACAATTCTGGCTGTTCTGGGCAAGATTGATCAATGTAATGATGCGGTCCGGCTCCAGACCACCTTCCATGCGACCCCGAATCAGATTCAGGATTTCAAGGGTTTTACCGGTCGGGATTTCGCTTTCCAGTCGCTGGGTCAGGCTGGCAACTTCCGCTCGGGCCTGGCTTTGCTTATCACTGGCATCCCGGGCCTGATCCCGAAGCTGGGCATTCTGCTTGGTCAGGTCGTCAACTTGTTCCTTGACGAGAGCAACCTGCCGTTCCGCTTCGGACTGACCTTCAAAATATCCGTAAGCACCAGCCGCACTGAGCAGTCCCAGATACAATACTGTCTTCAGGAA
>DIYE01000380.1:0-2512 GCA_002428885.1 Alphaproteobacteria bacterium UBA6062
CGGTCAAAAATCTGAAAACCCGGCTGAAAAAGCATAAAAAAAAGCCCCGGCCGAGGCCGGGGCAAATTATCAGAACCGGATATCGGCTCCTTATCTCATCGTGTCGGTGTCGGCTCATCGGTCGTGTAATCATAAAATCCGCGACCGGTTTTCCGACCCAGCCAGCCCGCTTCCACATATTTAACGAGCAGCGGACAGGGACGGTATTTGGTATCTGCCAGTCCTTCATACAGAACCTGCATGATGGACAGACACACATCCAGACCAATAAAGTCCGCAAGCTGCAGCGGGCCCATCGGATGGTTAGCGCCAAGGCGCATACCTGTATCAATGGACTGCACAGAGCCTACCCCTTCATAAAGCGTATAAATCGCCTCATTAATCATGGGCAGCAGGATACGGTTCACGATAAAGGCAGGGAAATCCTCCGCCGGGGTTGGCGTTTTGCCAAGCTGACTGGTCAGATCCCGGATCATCTGGAAAGTTTCCTCACTGGTCGCGATTCCGCGGATCAGCTCAACGAGCTTCATCATTGGAACCGGATTCATGAAGTGCATTCCCATGAACTGTCCGGGACGATCGGTAACCGCGGCAAGCCGGGTCACGGAAATAGAGGATGTATTCGTGGCGATAATGGCCTCAGGCTTTAATTGCGGTCCAAGCGGCGCGAGAATGGATTTTTTAATCTCCTCATTCTCGGTTGCCGCTTCGATCACAAGATCGATCTCGCCCAGATAATCATCTTCCAGAACAGGGGAGATACGGGCCATAGCGGCAGCCATATCACCTTCATCAAGCTTTCCACGGCCAACCTGCCGCTTCATGTTGCCTTCGATGACATTGATGGCTTTGTCCAGTTGATCCTGGCTCACATCCCTCAGATATACATCAAGGCCGGCGACCGCCATTACATGGGCAATACCATTACCCATCTGGCCCGCACCGATAACACCTACTTTCTTAATCATAGCTCGCTGTCCTGTCACACACTCACCGGGAAGATCATAGCGCCCGCATTATCGCCAACACAACCCATTAAAGTGCGTCAGCCAGTTCCGGCAAAGCCTTGAACAGATCAGCCACCAGACCGTAGTCGGCAACCTGGAAGATCGGAGCTTCCTCGTCTTTGTTGATGGCAACAATGACTTTACTGTCCTTCATACCGGCTAGATGCTGAATGGCACCGGAAATACCGACGGCAATATACAGCTCAGGTGCAACAACCTTACCGGTCTGACCAACCTGATAGTCGTTCGGGACAAATCCGGCATCAACAGCGGCGCGAGAGGCACCAACAGCAGCACCCAGTTTGTCAGCAACAGCTTCAACCAGTGGGAAGTTGTCACCGGACTGCATACCACGACCACCGGAGATAACGATTTTCGCAGCTGTCAGTTCAGGACGTTCCGACTTGGACAGTTCTTCACCAACGAAAGAGGAAAGGCCTGCATCACCTGCCGCAGAACCGTTCTCTACAGAAGCGGAACCACCTTCGGCAGCAGCAGCGGCAAAGGCTGTCGCCCGGACCGTAATGACTTTCTTCGCGTCGGAAGACTGAACGGTCGCCATGGCGTTACCGGCATAAATCGGACGCACAAAAGTGTCCGCAGAAACAACGGCCGTAATTTCAGAAATCTGTGCCACATCCAGGAGTGCAGCAACGCGCGGCAGGATGTTCTTACCGGATGTGGTAGCCGGAGCAACAACAGCGTTATAACCATCAGCAAGACCAACGATCAGGTTGGCGGTGCTTTCAGCCAGTGCATTGGCATAAGCCGCGTCATCCACGAGGATCACTTTTGCAACACCGGCAACTTTCGCAGCTTCATCGGCAACAGCGGCACAACCGGAACCAGCAACCAGCACATGAACGTCACCACCCAGTTCGGATGCAGCGGTAACAGCGTTCAGCGTTGCAGCACCCAGTGCGGCGTTATCATGATCAGCATAAACAAGAACAGACATTAGATAACTCCCGCTTCGTTTTTAAGTTTTTCGACCAGCTCGCCAACGCTTTCAACCATCACGCCGGCTTCACGCTTGGCAGGCTCTTCAACTTTCAGGGTTGTCAGGCGCGGGGCCACATCAACACCGAGATCGGCAAGATCTTTTTCATCAATCGGCTTTTTCTTTGCTTTCATGATGTTCGGCAGAGACGCATAACGCGGCTCGTTCAGGCGCAGGTCGGTCGTCACCACAGCCGGCATCTTCAGATCAACCGTCTGCAGGCCACCGTCAATTTCACGGGTAACCTTGACGGAACCCTCACCGAGATCAACTTCAGAAGCAAAAGTACCCTGAGACCAGCCCAGCAGAGCGGACAGCATCTGACCGGTCTGGTTGCTGTCATCATCAATCGCCTGTTTACCGACAATCACCAGATCGGGATTTTCTTCCTCGGCAACGGCTTTCAGGATTTTTGCAACGCCAAGCGGCTCAACTTCGTCATCGGTTTTGACGAGAATGCCCCGGTCCGCGCCCATGGCGAGAGCGGTACGGATGGTTTCCTGAG
>DIYE01000380.1:2581-16769 GCA_002428885.1 Alphaproteobacteria bacterium UBA6062
TGGTTTCCTGAGCGGCCTGCGGACCGACGGAAACAGCGACAACCTCGGTTGCTTTTCCAGCTTCTTTAAGACGGAGAGCTTCTTCGACGGCAATTTCGTCGAAGGGATTCATAGACATTTTTACGTTTGCTAGGTCTACACCTGTGTTGTCCGCTTTAACACGGATCTTCACATTGTAGTCTACGACACGCTTAACAGCGACGAGAACTTTCATGGATCGGTTATCTCCCAAGCCAAATTGGCCCTTCGGTCCTGCAGGTTTCAAAAAAACCAGCATCCGTTAAGGGGGGGTTTTTTACGTTTATTTCGGCGGTGCACAATAATTAGCAAATGACTTTCTGTCAAATTACTGACACAGCCATTTTTTTGTTTGGCCCCGCCCGTCTTTTTAACGGACAAAGCCGGTCTGTAAAAGGCTATCTATTAGCCCCGGGGACCCAAAGAACGTCTTCTTGACCCTTTTTGTTTTCATAACGCGCCAGAACAAACAGAAAATCGGAAAGCCTGTTAACATAAGTGATTGAAAAATCGCTTATTTTTTCGACTTCAGAAAGCGAAACCATTCGCCTTTCCGCCCTGCGACAAACTGTCCTGGCATGGTGAAGATAGGCAGAAATTTCTGATCCGCCCGGCAGAATGAACGAATTGAGCGGCTCCAGTTCCGCGTTTAGCGAATCAATCTCAGCTTCAAGACGCTCCGTCTGCTCTTCAACCATCCTGAGAGGCGGATATTTAGGGTTTTCCACCTCAGGCGTACACAGATCAGCACCGAGGTCAAAAAGATCATTCTGGATACGACTGAGCATATCATCCGTCTTTCCCACGGCTTTCAGGCGGGCAAGACCGATAATAGCGTTCAACTCATCTACATCCCCATAGGCTTCCACCCGGGTATTATCCTTGGAAACCCGCTCTCCAGTTCCAAGGGATGTCTGCCCCTTGTCGCCGCCCCGGGTATATATTTTTGTCAGCTTGACCATGAAATATTACGCTCCCGACGTCCCCATCCAGATACTGATCATAATCAGGGCAATGGCCAGCACCTGCAATCCAATCCGCCAGCGCATCAGGATGTTACTGGTCCGACCCCGCTTTTCGCTGCTGCCGGACATGTTTAAAATTCCGACAAGAACCACAAGAGCAGTTGCGGCCATAGCGGCAATAATGAGATAGTCAATCATGTGACCCAAATAGCATATTATCCCTGCCCCTCCAAGGCGGCAGTCCCTGAAAGTGGTATCTGTTACAAATATGACGTTTGATATTGTTATCATCGGCGGCGGTGTCGTCGGCGCCTCCATCGCTTACTTTCTCTCCAAAGAGGAAGCGGCAGGGAAAACCATTGCCGTTATTGAGAAAGACCCTAGCTATCAGGTTGGCTCAACAGCCCGGTCAGCCGGCGGTATCCGGCAGCAGTTTTCAACGCCTGAAAATATCCGGATTTCAAAATTTGCCGCAGATTTCCTGAAAGATATCACCAACCACCTCAGTGTCGATGGTGATCCGGTAGATGTTGATTTTCAGGAGAAAGGTTATCTGTTCCTGGCGCAGGATCAGCAGATTCCGGTTCTCTACAACAATCATCAGGTCCAGACGCAGGAAGGCGTTTCTGTTCAGTTGCTGGATCCGGATGATTTGGCCCGGGCCTATCCCTGGATGACCGTTTCCGATCTGGCGGGCGGATCTGCCGGACAGCAAGGCGAAGGCTGGCTGGACGCTTACGGCCTGAACCAGGCGTTTCGGAAAAAGGCGATATCCCAGGGCGTGACCTTTCTCAAAGATGAAGCTTTTGGACTGGAAACGGCCGGCAAATCCGTCCAGGCAATTCTATTGAAAGAGAGGGGACGGATAGCTTGCGGAACTCTTGTCAATGCGGCCGGTGTAATGGCATCAACGGTTGCTGAATGGGCCGGCATTGATCTGGCTGTGCGTCCGAGAAAACGGTTTGTCTATTCCTTTTCCTGCCGAACGCCTGTTGAAAACTGCCCGCTGACCATTGATCCCAGCGGCGTCTATTTCCGACCGGAAGGCAATCAGTTTATCACCGGCTGCTCTCCCGATCCGTCCAAGGATCCGGATTGCCTCGATTTCGAGATTGACTACAGTTGGTTCGAAGAACATATCTGGCCCATCCTGGCCCATCGCGTCCCGGCTTTTGAGGCCATCAAGATGGAAAATGCCTGGGCTGGCCACTATGCCTATAACCTGCTGGATCAAAATGCCGTTCTGGGTCCGCATCCGGAAGTCTCAAATTTCATTTTCGCCAATGGTTTTTCCGGTCACGGTCTGCAGCAGGCACCAGCGGTCGGCCGGGCCATTTCGGAGATTGCCCTGACAGGTGAGTATCAGACCCTTGATCTCTCCCGCTTTTCCTATGAGCGGATGATTACCCGATCTCCCCTTGCCGAAATCAATGTTGTGTAAAGCAAAAGGAAAACGTCATGCCTATGATCCGAGTTGAAATGTTTGAAGGCCGCGACGCCGAGACCAAGCGGAACCTTATCCAGGCCCTGACCCGGGAAACCGTCCGTATCACGGGTGTTTCGGAAGCCAGTGTTGATGTGATAATTACAGAGATCAAGAAAGAAGACTGGGGCATCGGCGGCGAACAGGCCAGCATCAAATTTCCGGACTGACCGAATCAGCGGAGGAACGTTATGAGGGCTGAGCTTCTGCATCTGGTGAAGGATATGGCAAAGCATTTTGCCAACCAGAACTGCCTGCGCATGGCGACAGCCCTCAGCTACCAGACTCTGCTGGCCCTGGTTCCGGTTGTTGTCCTGGCGCTCTCAATGCTGACATATGTGGATGCCTATTACAGCCTGCAGGAAGATATCGCCTTTTTCCTGTTTGATAACCTGCTGCCGGGCGCTATTTCCCAGGTTCATGACCTTTTGCAGGATCTGGTCCTGAATGCAGAAAAACTCACCTATTTCGGACTGGCAGGACTGGCGGTCACCGCTTTTCTTCTGCTGTCCAGTATAGAAACGATCTTCGGTCAGATATGGCAGGTGAAGACAACCCGGAATATCTTTAAACGATTTTTCGCTTACCTGGTCATTACCCTGCTTGGCCCTATTGCCCTGTCCACCAGTCTCACACTGGTTCGCTGGATCTCGGACCTCACTCAATCCGCCAGCGGTATCGATCTTTCCCCCATTGTTGACTATTTCCGCTTTCTGATTCCTTTTCTCGTTTGTTTTATCGCTTTATTCCTGCTCTACAGGCTGGTTCCAGCAAGAAAGGTGAAATGGCGACATGCACTGATCGGTGCCGCCATTGCTGCTGCGCTGTTTATTCTCGGCAAACATTTCTTCCGTCTCTATCTGCTGTATTTTCCAAGCTATGAAGTCATTTACGGCGCCCTTGCTATCCTGCCGCTGTTCTTGATCTGGCTCTATTTCAGCTGGACCCTGGTTTTGCTGGGAGCAACCATCACCGCTGTTCTCGGCTTTAATTTCAACGGGAAGATGGAAAAACGCAGCGATGCGATCGATGTTGCCGATCTGCCCAAGGCAACAGAATGAACAATATCAGCTGCTTTTTGGCGCTTAATGATTGACATTCTTCTTTATAAATATATGTAAGCAGCACGTTCTACATTCGTTCTGACTGACCTGAATAATCAGATTTCTGATTTGCTACGTTATTCCTAGACCTGTGTGATCGTTAAAAAATACTCTGCTGCATGGTGCGGCAGTTCCCTTCACCTTGTATAAGGAATAAAATTATGGCTACTGGAACTGTTAAGTGGTTCAACCCGACTAAAGGATTTGGCTTTATTGAGCCGGAAGATGGCTCAAGCGATGCGTTTGTTCATATTTCTGCTGTTGAGCGCGCCGGCTTGAACACGCTGAACGAAGGTCAAAAAGTCTCTTACGAACTTCAGGAAGGCAGAAACGGAAAGTCTTCTGCAGAGAATATTTCCGTCATCGGCTGATTCCCGTTACCGAACTGCTCAGTGCCTCTGCGCACTCAGCGATTCTGTTATCTTCTGCAGGCTTTCCAGAGCCTGCAGAATTAAATTGTTATTCTGACCTTTCAGCCTGCATAATGGTCCTGCTGAAATGGTGACTTACTATCCCGTCCGACATTACCGCTTGCCGGGTGACCCCTTCAGCCTGTTAGCATCCTCCGTTGCAAAGGCGAATTCCATGTCCAAGTCATCCAAAAAAAAGAACCCGCTATCCGCAAGTCAGAAAAAGTCTGAGCAGCTGATCCGAGACAAAGAGAAAGCCGCTCAGGAACGCGCTGAAAAAACAGCTAATCTGCGAGCATTGCGACTGGCTAAAGAAGCCGAAGACAACAAATAGTCATACTGATGATGTCCCATCAGATTCTTTTTTCCAGGCTTGAAGCCTTGATTCGCGCTGATGCAGGGTCGATAGCCCTTCTGGAAACAGTTCGCTCTTTAGACCTACCGGATTGGGCCATCGGAGCAGGTTTTGTCCGGGCATTGGTCTGGGATCACCTTTCCGGCAAGGCAAAATCATACCTGGATGATATTGATGTCCTCTATTTCGACCCTGCTCAGCTTTCGCAGCAACAGGAACGGACATATGAGCGGGCACTTCAGGAACAAAAGCCGCAGATCCCCTGGTCTGTCAAAAATCAGGCGCGTATGCACCTCCGGAACGACAATCCTCCCTACAAGAATACAGAAGATGCAATGCGGTTTTGGTTGGAAACGCCAACAGCTGTTGCTGTGCGGCTTGAAAAAGACGGCGCACTGACAATTCTGGCTCCCTTTGGTCTGGACGATCTCTTTGGCATGATCATCAGAGCAACACCGGCAGGCTTAGAAAAAATAGATCAGTTTGAGGAACGCCTAAGAATAAAACCCTGGCTCTCCCAATGGCCGGATATCAAGGTTGTCCGCAACTAGGAAGGAATTCAGACGGTTTGGATTTTCCCAAACCGCCTGACAAAAATATCTAGTTGGCACCTTCCAGAAGGCGACGGGCAATAATCTGGGCCTGGATTTCACCGGCCCCTTCAAAAATATTCAGGATACGGGCATCGCAAAGGACCCGGCTGATGGGATATTCCAGGGCAAAGCCGTTACCGCCGTGAATCTGCAGCGCATTATCCGCCGCCTGCCAGGCAACGCGGGCACCCAGCAATTTGGCCATGCCCGCTTCCAGATCACATCGACGACCTTCGTCTTTCGCACGAGCGGAGGCATAAGTCAGCTGGCGGGCCATCATGATCTCCACCGCCATCCAGGCCAGCTTGCCGGCCACGCGAGGAAATTCAATGATCGGACGGGAGAACTGGATGCGATCCAGTGCATACCGCAACCCAAGCTCCATGGCATTCTGGGCAACACCCAGTGCCCGGGCGGCTGTCTGGATACGGGCGCTTTCAAAGGTCTGCATCAACTGTTTGAAGCCGTTGCCTTCTTCTTCGCCCAGAAGATTTTCCGCTTTGACCTCGAAATTATCGAAGCCAAGCTCATATTCCTTCATACCGCGATAGCCAAGCACTTCAATCTCGCCGCCGGTCATACCTTCCGTCGGGAAATCCTCTTCTTCCGTCATATGCTGTTTTTCGGCCAGGAACATGGAAAGGCCTTTATAACCGGGCTCATCCGGATTGGAGCGGGCCAGCAGGGTCATCACATCAGCGCGGGCAGCATGGGTAATCCAGGTCTTGTTACCGGTGATCTTGTAAACGTCACCATCCTTGACGGCCCGGGTCTTGAGGGAGGCCAGGTCAGAGCCGGTATTCGGCTCCGTAAAGACTGCCGTCGGCAGAATCTCACCGGTGGCGATCTGCGGCAGCCACTTATCTTTCTGGGCCTGCGTTCCGCCGGTCAGGATCAGTTCGGCGGCAATTTCAGACCGGGTACCGAGAGATCCAACACCGATATAACCACGGGATAGCTCTTCAGAAACCACGCACATGGACATCTTGCCAAGACCCAGCCCGTCATAGTCCTCCGGTACTGTCAGACCAAACACGCCGAGCTCAGACATCTGATCGACCACCTTACGGGGAATCAATTCGTCTTTGAGATGCCATTCATGGGCGTAAGGAATCACTTCTTCGTCCGAGAAACGACGGAACTGATCGCGGATCATGGAATAGGTTTCATCCAGACAAGGATCCCCGAAATGACCCGTATCCATTCCTTCTGCTACCAGAACGGCAATCCGTTCGCGGACGGCAGCAGTATAACCTTTTTCCATCAGCGTAAGAACCGGTTCGGTTCGGAAGGATGTCAGGGCATAATCCCCGACCCCGAGATCACCCGGACGGATGATCTCACCGAGCGTCATGGGAATCCCGCCTTCAAGCTGACTAAGATATTCTGCGAATCCGCCTTGCAGCATGAGCTGCTCAAGCTCCCCCAACTTACCTTCGCTCTCCAGATTTCGGGTCCAGGCGAGCGTTTCTTTCAGGGTTTCCACATAGGTCACCAGCCAGGCGAGGCCATGAGTGGCATACTGATTCCGTTCCACAAGCTTGGCGCTGATCCGGCCGTTTTCACCGCGGGTCATGGCGGCAACGGCCTGAATGGCCTGCTGTTTCAAGATTTCTGCGGCTTCCAGCGCCTTGGCGCACAAGCCGTCCAGCCCTTCCAGGACAAGGGGAGTGTTCTGATCTGTCATAGTCGTCCAGTTACGTTATTCTTCTTGTTATTCTTTAGGGTCTGCCCCTAGCCCAAGAAAACAAAGGAACTCCGTTAGGAGTTCCCTGCTTCGATTGCATCCTCAACCGTTCTCAGGCCGGGGACCTTGGCAGAAACCAGAACAGCCATGTTACCTGGTTTATGCTCGTTATTCATCATTTTTGTATGCGCCCGGGCGATATCATCCCAGGACAGGACTTCCGACATACAAGGATCAATTCGCCGCTCAATGACCATGTTATTGGCTTGAGACGCCTGTTTCAGGTTGGCGAAGTGACTACCCTGGATCCGCTTCTGACGCATCCAGACGAACCGCGCATCCATGGTGAGGTTGAAGCCGGTGGTACCCGCACAGAACACAACCATGCCGCCGCGCTTTACAACATTACAGGACACCGGGAAGGTGGATTCACCGGGATGTTCAAAGACGAAATCCACGTCATTACCCTTACCGGTAATATCCCAGATGGCTTTACCAAACTCACGGGTCTTCTTCATATAATCGCCAAAGCCGTCGCCATTAACTGTCGGCAATTGTCCCCAGCAGTCAAAGTCATTGCGGTTCAGAACCCCCTTCGCACCGAGAGACATCACGAACTCACGCTTGGATTCGTCGGAAATCACACCGATCGCATTAGCACCGGCTGCCGCACAAATCTGAACGGCAAAGGAGCCGAGACCACCGGACGCACCCCAGACCAGAACATTGTGCCCCGGCCGCAGAATATGCGGGCGATGGCCAAACAGCATCCGGTAAGCGGTCGCGAGTGTCAGTGTGTAACAGGCGCTTTCTTCCCAGGTCAGGTGCTTGGGACGCGGCATCAACTGACGATCCTGCACACGGCAGAACTGGGCGAAGGATCCGTCGGGCGTTTCATAGCCCCAGATTCGCTGGCTGGGGGAGAACATCGGATCACCGCCGTTACACTCCTCATCGTCACCGTCATCCTGGTTACAGTGAACCACAACTTCATCACCGACTTTAAAACGGGTTACCTTGCTGCCGACGGCATAGACAACACCGGAGGCATCGGAACCGGCAATATGATAGGGTTCTTTATGCACATCGAAGACTGAGATTGGCTCGCCGAGGCTGGCCCAGACGCCGTTATAGTTGACACCGGCGGCCATCACGAGGACCAGAACATCATGGGAATCAAGTTCAGGTGTATCCACCACCTCGACCTGCATGGCCTTTTCAGGCTCCCCGTGCCTTTCCCGGCGAATAGCCCAGGCATACATCTTACTCGGCACATGGCCCAGCGGGGGAATCTCACCCACTTCGTACAGATCTTTGATCGGTCCTTCCGAAGAAATTCCCTGACTTGTATCCAGCTCCACAGCTTTTTCAACAGACATCACAACATCCTCTAACTATGTGTCAGCACGCATAATCCGGTTTGATCCGGCTTTCTCCCAAGCCCTACAATTCCGCAGCGCATCATTTTTTTTCTCGCCAGATCCCGATCCAGCGTTAATAATGGTGATGATTACTGACCTTAAGCTGACACGCAAGTTTTTTTTGCACTGCAAAATAAAGTTATGTTATTGCTTATGTGACAAAGAATAAGAAACAAGCGTCCATTTTACTGAGTGAAGACGAAAGAAAATTATGAGCGAAACGACAGCTACACCCTCGGGAAACGCTCCGGAAAGGCGCACAGACAGGCCCTGGCTTTTCAGAACCTATTCGGGTCATTCCTCTGCCAAAGCTTCTAACGAGCTTTACAAAACGAATCTCGGGAAAGGTCAGACAGGGCTGTCCGTTGCCTTCGACCTGCCCACGCAAACAGGATACGATTCGGATCATGTGCTGGCCCGGGGAGAGGTTGGTAAGGTTGGCGTTCCCGTTTGTCACCTTGGTGATATGCGGACCCTGTTTGATGAAATTCCGCTTGAGAAAATGAACACCTCCATGACGATTAACGCGACTTCGGCCTGGCTGTTGGCGCTGTATGTGGCCGTTGCGGAAGAACAGGGTGCGGACCGCAAGGCACTGCAGGGCACGGTTCAGAATGATATCATCAAGGAGTATCTTTCGCGCGGTACCTATATCTTCCCGCCCGGTCCCAGCATGAAACTGATCACCGATGTGGTCAGCTTTACCTATCAGGACATGCCTAAATGGAACCCGACCAATGTCTGCTCCTATCACTTGCAGGAAGCGGGCGCGACGCCGGTTCAGGAATTGTCCTTTGCTCTGGCCACGGCCATTTCTGTTCTCGATGCAGTGCGCTCATCGGGACAAATAAGCCCGCAGGACTTCCCGGCGGCCACTGGCCGGATCAGCTTCTTCGTCAATGCCGGCATCCGGTTTATTACGGAAATGTGCAAAATGCGCGCTTTTGTCGATCTGTGGGATGAGATCCTGCAGGATCGGTATGGCGTGGAAAATGAGAAATTCAGGCGGTTCCGCTACGGAGTTCAGGTCAACTCCCTTGGCCTGACCGAACAGCAGCCGGAAAATAACGTATACCGGATCCTGCTGGAAATGCTGGCGGTGGTTCTTTCCAAGAAAGCCCGGGCACGCGCTGTGCAGTTGCCCGCCTGGAATGAAGCTCTTGGCCTGCCGCGCCCCTGGGATCAGCAATGGTCTCTTCGTCTCCAGCAAATTGTCGCCTTTGAAACCGACCTTCTGGAATATGGTGATATTTTCGAAGGTTCCGTTGAGATTGACCGCAAAGTGGAAGAGCTGAAAGCCGCCACCCGGGAAGAATTGGATCGCATTGATAAAATGGGCGGTGCCGTTGCAGCCGTTGAATCGGGATATCTCAAGGAAGCCCTGGTTCAATCCAATACCAATCGCGTCCAGTCCGTAATCTCCGGCGATATCCCGGTGGTTGGCGTCAATAAGTTTACGGAAAGCACCCCGTCCCCGCTCACACAAGCTGGTGACGGCGGCATTATGACCGTTGATCCGGCGGTGGAAGCGGAGCAAATTGCCCGGCTGCAGGCCTGGAAAGATGCCCGGGATTCTTTAAAAGTGGAAGAAGCCCTGAAAGCCCTGAAAGCGGCAGCCGTCGCAGGCGAGAATATCATGCCGGCCTCCATTGCAGCCGCCAAGGCTGGTGTCACCACCGGTGAATGGTCTGAAGCCCTGCGGTCCATTTACGGCGAATACCGGGCGCCGACGGGTGTCAGCGGCGCCATCTCCAATGCTTCGGGCGACGCTATTGATGCGGTGCGCAGCAAAGTATCTAACGCTGCAGGCAAGCTGGGACGTCCTATCAAAGTACTGGTGGGCAAGCCGGGCCTAGACGGTCATTCCAACGGTGCAGAGCAGATTGCCGTGGCCGCCAGAGACAGTGGCATGGAAGTGGTCTATGAAGGCATTCGCCTGACACCGGACCAGATCGTCAATTCCGCCCTTGAAGAATCCGTCCATTTGGTCGGCCTCTCTATTCTGTCAGGCTCCCATATATCACTGGCAACAGATGTGGTTGAAAAACTACGGGCCGCTGGTCTTTCGGATCTGCCGGTCGTGGTTGGCGGCATCATTCCGCCGGAAGATGAGGCAGAGCTGAAAAAACAGGGCGTCGCTGCCGTCTATACCCCGAAGGATTTCGATATGCTGGGGATCATGGCGGATATGGTGGATATCATCCTGGCCAAAGACAAAGCGGCTTAATCCTTCCCGCCCCTCATCAGATAAGCCGGCCATTGTGAGCCGGCTTTTTTATGCGCCGAACCCGGCCATTTTCCGCACCTCTTCTGCTGTGTAACCGTTTTCGCGAAGGGATCGGATGGTCGCATCTTTATCCCGCTTGGCCAACCGCTTACCTTTTGTATCGGAGACAAGACCATGATGCAGGTAATCGGGGGTCGGTAAATCCAGCAAAGCCTGGAGCAGCCTTTGAACGTAGGTGGCTTCAAACAGATCCTGCCCCCGGACCACCAGATTAACGCCCTGTAGCGCGTCATCCAGGGTAACCGCCAGATGATAACTGGTCGGGGTCTCTTTTCGGGCTAACACCACGTCTCCGAAACGGGCCGGATCGCATTGTATCAGGCCTTTTTCAAGCTCACGGAAAACCAGTTTATCCTTTGGAACCGTCTTAAGGGCTTTTTGCATATCCAGACGAAGAGCATAAGGAACACCCTCTGAAAAGCGCTTCTGCCGCTCCTCATCCGATAGAGGACGACACAGTCCGGGATAAAGAGGACCATCCGGCCCATGCGGGGCGGTATTGCTTTTTGCGATCTCTGCCGCAATATCTTTTCGTGTACAGAAACAAGGATAGAGTAGCCCTTTTTCATGCAGCCGCTCCAGAATAGCTTCATAGTCTTCCAGGTGATCGCTTTGCCGACGAACCGGTTTTTCCCACTCAAGACCAATCCAGGAAAGGTCCTCATAAAGAGCAGATTCGTATTCCGGGCGGCAGCGCGTACCATCAATATCTTCAATCCGCACCAAAAAGTGACCACCGCTCTCTTTAGCCTTCTGAAAAGCAAGAGAAGCGGAGTAAGCATGGCCAATATGCAGGTATCCTGTGGGACTCGGCGCAAAACGGGTTACGATTTTCATGGCGCTACAATAGGTCAAAAATGAACAAAAAACGAAATAAAAGATTTGTTCTCTTGTCACAGATGCATACAGTGATTAGCTTTGTTAAGACTTTATTAACGCTAAAGATTTTTGTACCGATGTTCAGAAAGTTTCTGATATTTGCGAATCTGATCGCGCTGCTGACAGCCTGCGCCCTGCCTTTCACGAAGGACAGAGCCGTTGTCAATGCAGTGGAGCGTTATGAAGAAGCCTATTTCCGGATTGTCGGCAAACCCGATAACTGGGCTGAAGAACGGGACACCATGGCCTCTGCCCTGCAGCGGATTAATACCCGCTATGTGGATGAAGTGGACACCGAGGCGTTAGTTGACGAAGCCATTCGTGGTCTTGAGAAAAAACCGGATCCGGATATTACCGCAACCACCCGGGCGATGAATGCCGTGATGGCTTCACTGGATAAAAATTCGGGCTATATGAGCCCGCAGGCTTATAAGCGATATCAGGAAAACCTGGACGGGCGGTTCGTCGGCTTCGGTTTTCGCATTGAAATGCGCGGCGACGAACTGACAGTTGTCACTCCCCTCAAAGGTTCCTCAGCAGAAAAGGCTGGCATTCTGCCAGATGATGTTATTACGCATCTGGATGGAGAACCGTTCAAGGGCTACAGCTTCCCCGAAGCCATTGCCAAGCTTCGCGGACCGGAAGGCAGCCATGCGGTCCTGACAATCAAGCGAGCGGGTGTGGAAACACCAATCAAGCTTGGGCTGGAGCGACGGGCTGTTGAACTGGAAGTTGTCAATTATAAGGTAGATGGCGATGTAGGCTATATCCGCATCCATTCCTTTAATCGCAAGACAATTGATGCCGTTGACGACGCTCTTGATCATTTTGACCGACGCCTTGGAAGCCGCTTGTGCGGGATCATTCTCGACATGCGAAATAATCCGGGCGGTCTGGTAACGGCCGCTGTAGATGTCGCTGATCAGTTCCTGGAAGAGGGCAACATCTTCTCCGCCATTAACCGGGGCAGAAGCTTCTCCGAGGAAGATGCAGATTCAGGAGATCGTATCGGCGGCAGACCAATTATGGTGATGCTGAATAAAGGCTCTGCCTCTGCGGCAGAAATTGTTGCGGGGGCTCTTCAGAACCAGAACCGGGCCCGCATTTTCGGTCAGCAAAGTTACGGCAAAGGAACCATGCAGACCCTGTATGACCTGGACAATGGCGGTGGCATTCGCCTGACCACCGGCCGTTTTACGGCCGGCGGCGGTATATCCTTTAACGGCATTGGCCTCACACCGGATATTCCGGATACCAGCATTGACGGCGAGAATGATCTGGCACCGGTTGCCCGGGCCGGAAAAGCACTCGCCTGTACCCTGTCTGTTCAAACAGCCGCTGCTGCAAACGCTCAATGACACCATCCCCGGTGCTGCTGGAAGCCGATCAGCATCTAAAGCCGGCTCTCGATTATATCCTGGAAAAAGATCCGGATTTTGCCAAGGCTCTCCCGCTGATCCAACCCTTGCCTGATCGATCACAACCCGCCGGTTTCCAATACCTTACGAAGATCATTGTCGAGCAGCAGGTCTCACTGGCCAGCGCCAACGCCATCTGGCGTCGAATGAGTGCTGCCATCACCCCTTTTTCACCGGCAAGACTTCTGAATTTCACGGAAGACCAACTGAGGGCTCTTGGCCTGAGCAAACAAAAAGCGGTTTATTGCCGGGCCCTGGCGCATGATATTCAATCCAAAACGCTCTCTCTGGAAAGCCTTCCTGATATGACAGACGCGAAGGCTATGGAAACTCTGATGCAGGTCAAGGGGATTGGCCGATGGACGGCGGAAATTTATCTTCTCTCCTGCCTGAACCGCCAGGATATCTGGCCGGCCGGCGATGTGGCCCTTAAAACCGCACTCCAACACCTGAAAGATCTGCCCAAGCGACCATCTGTCGAAGAGATGGATGATCTTATCGCTCCCCTCAGACCTCACCGAACCCTGGTCGCCAGAATCCTGTGGCGATATTATGCAGATGTGGTTCGCAAGAAATAACCAGGATGCTAGACCGTATACGATCTAGGATACCTACCATAGCAATCGATATACAGTAGGGTCACAAATATTTAATACAAAATACTGTATTAGCATTTGATTTTTAAGCTGTTAAGCGCCACACTTGCTTCAGACCTTCTCTGATCAGAGGATCCGAAACACATGCTGGCCTCAGCAGATAAATTTCCGGCCCTGGTACTGAATGCGGACTACCGACCTCTCAGTTATTTTCCGCTTTCCCTATGGTCCTGGCAGGATGCACTAAAATCCGTTTTTCTGGAACGGGTGGATATCGTCTCGGAATATGACCGGGTCGTCCACTCTCCCAGCTTTGAGATGCGCCTGCCCAGTGTTATTAGCCTAAAACGCTATATCCAACAGGATAAACGGCCGGCCTTTACCCGTTTTAACCTATTCCTGCGGGACGGCTTTACCTGCCAGTATTGCGGCTCTTCTGACGATCTTACCTTTGATCACGTTCTGCCGCGCAGGCTAGGCGGTCAGACAAGCTGGGAGAATATCACAACGGCCTGCGCACCCTGCAACCTGAAGAAAGGCGGGCGGCTCACCCATGAAGCGAGAATGTTCCCGGACGTGAAACCTTACGTCCCAACCATGCAGGTCCTGAATGAAAAAGGCCGCGGGTTTCCACCAAACTATCTGCATGAAAGCTGGCGGGATTTTCTTTATTGGGACGCAGAACTGGAGACCTGACATGTTCCAGGATGAAGCTGTATTGCTTCGCGGTGGAACCTCTCTTGCCTTTATCCGGTCCAATGGTTAAAAAACACAGGAGTACTGTTCCCGTTATATTTCACCGATTGTGATCGACCATGAGCTACGGACTAGGCCTTTCCGAAAAAAAGCGGGCGCGCGAGCGCCGCAACAAATTCCTGAAGACAGTATTGTATCTGGGACTGCTCAGTGCGGCTGGTGCTTACGGATATTTTGAAGGTCAGTCCGAAGCGGAACGGCAGGTTGCTCTCGTCAA
>DIYE01000363.1:0-189 GCA_002428885.1 Alphaproteobacteria bacterium UBA6062
TAAAACTGGACGGCCCGGCACGGGAAGATATACTTGAGAGTCGGAGCACCGACTCATTGGTAACTTGGAACAGAATTGGTATAGTCACGGTATGGAAACGCTTAACGACAATCAGGCAATGGGATCCTCCGGCTGGGTCATCGACGGAACGACCGAAAGCTTTAACGGGGATGTTGTGGATGCCAGCAA
>DIYE01000363.1:238-5889 GCA_002428885.1 Alphaproteobacteria bacterium UBA6062
GTGGATGCCAGCAAGGAACGGCTTGTGCTGGTCGATCTCTGGGCGCCCTGGTGCGGCCCCTGTAAACAGCTCGGTCCTGTCCTGGAAAAGATCGTCGACAATGCCGGCGGTGCCGTTTCCCTGGTAAAGATCGATATCGATCAGAATCCGCAGATTGCCCAGGCGCTTCGGGTGCAATCCATTCCTGCCGTCTTTGCCTTCAAGAACGGGCAGCCGATTGATGCCTTCATGGGTGCTTTGCCCGAAAGCGAGATCAAGAAATTCATCGAGAAAAATGCCGGCGGCGCCATTGGACCGTCTCCTGTTGAAGCTGCCATGGAAGCCGGTATTGCGGCCCTTGAAGAGGATAATATCGAAGTGGCGCTCGCCGCTTTCGCCCAAATCCTGGATATCGAGCCGGACAATGCAGAGGCCAAAGGTCATCTGGCCCGGATCTACCTGAAAATGGAAGAGATCGAAGCCGCCGAAAATCTGCTGGCCACATTACAGGAAGCTGACAAGAAAAATCCGGCGGTCTCTGCTGCTTTTGCCGCTTTGTCACTCGCGCAAAATGCCGCCGGTGCCGGTGAACTGGCCCCGCTCCTTGCCAGAGTTGAAGAGGATCCGGATAATCTGGAAGCCCGCCTGGAACTCGCCCGCGCCCAGATCGGTGCCCAGCATTATACCGATGGCGGTAATCAGTTGCTGGAGATCATTCGGCGAGACCGGGAATGGCAGGATGCAATTGCCCGTCAGGAGCTTCTTAAACTGTTCGAGGTTTTAGGACCCATGCATGACATCACCAAAGAACTGCGCCGCGGCCTATCATCTTTGTTATTCTCATGAGTGATCAGGGCACCACGTCAGGACTGGAAGAATTGCCGGCTATTTTGCCGGTCTTCCCTCTGACAGGAGCCCTCCTTCTGACCACCGGGCAGCTTCCTCTGAATGTCTTCGAACCGCGTTATGTGGATATGGTGCGCGATGCCATGGAAAGCCATCGGGTCATCGGCATTATCCAGCCACGGGACCCCGAAGACATGGCCCACGAGCCATCGCTCTATTCCATTGGCTGTGCCGGTAAGATCTGCGAATTTTCCGAACAGCAGGAAGATATCTTCCGCATCACCCTGGAAGGCATGTGCCGGTTCCGGGTCGATGAAGAGATCGAGCGGATCACCAAATACCGTCAGGTGCGCGCGGATTACAGCCCCTTCGAACATGATCGTGTCCCGCTTCAGGAAAAATGCGTTAACAGAGCCGCTCTGCAGGACGTCCTGCGTCATTTTCTGGAATTTGAAAATGAGGAGGAAGACTGGGAGGCACTCAATAATCTTGCAGATGACAATCTGGTCAATTCCCTCTCGATGATCTGCCCCTTCTCACCGGCCGAGAAACAGGCGCTTCTTGAAGCCCGGGATGTAATGGCCCGTGCAGAGTTGCTGATCAGCCTGCTGACCATGATGATGCAGCAAAGCAGTCCCAACCGAACCGTTCAATAGTTACCGGAGTTCCCTCCCGTGTCCGACACAAACGATAATCTGTCATCCGAACCTCTTGCGGAACATTCCGCCGTTGATCCCAAGCTTCTGGAAATCCTGGTCTGTCCGGTCACCAAGGAACCATTGACCTATGAAAGAGACGCGGCAGAACTGATCAGTAAAAAAGCCGGCCTTGCCTTTCCGATCCGCAACGGCATCCCGATCATGCTGGTGGAGGAAGCCCGCCAGCTCGAGGATTGAGAGAGCAAGGATGAGTGACGACCTCTATGACCGGGCCGGTCGCCCCAAGCCGACAGAAATCCGCCTGAAGAAAGAGGAAAAACTTCTCTGTATTTCCTATTCGGACGGCCAGAGCTTTCGCTTCCCGGCGGAGCTCCTGAGGGTGGAAAGCCCCTCCGCCGAGGTACAGGGCCATAACCCGTCCCAGAAACAGATCGTGCCCGGCCGCCGTCATGTGGGCATTATGTCCCTGGAGCCGGTCGGCAACTATGCGGTCCGCCTCACCTTCGACGACCTCCACGATACCGGCCTCTTCTCCTGGAGCTACCTTTACCGCCTCGGCCTCACCCAGGAAGAGGTTTGGGAAACTTACTTACAAAATCTCGAAAAACAGGGTTTGAGCCGGGATCCGTGAGACAGATTACCTTCTTACCCTTATCCACTAGGCTATATTGATATTCTCAAAAAAATTTATATGTAATTAGGCAAGGTATTTCAGACAAATAATCTCAGCCATAAAATTTTTTTGTTGCATAATTACCGCACATTAGGAAAGTCATGGCAACATCAAAGGAGATATAGCTACTACAGGCACTAAATTTGGATGTAGAGGTTTTAGAGTATATTGAAATATACTTTTCAAAATTTTGATATTTCATCATCAGGGAATCGGGAGATAACAATGAAAATTAGATTGATTACTTCTGATACCAATCAAGTAAATGTTAAAGAGGCCCAATATGGCCTATAGTCCTCGAAAAGCGGCACAGTCAATTGCCTTTTTTGCACTTAACAGCCGGGATAACTCCATTAATGTATTAAAGGCGGTTAAGCTTATTTATCTCGCAGATAGAGAAAGTATCTCCAGGTGGGGAACACCCATTCAGAATGAAAAACGCGTTTCTATGCCGCACGGCCCAGTAAACTCGAGCACCTATTCATATATAAACGGCGATTACGAGTTATCGGAAACGGGCTGGTCCGATTTTCTGGAAGATAGGGCAAACCATTGTGTCGCTCTGGCCCACAACAATATCACTGTTGAAGACTTGGATGAGCTAAGTGAGGCAGATATTCTATGTCTCAAAGCCGTTTGGGACAAATTTGGTAAAATGAGCAAATGGCAATTGCGGGACTGGACTCATCAGCAAGAAAATATTCCAGAATGGGAAGATCCAAACGGTAGTTCAAAGCCTATCCCGTTAGAGAAAATACTGTATCATACAAATGTTGAAAACAGCACAAAACAAGCTACGCTTATAGAGTCTTATGATAACGTTGATGCAATATTTAACTCATTAAAATAATCAATTGCCTTTAAAAGTTTCCAAGTCAGGAACACTCCTCGTTCCTTCAGGGCCTTCCCATAACCCAGAAAAACGACATCTTTTCGTTGTTTGCAATGATAAGTGTGACAACGGAGCACATCTCATAGTACCCATATCTTCTTATACAAACAGCTTATGTGATCAAACTTGTATTCTACAACCTCATGAGCATCCATTCGTCAAACACAAATCATTCGTATTTTACCGAAACAGCAGAATTGAAAGCGCAGCCACTATTTTTTCGGGAATTAGAAGAGGGGTCTTGATACAAAAAGAAAGTATGAACGCGCAAACCATGCTAAGGATTACTAAGGGAGTGTGCGTGTCCATTCAAACACCTAGGAAAATTAAAACATACTTTGGTTGCAAGCTCTAAAGCGGTTTACCGTCCAACAACCTCGGCAGGACACCTACTGTGCCGCGAGCATGTTCCATAAAGAAGCCTTTGAGGCGCGGCATTTTATGGACCGCTGCCAGTCCCAGATCCCGGGCCAGGCGAACCGGGGCTACATCCGTAATAAATAGCTTGTTAAGGCCATCGGTAATAGCCAGCAGGGTCAGGCTGTCGAAGCGCCGCCAGCGCTGATATTTTTCAAGGGTTGCCTGCTGCCCGAAATCAAGGCCGAGACGGGCTGTGTCTATAATCACCTCAGCCAGCGCCGCCACATCCCGAAGGCCCAGATTAAGCCCCTGCCCGGCGATGGGATGCATGCCATGGGCGGCATCACCGATCAGGGCCAGTCGCTCGGCGATATAGCTATCTGACTGATGCAGGGCGAGCGGGTAGCTCCATCTCGGACCGGTCACTTCCAGCTTTCCAAGATAATCCCCGAACCGGCGGGCCATCTGCGCCTCAAACGCCGCTTCATCCAGAGACATGATTTTAGCCGCCATATCGGTCTGCTCCGTCCAGACAAGGGAGGAGCGGTTCTGGCTCATAGGGAGGATGGCAAAAGGTCCGGGATTGAGAAATCTTTCCTGTGCAACACCGTTATGGGGATATTCATGGGCAACCGTACAGACAATGCCGGCCTGATCATAGGACCAGCCCACCGTGCCGATCCCGGCCGCCTGCCTCAAAGGGGAATTGCGGCCATCAGCACCCACGACCAGACGGGCCGAAACCGTCCGGCCGTCACTTAAAACTGCCGTCACACCGTCCGACTGACGCTCAACAGTGTCATAGGTAGCAGGCGCCAAAAGCGTCAGCGTATCCAGTTCCGCCGCTCTCTTCAGGAGAGCCATGCGCATATGACGGTTCTCCACCATATGCCCGAAAGGCTCATCTCCGAGCTGGCGGTGATCATAATGCAGGAACAGCTTGGAAGGTCCGTCGGTGATACGGATATCCAACATCGGCTCCGCCTCTTCCAGATACTCCCAGACACCGATGCTTTTAAAGAGGTTGCGCGACGCATGGGCGATCGCCGAAACCCGGCCGTCAAAACCGGCATCCACAACATCTGCCGGATCATCCCGTTCCAGCACCGTCACATCCAGACCGGCAGAGGCCAGCGCAATGGCAAGGGGCAGGCCGTTGAGGCTGCCGCCGACCACCAGAATATCGGTTTTAATGTCTTTTCCCGTTGCCATGACAATCCGCCTTCAAAGACTATCCCGTAAAGTGATAATTAATCCACCTGGTGGAATTTTCCAGACCCGGCAGCGCTTGCTCCACCCTATGATTATCGCTAACCTCCTGCAATGACAAATAACTGGCACAGCTTATCCGCCCTGGAACTGGGCGAAAAGATCGGGCAGGGCGAGATTGATCCTGTTGATCTGACACAGTTTTTTCTGGATCGCATCCGGGAAAAAGATCCGGGCAATGTGATTTATGTCCGCCTTACAGAAAAGCGGGCGCTGGCCGAGGCCCAGGCGGCAGCAATGCGTGCCCGCAACAAAGAACGCCGGGGTCCCTTGGATGGCGTTCCCATTTCCTGGAAGGACCTGTTTGATACGGCGGGCGTCGCGACGGAAGCCGGCGCGAAGCTTCTGGAAGGCCGGATACCGGATCGGGATGCGGAATGCCTGGAACGGGCCACCCGGGCGGGTCTGGTCTGCCTTGGTAAAACCAACATGCCGGATGTCGCCTTTTCCGGCCTTGGCAACAATGCCTGGACCGGGACCGGCGCCAACCCTTATGACAGCGAGAATGTCCGTGTACCAGGCGGTTCTTCGTCAGGGGCGGCCCTGTCTGTCCACCACGGTCTGGCGGCAGCCGGAATTGGCTCCGATACGGCAGGCTCCGTCAGAATTCCGTCTTCCTGGTGCGGCGTTACCGGTCTTAAAACCACTCACGGACTGATTTCCCTGGAAGGATGTGTCCCTCTGTCGCCCTCCCAGGATACAATCGGCCCCCTCACGCGGAACATCGCGGACGCCAATGCTCTTTGCGCCATTTTGTCCGGAAAACCTGCCGCAGATTTGAAAGGTGCGTCTCTCAAAGGCGTGCGGATATTACGGGCCACCACGGTTTTCGATGACCTGGTGGAGCCGGATATACAGAAGCAGATCGATGCCGGGCTTGCCGCCCTTGAAAAAGCAGGTGCCGAGATAACAAGTGGCCCCGTTCCAGCTTTTAAAGATGTTCTGGGGGCAGCGGCCCGAAACGGCTCGCCTG
>DIYE01000199.1 GCA_002428885.1 Alphaproteobacteria bacterium UBA6062
AGAAAACGTCTCAATTCCTTCTAAAGAGTTACGTGTGGCTGGAAAGAGGGCTTTCTAGCCACCCAGTTCTTTCAGGAAAGCCTTCAGCTTCTTCTTGGACTTTCCGTAAGATTTTACTTTGGTAATATCTTGCAGGTTGCTCAAATCATTATCGACGATGACAAGACCGATCATCCCAACGCCTTTATGCGGTGTGCACCAATAATAATAGACACCAGGGTCCGTAAAGGTAAGGGTCGCGTCTTTTCCAAGCTTTGACTTGAATTTCATATTATTTGGCGACGTTATAATCTCCACATTGTGACCTTTGGATTTTGCAATCCAGTTCACAGTATCTCCTGATTTGACATGCAGGATTTCCGTTGAAAATACCATTCTGTTGCCTTGCTTGTCTTTGTTCAGCATCAGAACTTCATGTGTCTCAGCCGTCGCGACGGACGCCCACATCAGCGCAATCAAAACGTAAAAAAACCTGACCACTTTCTTTCCCCTAACTATTTTCTTTTGGAGGCAATTCAATGACAGAAGTTAATAATGCAATTCACAATCATTCGCAATTCAAGAATGAAGAAATACCTGTGTCAAAAAGAAGCACCCGAGGCGTTCATAACCGGATGCCGGTCAATCATCCTCTTCTACATACCGGATGGAGGACAATAATCCACCGAGCCTTGTCAGGGTAAGTTTCTGCAAAATCATACTGATGAGCAGATAATAAAGCGCCAGGTGAATCTCAGCGCTGGTAGACGATGTTTTCGCATAGTAAATCAGGGCAGCCATTGCCAGGACAACAAAGAACCAGAGCTTACCGCACATATGGGCCCGGGAGATCACCCGCTCGGTCTTTTCTTCATGTAGCTGGTATTTGTACCAAAGGTCAAAAACCGTCGCGATGCTAAAAACCGGAACGGCGCCAAACAGCAGGGCAATCCCCATGGCATACGCTCCCTGCCCCGCCTTCATATAAGCAAGAGCGGCTGTAAACAGGGAATATTGCCCCGTCAGGCCAAAAAAACCGTCTACAGTCATAATAGGCGAAGCAACACCCATCCCGAGAAGCGCCGCGGACAAGATGGTGAGGACGCCGATAAACCGGTCCTTTCCCGTCGCATGTTTGGCGATTGTCTGCCGATCCGCCCGCCCCACCAGAAAGCGTTCCATAAACTGCTGCATTTTTTGCCTTTTTATGCTTCCTAAAGATACTGCACTCTAGCCTTTACCCCAGCGCAGGATTGATGCCAATGAAAAAAGGCCCGCTGGACAGCGGGCCTTGTAAACGGCATTGGACGATCAGTCTCTATATTCCTCAGGTACGAGGGGATCCTCCTCATTAGGGTTCAACTGTTGAAGTTGTTCTTCAGGTTGTTCTCCACCAGCCGTTCCATAATTCTTTTGTGTTTTTAGAACATCGAGAGGCGTCTCTTCAGATCCATACTTTTCTCTGTACTCTATGAGCTTCTTCCTGGCTTCTTCCGCCGACAGATGAGCAGCATCGTCATATCGGAAGAGACGCAATCCATCCGTCGGTCCAAGGAAGATGAACCAGAAACCACCTCTACGAGGATTTTTCTCGCTCTGCTTCCTGATCCCGAACAATGTGAAGGAATACCGTGTCCAGGCATTGGCGTAAGCAAAAAAGCTGGCCGCGGGCGAAAAGGCGACAATGATGGCATTTCTGGCCCATTCCGCGCCCCAATATGCGAGACCACCAACAGGCCAGCCTACCATCGCGTAAAAAGCCGCCAACATGCTATAATATCCGATTGACCCTAAAGCATACTGGCCATACATCTGCAGGACATACCATAAATACCAGCGCTTCTGTATCCAGTGGCTCCAGGTTCCTTTTTGAAAATCCCGGGCCCAGAAGCCTTGTCTTCGATTGAATTTTCGGTAGGCGATGGACGCTTTAACGATCCAGCGCTTCCACCAGGGCATCGCTTTGAAATCAGCCGCTCCCATATCCGTGTCATACTCGGCGCGGGGATCTTTCGTCATAAGATAGTATGGGAGAAGCGGTAAGGTTCCGCCGATACTAAACCAGCCATAGCGATACATCAGGTGTAAAACCTGCAACACAACGGCTTCTTTGAAGGACCTTCCACGATTGATAAAGGACTGCTCTATAATGGCCTGCTTTCGCGCGGCCCGCCCTAAGAAGGCAGCTCCGGTAAAAGCCCCCATCTGCATGAGCCCTTTTACCAACAGGCGCCTGATGGCCATTACAGCGTAATCCCGCCAGGTTGCCCCAACGCCAGCGCCGCTTCTCGGGTTGGGGCGCTTTTTTACACCCGCCCAATATTGGCTTTCGTTAAAGGTATAATATTTGCCCAGCGCAGAAAAGATCGTAGCGGTTATCCCATAGACTCCAAAATCAATCCCCCAGTTTACAATTGATGACTGACTGCGTTCTGATAGAGGGAAAACGGAAGCCAGAATAAACGCGCTAAAAAGACTTTGAATATAGCCGCCCGTTCTGGTCATACCCATGGTATAGCCGCGGCGGGCATATTGGTTGAATTCCCTTATTTCATCTTTCGTGAGAGGTGCGGGTTCAACATAGTCAGGCGACGGGGCAGACGGTCTTGAATGACGACCAAAATAAACCCGCCAGAATGTCGGATATCGGACCCAGCTATCGCCCTGCGCTGCGACATCGCGATCGGAATCATCAACTGTAACAACGATATCATCACTGCTAAGCGGCTCACCGGTCGGGACATTCTCTTGATTGCTAACAAGGACAGTATCAGTCGAAACCATATTGGTATTCGGATCTCCTTCATCCCGTTCTTCAACCAGTTCCGTATGCGTTATTTTAGTACCCCGACCTCGCCAGTAATTCTTGAAACGAGACCACCAGGTATCCTTCGCAATATCCCCTTCAGGGGGCTGCCCCTGCATCCGGCCGTTTATATCAACAAAGTTGACCGGATCTCCTTCGGTATAGGCATAGGGATCGGCGGTGGTCCGGGCCGGATCAACGCTTAGATATTTTCCAATCCTGCTATCATAAGCCCGGGCATTGCCGTTGATCAGATCTGCTGCCTGATCATGTTCAAGCCCTGCAAATTTATACCGGAAATTATTATTTCCTGCGGTAAAGGGACTATCCTCTATCTGGCCATAAGGATGGTAGGAAACGGACGCCGTCTGATTTCCATTTTCATCCGAAACAGCAATAACGCTGCCGCGGATATCCCGGTGAAAATACGTTGTCTGCCTGACCTTTGGAGTACCATCTCCCGCTTCCAGAGCCGCATGTGCAGTGGGCGCCAGCGTTACGGTCAGAAACGTCACAATCACCAGACCGGATACAGTTGCAAAAGCCGGACGTATAACGGCTGCTCCGGCGTGCTGCCCGCTCTCATAGCGACGGAACAGAAAAAGGTGAAACAGGAACAACCCTGATGCCATTAGCACAAAAAGCACAAACAGCGGCAGCAAAGGTCTCACGGGAATCATTGAGCTGGATGACCAGATCCGGTCTATCTCGGCCAATGATGATGCTAAGACATCGGAAAGACGATGGCCGGCGGAAGAGCCATCCTCTCCCTGTCCGGAGGCCGGAAGCAGGCTTCCCAGTGTATCAAAATTGTCCACCTCGTTCGTAAAGGCTGCAATCCGTCCCATATGATCCAGAACATACCGGGTCTCCTGCATGCTGCTGTCAGGCCGAAGAATAAACTCATAAAAGGGACTGATATAATAAGTGACCGTTCCGTCAGCATCCCGCTTTTCAAGGCGTTGTCCCTTATGGTCCACTTCATAGTCGGTAACTGTTGTCTGCAGGCCGTCCGACACCAGCGATTTGAGAAGCTGATTTTCAATATTAAACTGATACTCTGACTTCAGATCACCAACCGAGCGAGAATTAATATTACCAAATTTATCGTATGTTATATCGACTTTCCTGCCTAAAATATTAATTGTTGCAGGGTCTGATCTGTTGATTTTTTCCCGTTTGTTAAAGCGTTCAAAAGACTGTCTTGCCGTTACTTTTCCATTGATCTTCTCGTCATAGCTGTTCAGGCGACCCTGCTCATCATAGCTGTAGTTCCTTAAGCGGTCATCGCGGCCTTTGCGGCCCCATAAGACACGCTGCTCAGTCATAATTCTCCGGCTATCTCCATCTGATTTATACGCAACCGTTGAAAAAGGCTTATAGTGCTCATTCTCCGGATCTTGCAGGCGGCTTGCCGTAATCAGGCCAAGCTTGCCATCCGGATTCCACTGATAGGTTTCCAGCACGTCATTAGCAAGATATCGGAACAGAACCCGACCGCCATCCGGCATTACATCCGGTTCATATCTGACAATGGGTTTTTGAAGATCTTTCCATCCGTCAGGTGCCGATTTAACCCAGTTAATGCGGTCCAGGCGACCATCATCATAGGTATACTTGATTTCAGATCCGTCAGGGTATGTGACAGCCGTCAAACGGCTTCTTTCATAGTGATAGCGAATGACAAATCTGAGTCTCTCGTCCCCATCCGGAATACTGACCTCTTTCTCGATGACCTGACCACGGTGAGAGTATTTAAAGTCGAGACGCTTGCCGGAAGGAAGCAGGGCTGTTTTAATTTTCTTCGGAAAATCCTGGTCGTATATATAGTTCAGGGCGCCGCCGCCCGGCAGTATTTTGCGGGTTAAACGTCCTTCTTCATCATAGTGATAATTGATCTCTTCATCAGCCCGGCGCAGAGTAGCAAGCTGGCCGCGATTGTTATACGCCATACGAGCCGTCCCGTACCGACTGTCTTCCGTAAAAACCACCTGTCCTTTATCATTTGTTTCTGTGACAACTTTTGCACCATCTTCCGTTGTCAGCGTCTCGATCTTTGAGTGCTCACGATAGATCGTTTCTCGCCGGTGGTGCAGGGTTCGTTTTCCCGCCTCATCCACTGTTTCCCGAACTTGCAGGGTTATTTGCCCAACGGTGTCTTTATGCTCGGTATTGATTTCGGATATTTTCTGACCGGACGTCTCGTCCAGCTTTTCTACTGTCACCACTTTCTGAATATCGCCATTCTCCAGTGTTGTCAGTTGTGTCTTATCATTAAGAATGACCAGCTTTCGATCTTCTTTCTTTATCCCTTCATCAGGGTCGGCCAAAACAGTTTTCGCACCAACGGGATTTCTCATTGTATCCAGAAACGTGCGTCTGGAAGATCCATCCGAGTAGGTTTCCTGAACGGATTGACCGGTTGCCGGATCGAAGGAGAGCTCTCTCTTTGCAAGCTCTTTCAAAAGGGGAGATGTCATACGAACGGGAAAAGAAGCGAATTTCTCATCATAGGTAATGGAAACCTCATCCTCATCCCGGCTGATGCTGAGAGCATTGCCATGCCGATCCAGCTTATAGGCTTTTTCCGTTCCCTCAATCAGTTTGCCTGTTAAATATTCGGCGATTTTGGAGCTGACAAGAACCCCCTTCTCAAATCCGTAGGTCCATTTTTTCGTTCTTGTTTCCTGGTTGCGAGTTACCGATTTAACAGAAATGAGGTTACCGATAGACTGTCCCGCGTAAGCAGGCTCTGTCTCATCCAGATAGGTTATCTCTTCAATATCGTCCCCGGACACAATACGCTTCACGCGCCCCTTGGCATCATAGTCAAAGCTTTGTGTTTCTGTTTCTGTCTGCCGGCCGTCATGGGAGTGTGATCGTTTCTCAATCTCGCCTAAAACATAAGGTGCATCAGCGCCTTGGCCGATTTCCTTAAAAGAGTAGATCACCTCCTCGGTAGACTGGATATCCTGTGCCTTTAACCCCTTTTCAGAGTCATTGACAAAAACACCCTCGCGGATAACAACGCCCGCATATTTTCCGCCTCCATACTGCGTAACATTGCCAATCGGCGCTTTTTTAGCAGTCGTTCGAAATTCACCAAATCCCAGCCGCTTTTCACCTTTCATCTGCGGCTTAGCAAAATGATAGAGATTTTCCTGCATTTTCTCGGATCCTGTCATCAGGATGAGAGAAGAGACGGCCTTGCCTCCCGGCATAGAGGTGTAACGGATACGGGTCTGGCCTCCGATACCGTTCAGAACACTGGACAGCAGGGCCTGCTGACCGCTTTGCCCCGTCTCCCAGTTTACCTGATAAGGCCGGTAGCAAACCGGCTCACTCGTTTGGACTCCGGCGCATTCGGTGATGCTGCTGATCCGGCCCGCGCCATTTTTACCAATATAGTAAGTCCGTAAATTCTGGTCTGCGACCCCGGTATCAATCCTGGCCAGGGTGCCATCCGAATAGGTGAAATGTATCTTCCGAAGGTTCTTTTTGTCTGACCTGTCCTGTCCATAGAGGATAGCGGCTACTCTGCCATCCGCGTCGTATCGATAGAGGATATAATTCTCGAACCAGTCACTAACGGCATTGATTTCCCAAGGGCCTGTTTCCAGGGTTTCCACGCTCGGAGCGGTATAATATTGGTTGACCCCGTTATCATTCTTGAGAAGAAAACCTGCATCGGATTTATGGATCGAAATCCGTGGATCATGTCGGAGAGCGAAAACGGTATCTTTTGCCGCCCCTTTGACCGGTATCAATGGGCTGTCCCCCAGACAATATCCCTCCG
>DIYE01000133.1 GCA_002428885.1 Alphaproteobacteria bacterium UBA6062
GGGTCCGACGGCACCCGACCCCGCATTCTCATCTGGCCCGAGACAGCGGTGCCTTTTTTTCTGACCACAGATAACAATCTGAAATTCTATCTACAGCGTTTCATACCGGAAGGAGGTGCACTGGTTACCGGAGCTCCTCGGAAAGATACCAGTCGTAAACGTTATTGGAACAGTGTCCAAACCCTTGCACCGGACGGTTCAATTACCGGCCTCTATGACAAACGGCATCTGGTTCCCTACGGCGAATATCTGCCGCTTCATTCTTTTCTGAAAGCAAGCGGACTTGCCTCCCTCATTCCGGTACTGGATCAGATGTCCAGTTTTTCAAAAGGTGAGGAAGGAGACTTGCTGTCCGTACCGGGGTTACCGTCCGCTGCTGCGTTTATCTGTTATGAAGTTGCCTTCCCCTGGGAAGTGCAGACCGATCCAAAGGCCGCCTGGATCTTGAATGTGACCAATGATGGCTGGTTTGGCAACACATCAGGCCCCTATCAGCACCTTGTTATTACCAGGACAAGAGCCATTGAACAGGGAAAATCAGTGGTTCGGGCTGCCAATACGGGCATCTCGACCGTGATAGACGGTTACGGCCGGATAGAGGAAAAACTTTCCTTAAACAGACAGGGCATATTGGATAGCACTATCCCCTCTCCTCTGGAACACAGAACACTCTACCAGCAGACAGGCGAATATCTGCCAGGCGGTCTTTCTCTCCTGTTGATTGTGGTAGCTCTGTTCAGGCATCGACAAAACAGGAATGAGGCCGTACACTCAGAAGTATGAGTTTGCGGCCTAGAGAGTACTTTTATAATAGTAATCTTGTTAATATAACGGATAGCAAAACCTATTTAATTAGTATTAAATCAGTTTTTACATACATATTTGCAAAGTAATCAGTGTATTTTTTCAACGGTATGGTGTATTTGATCGGCTGCAATTAAGATCTATCATCAAGGTTGTTATTTTTATTTTAATTCAACTATAATACGAAAACCCATCCAGAGCAGGGGGTATATACATGCCACAACATCCAGTGGACGTTCATGTCGGAAACCGGGTCAGATTACGCAGGACCCTTCTGGGCATAAGCCAGGAGAAATTAGGAAGAGAACTTGGTCTGACATTTC
Organism: Alphaproteobacteria bacterium UBA6062; assembly: GCA_002428885.1. Taxonomy (GTDB): domain Bacteria; phylum Pseudomonadota; class Alphaproteobacteria; order Sneathiellales; family Sneathiellaceae; genus Sneathiella. The sequence goes on from DIYE01000133.1 coordinate 1,128, forward strand.
AGCAGATTCAAAAATACGAAAAAGGTGCGAACCGGGTTGGTGCCAGCCGCCTGTTTCAGATCAGTCAAATTCTGGATGTCCCTCCCTCTTTCTTTTTTGATGATATGCCGGATGACGCGAAACCATCTTTTTCCGGTATGGCAGAAGAAGCGGAAACCTTTGAACACCAGCATTTATCGAAAAGGGAGACACTGGAACTGGTCAGGGCATATTATAAAATCCCCGATGAAGATGTCCGAAAACGGGTGTTTGACCTTATCAAGGCAGTCGGTGGGCAACCTTCCGAACTATAGGAAAACCACGCCCAGGATAGAGAACCTGTATTCAAGGCTTGACCAGAGAAACCAACGCGCTACATTGCCGGGCACTATTAATCAATTTGCGTGGTCCAGAGGACTGGCAGCAATCCCTGATACGAAAGCCGAGGTTTCCCCGTGCGACAATCCAATTATCTCTTCACAAGTGAATCCGTTTCCGAAGGTCATCCCGACAAGGTCTGCGACCGTATTTCTGATACCATCGTCGACTTGTATCTGTCCAAAGATCCTTTTGCCCGGGTTGCTTGTGAAACCCTGACAACCACCAATCGTATTGTTCTTGCCGGCGAAGTACGCGGTCCGGACAGCATCACCAAAGACATGATCGAAGAAGCCGCGCGGGACGCTGTCCGGGACATCGGCTATGAACAGGATGGTTTCCACTGGAAAAATGCCGCTGTTGATATCTTTTTGCATGAACAGTCCGTTGATATTGCTCAAGGCGTTGATGCTGCCGGCAATAAAGACGAAGGCGCCGGTGATCAGGGAATCATGTTCGGCTACGCGGTTAATGAAACAGATGTCCTCATGCCCGCCCCCATTTATTATTCGCACCGGATTCTAAAGCAAATGGCGGAAGCCCGCCACAGCGGTGAAACTTCAATTTTCGGCCCGGATTCAAAAAGTCAGGTAACATTGGCCTATGAAAATGGCCGACCTGTTCGCGCCACATCCGTCGTTGTCTCCACTCAACATCAGGAGGGAGTGGAAGCCGAAGAGATCCGGGAGGTTGTACGAAAACACGTGACGGATGTCCTTCCAGACGGCTGGATGTGTCCGGAAGAAGAATTCTATGTCAACCCGACAGGCAACTTTGTCATTGGCGGACCGGATGGCGATGCCGGCCTTACAGGACGCAAGATCATTGTTGATACCTATGGCGGCGCGGCGCCCCATGGCGGCGGCGCTTTCTCCGGAAAGGATCCAACCAAAGTTGACCGGTCTGCCGCTTATGCGTCTCGCTATCTGGCCAAGAATGTGGTTGCAGCAGGCCTCGCAGATAAATGCTGTATTCAGGTTTCATACGCGATCGGTGTTTCAAAACCCCTGTCTCTCTATGTGGATCTATATGGAACAGGTCAGGTCGATGAAAGCCGGTTGTCAGAGATTCTGATGGAGGTTATGGATCTCAGCCCCCGCGGCATTCGGGAACATCTGAACCTGAACAAACCGATCTATGCAAGATCCGCAGCTTATGGTCACTTCGGGCGCAATCCGGAAGAAGATGGCGGCTTTTCCTGGGAAAAGCTGGATCTGGTTGATCAACTTAAATCTGCGTTCTAAAACACGGATGGCGGATACAGGACCGGGACATAAACGAATCCTGTTCGGCAGACGACGCGGAAAGGCCTTACGCAAAGGCCAGCGACGGGCGGTGGAAGATATTCTACCGTCAATCCGCGTACCTCTGGAGACGGATCGGATTGATCTTGCTGCTCTTTTTGATTCCGACAGCCGGGACACCTGGCTGGAAATCGGCTTTGGGGCAGGAGAGCATTTGGCCTGGCAGGCTCGGAACAACCCTGATGTAGGCATCATCGGTTGCGAGCCTTTTATCAATGGAGTAGCGACACTCATCGGCAAACTGGAAACGGATGGCTCCCGGAATGTCCGCGTCCATAACGAAGCGGCAGAGCTTCTTATGGAAAAACTGCCGGATGCATCCATTTCCAAAGGGTTTCTTTTGTTTGCCGATCCATGGCCAAAATCTTCCCATCATAAGAGACGATTCGTTTCAGACGTCAATGTCGCTGCCCTGGCTCGCATTCTTGCCGATGATGCAGAGCTGAGAATCGGAACGGATCATACTGATTATGGTGCCTGGATTTTATGGCATATGCTACGATCGGATGACTTTATCTGGCAAGCCGAAAAACCGGAAGACTGGTGTGTTCGAGGCCCTGACTGGCCGGAAACAAGATATGAGGCCAAGGCACTGCGCGAAGGGCGACACTCCGTCTATTACAGGTTTATCCGCCGACCTCGATAAACCGGATAGCAGCCAGGTTAAGAAAAAACTTGGCTTTAGGCGCGTTCAGGCTATTATACAGGCATAAAGATACTGTTCGCTCACCGTCCGGATGAGCATCGGGACAGTGGGCCTCTGGTCCACTGTTTTTGTTTATGGGCCTTTTGTTTTTGGTTTTACGACCGGAAAGAGGATGGATTGGATCCTGCTTCAAAAATTGCTGAACTGATTGAACCCTCGCTGCAAAGCATGGGATATGAAATCGTCCGGGTCATGTATACCGGCGGTGATCGTCAGATTCTGCAAATCATGGCGGAGCGGGAAGATGGCACCATGACGATTGATGGCTGCGAAGAAGTTAGCCGGACAGTATCGGCTTTGCTGGATGTGGAGGATCCCATCAGCGGAGCCTACGATCTGGAAGTTTCTTCACCAGGGATTGACCGGCCACTGACCCGTCTTAAAGACTTCGAAAGATGGTCCGGGTTTGAAGCCAAGGTTGAACTGGATGAAGCGGTTGATGGCCAGCGCAGATACCGCGGAAAACTGATCGGTTCGGAAGGAGAGGACATTGTTCTTCTGACTGATGCTGGCGAAAAAATCACATTGCCTTTCGCAGATTTGCGAAAAGCAAAACTGGTATTAACGGATGAATTGATTGCCGCTACAACAGGCGGCAGTAAATCCTGATCTGGATGTATGGGACGGATAGAGAGTCATGGAATCAGCTGCGAGCTTAAATCGTCTGGAATTGTTGCAGGTTGCTGATACGGTCGCCAGGGAAAAACTGATCGACCGGGATATTGTTCTGGAGGCTATGGAAGAAGCCATCCAGAAAGCAGCTCGGGCAAAATATGGTCATGAAAATGATATCCGGGCCAATATCGACCGAAGCACGGGAGAGATTCTGCTGGCCCGGGTTCTTGAAGTTGTCGAGATTGTGGAGAATGACGCCACGCAGATAACCCTGGACACCGCCCAACGCATGTCTGAAGACGTTGAAGTGGGCTCTTTCCTGTCCGAACCGCTTCCCCCCATTGATTTTGGACGCATCGCCGCCCAGACCGCCAAGCAGGTCATTGTTCAAAAGGTTCGGGAAGCAGAACGGGAACGCCAGTACCAGGAATATAAGGATCGGGTTGGTGATGTTATCAACGGCATCGTCAAGCGGGTTGAATATGGCAATGTGACCGTGGATCTTGGTAAGGCTGATGCGGTTGTTCGCCGTGATGAAATGCTGCCGCGGGAGAATTTCCGCCAGGGCGATCGTATCCGGGCATATATTTATGACGTTCGTCAGGAACAGCGCGGGCCACAGATTTTCCTCTCCCGCAGCCATCCGCAATTCATGGCAAAACTCTTCAGCCAGGAAGTGCCGGAGATTTACGACGGCATTATTGAAATCAAGTCCGTCGCCCGCGACCCGGGCAGTCGGGCCAAAATCGCCGTTATCTCCAGCGACCCAAGCATTGATCCGGTCGGCGCCTGTGTCGGCATGCGCGGCTCCCGCGTTCAGGCGGTTGTCAATGAACTGCAAGGCGAGAAGATCGACATCATTCAGTGGTCACCTGATCAGGCGAGCTTTATCGTCAATGCATTGGCCCCGGCGGAAGTCGCTAAAGTGGTTCTGGATGAGGAAGCCAGCAGAATCGAAGTGGTGGTTCCCGATGATCAGCTATCCCTTGCCATTGGTCGACGCGGGCAGAATGTGCGCCTCGCTACACAATTGTCAGGCTGGGATATCGATATCCTCACAGAAGAGGAAGAATCCAACCGCCGTCAGGCAGAATTTACAGAACGTACCAACGCCTTCATGGAAGCATTGGATGTTGACGAAACAATTGCCCAGCTTCTTTTGACCGAAGGTTTCACTTCTGTTGAGGAAATCATATATGAGCCGGCTGAAAGTCTGGCTCAAATTGAAGGCTTCGATGAGGAAATCGCGGAAGAACTGATCCGGCGTGCCCAGGAATATATCCAGAACTATCACTCTGAAATGGAAGAGAAACGACAGGCTTTGGGTGTTAGCGACGATATTGTCAATATTGAGGTCTTGTCTCCTCCGATGGTCGTGGCGCTTGGTGAAGCCGGTGTCAAAGAGCTGGATGATCTCGCTGATCTGTCCGGCGATGAGCTGGTCAGTGACGAAGATGGTATCCTGAAAGAATTTGGCCTGGACATGGATACGGCGAACGCGATTGTTATGGAAGCACGTCGTCTGGCCGGCTGGTTTGGGGATGAAGAAATCGAATCCGGTGAAGAAGAGCCGGTGGAGGCTGAAGAAAGTGGTGCAGAAGACGCATAAATCAGCGTCAGATCGCCAACAACGAGACTTGAGTGAACCGCAACGTAGGTGTATAGCGACAGGGCAGGTTCTGGAGAAAAGCTCTCTTCTGCGGTTTGTTGTCTCTCCTGACGGCGAGCTGGTTCACGATATCCGGAATAAGCTGCCAGGGCGCGGCATCTGGATAACAAGTCGCAGAATGGATTTGGAGCTTGCCCGCCAAAAGGGTCTGTTCGCCCGCTCAGCGAAACAGTCTGTCCATGTGGCAGATAATTTTGTTGAGCTTGTGGAAGCAGGCCTGGCCAAGACAAGCCTGGACCTTTTGGGTCTCGGGCGCAAAGGCGGACAGGTTACGGCAGGTTTTGCCAAAGTTGAGGCATCCCTGAAGAAAGGCAAAACAGCCGTTTTGCTGGCAGCCAGGGATGGATCGGCCGACGGCAGGCAAAAGCTGAAACGATTAGCCGGCACAATTCCGCTGGTTGAGTTGTTTAATAGTGACGAACTGAGCAAGGCGCTGGGACGAGACAATGTCGTCCACGTGTCTATAGCCCGCGGAGGGCTGGCAGAGAAGTTTTTAATCGAGTGTTCCAGGCTGGCAGGCCTTCGAACTCTGGATGATGAAGGTGAAGGACCGGGTCGGAGTAAGAATGACTAATACAAACGACAAGGGTGGGCGCAAATCGCTTAGCCTGAACAAGCCGCTGGAACTGAAAAAAGGCGCCGGTGACAGTGGCCAGGTTCGCCAGAATTTCAGTCACGGTCGTTCCAAGACCGTCCAGGTGGAAGTGCGCAAAAAACGCGGTGCGGCCGCCGCACCGCAAAAGCCGGTTCTGTCGCCTGCACCTGCTGCCCCAAAAGGCCAGAAGAAAACACTCAGTATGTCCAGACCGGGCAATGCAGGATCTGGCCAGGGATCAAAGCCCAAGGGCCAGAAGGATCCCAATATCCTGACCCGTGACGAAATGGCGGCTCGCGCCGCTGCGCTGCAAGGTGCTCGCGAGCAGGCGACTCGCCAGAAAGAAATCGAAGCGGAACAAGCCAAACAAAGGGCTGAAGACGAAAAACGCCTCGCTGAAGAGCAGGCTGCCGCCGCCAAAGAGGCAGAAAAAGCCAAACGCGAAGCTGATCGGGTTGCCAAACGGCGGTCTCCGGAAGAGCGTCGCAAGGCGGAAGAAGAAGAAGCTCGCCGCTTAACGGAAGAAGCGAACGCGGCAAAAGAAGCACAGGCTGCTGTTCATCGCGAAAAGAAAAAGACTGCACCTCAGGCGGAAGAACCACGCCGTTCTCCGAAGCCTGCGGCAGCCCGCCCTGCAGGTGCACCTGCCGGACGCGAAGAGCCCGCAGCAGACAGACCTGTTGCAGGACGCAAGAAACAGAAGCAGCAACGGGGCGGAGATGATCGCAATGCGAACACCACGCGCCGGGATTCTGATCAGCGCCGTCGTTCGGGCCGCTTGACCATTGGTGAAGCCCTCGATGATCGCGGACCTAAGCAGCGCTCCCTGGCCGCGGTTAAACGCGCTCGTAAAAAGCAGATGGCACAGCCGACTGAAGCGCCTCAGAAAGTATTCCGCGAGGTTACCATTCCGGAAGTTATTTCCGTCCAGGAACTGGCAAACCGGATGACCGAACGGTCCGTTGATGTGATCAAGTCACTGATGAAGCTGGGCATCATGGCGACCGCCAACCAGACCATTGATGCCGACACGGCGGAGCTGGTCGTGGAAGAACTGGGCCACACGCCGAAGCGGATTGCTGAATCCGATGTGGAAATCGGCCTTGGCGGTGATGATGGTGACGCTCCCGAAACACTGGAGCAAAGAGCCCCGGTCGTTGCGGTTATGGGTCACGTTGACCATGGTAAAACCTCTTTGCTGGATGCCCTGCGTAAAACGGATATCGTGTCCGGCGAAGCCGGCGGCATTACCCAGCATATTGGCGCCTATCAGGTCAATCTGGCCTCTGGCGATCTGATCACCTTCCTGGATACGCCAGGCCATGAAGCCTTTACGGCCATGCGGATGCGCGGTGCGGAAGTCACCGATATCGTTATCCTGGTGGTGGCTGCAGACGATAGTGTCATGCCGCAGACCATCGAAGCCATCAAGCATGCCAAAGCGGCTGAAGTTCCAATGATTATCGCCATCAACAAATGCGATAAGCCGGATGCTGATCCAAATCGGGTTCGCCAGGAACTGCTGCAGCATGAAGTCTTTGTCGAGGAAATGGGCGGCGATATTCAATCCGTTGAAGTTTCAGCCATCAAGGGAACAGGTCTGGATACGCTTCAGGAAGCCATTCTTCTGCAGGCCGAAATCCTGGAACTGAAAGCCAACCCGAACCGGACAGCGCACGGTTCGGTGGTTGAAGCTAAAATCGAAACCGGCCGCGGTATGGTCGCAACCGTTCTTGTCAAGAAGGGTACCCTGAAAGTTGGCGATAACTTCGTGACCGGCCCGGCTTTTGGTAAAGTCCGTGCCCTGCTTGACTATCGCGGTCAACAGGTCAAGGAAGCCGGCCCGTCAGTTCCTGTAGAGGTTCTCGGTATCCAGGGCTCTCCGATTGCCGGCGATGACTTTGTCGTCACTGAAACAGAAGGTCAGGCCAAGGAAATTGCCGAATATCGTCAGCGCGTTGCCAAAGAGAAGAAGGTAACAGCCACCGCCCGCGGTACCATCGAGCAGATGTTCTCCGCCATTAAGGAAGGGACTGCAGACGAGCTTCCGGTGGTTATCAAAGCCGATGTTCAGGGTTCATCCGAAGCCATTGTTTCATCTCTTGAAAAGCTGGCAACAGACGAAGTGAAGGTCAACGTTCTGCTGTCCGGTGTTGGCGGTATTACCGAATCCGATATTTCTCTGGCAGCAGCCTCCAATGCCATGATCATTGCCTTTAATACCCGTGCCAACAAACAGGCCCGGGATGAAGCGAGCGCTCAGGGTATCGATATCCGGTACTATTCCGTCATCTATAATGTGATTGACGACATCAAGGCTCTGCTGTCCGGTATGCTGGCGCCGACACTGCGCGAGGATTTCCTAGGATACGCAGAAATCCGCGAAGTCTTCAACATTACCAAAGTCGGCAAGATCGGCGGCTGTATGGTAACGGAAGGTATGGTCAAGCGCGGCTCCAAAGTCCGCCTGCTGAGAGACAATGTGGTTATCCATGAAGGTACCCTGTCCACACTGAAACGCTTCAAGGATGAAGTGAAAGAAGTGAAATCCGGCATGGAATGCGGTATGGCCTTCGAAAATTACCACGATCTCCAGGTCGGGGACTTTATCGAATGTTTCGAGGTGGTGGAAGTCGCCCGCGAACTGTAAGAATCTGGCCCGTCTTGAGCGAGGACAACAGATAACAAAGAGTGCAGGGGCTATTATGCCCCTGCCTTTTTTGCCAGCCCCTTTTCGACAGTAAGAGGATCCCATGGCCTCCCGAAAACAACCCAGTAAAACCGCCAGTAAACGCCAGCTTAGAGTCGGTGAGCAGCTCCGTCATATCCTGGCCGAGGTTCTGGCAGAAGGTAACATTCATGACCCCGATGTTGCTGGCAGTTCCGTAACGGTCACTGAAGTGCAGCCAAGCCCGGACATGCGCAACGCAACGGCCTATGTCATTCCGCTGGGCGGCGTCAATGAGGACGCCATCATTGCCGGCCTAAACCGGTCTGCGGGCTTTATCCAGGGTGAAATGGGTCGTCAGCTCAGCATGAAATTCACGCCACGCCTCACTTTCCGCAAAGACGAATCCTTTGACTATAGTAGTCACATTGATGCTTTGCTTAGAAAGAACAAAGATCTGGACGACTAATGGCGCGGCGGCGAAAAGGCATCCCTATTCACGGCTGGCTGAATATTGACAAGCCCGCGGGAATGAGCTCTGCGGCTGTGGTCGGCGCTGTAAAGCGCATCACCACTGCCCAGAAAGCCGGTCATGCCGGTACGCTTGATCCTTTCGCGACCGGCATTCTGCCTGTAGCGCTTGGCGAGGCCACCAAAACGGCAGGCTATATTGTCGATGATTCCAAAGAATATGTCTTCACCACCCGCTGGGGGGAAGCCCGGAATACCGACGATATTGAAGGAGAGGTAACAGAAACATCCGAGTATCGTCCCTCGCAGGAAGAGATGCAGGACTGCCCAGCGGCTTTCACCGGAAGGATAACGCAAACGCCGCCTGTTTATTCTGCCATCAAAATCGACGGCAAAAGAGCCTACAAGCTGGCGCGAGATGGTCAGGATGTGGAAATACCGGAACGGGAAGTGCTGATTCACGCCCTCAGCCTTGAAGAGATTCTTGACACAGACCACGCCAGATACCGGGTAGCTTGCGGAAAAGGCACCTATATCCGGGCTTTGGCGCGGGATATGGCCGTCACCATGGGCACTGTTGCCCATCTGACGCAGCTTCGGCGCACCAGAGTCGGCCCTTTTTCGGAAATAAATGCGATTTCGCTGGATAAGTTGGAGAAGCTATGGCAGTGTCCGGCGGAATTTGAGGACCTGCTTCCCTTGACGACCGCGCTGGACGACATCCCGGCGGTGGCCATTTCGGAAACTCAGGCAAGTCGCGTGAGGCACGGCAATGACGTGGCGGTTCCAAATCAGGCAGACGGTATTGTCTGCGCCATGTCGGAAGAAACACCGGTTGCTATCTGTCGTATTGAAGACGGCAATCTGTTTCCTGTCCGGGTATTTAATATTTGATATGGAGTAATATTGATGTCGATCACTGCAGAAAGAAAAGCAGAACTGATCAAGGAATTCGCGACGAAAGACGGAGACACAGGATCTCCGGAAGTACAGATCGCCATTCTTTCAGAGCGCATTGTCAACCTGACAGAACATTTCAAGGACCACAAAAAAGACGTTCACTCACGTCGTGGTCTTCTCAGCCTGGTCAGCAAGCGTCGCCGTTTGCTCGACTATCTGAAGAAAAACGGTGAAGATCGCTACCAGACGGTCATCAAGCGTCTTGGTATCCGTAAGTAATGCGTATTGCTTTGGCCTTGGCGAAAAGGCTGAAGTCTGACATTCCGGCGCCGGTTCCGCTTTGGGCATCCGCCCTTTGCGTGCCGGCGTTCGGTGATTCTGGAGATCTCTCCGGATTTGTAAGGTAAATGAAGTTACACACTGATGCATAGGGCATCGGATTATGACAGACAGGCATAGGGCCATGTCTGCATTGGAAGGAAATAAAATGTTTGAAGTACATCGCAAGGAAGTGATGTGGGGCGGACGTCCGCTCGTAATGGAAACAGGGAAAGTTGCCCGCCAGGCTGACGGCGCGGTAATGATCACATATGGCGGCACACAGGTCCTGTGTACAGCCGTTGCTGCAAAAGCACCAAAGCCGGGAATCGATTTCTTCCCGCTGACCGTAAACTATCAGGAAAAAGCCTACGCTGCCGGTAAAATCCCAGGCGGCTTTTTCAAGCGTGAAGGTCGCCCGACAGAGAAGGAAACACTGGTTTCCCGCCTGATCGACCGTCCGCTGCGGCCGTCTTTCGTAAGCGGCTTTAAAAATGAAACACAGGTTATCTGTACAGTTCTGGCCCATGATCTGGAAAATGATCCGGATGTGGTTGCTCTGGTCGGCGCCTCTGCTGCCCTGACCATTTCCGGTATCCCCTTTCTGGGACCGGTTGGCGCTGCACGGGTCGGCTTTATTAACGGTGACTATGTTCTGAATCCGACTGCTGAGCAGATGGCCGATACAGATCTGGATCTGGTCATCGCCGGAACCGACGAAGCGGTTCTGATGATTGAATCTGAAGCCAGCGAACTGACGGAAGAGCAAATGCTCGGTGCTGTCATGTTCGGCCACAAGGAAACACAGGCTGTTATCGACGCAATCATCGATCTTGCCGAAGACTGCGCTAAAGAGCCGTGGGACTTCCAGCCGCCGGAAGACGATGCTGACCTGACAGCCAAAGTTAAGGCCGCTGCGGAAGCTGCCTTGACGGAAGCTTATAAAGAACAGGTTAAACAGGCGCGAACTGATAAAGTTTCTGCTGCTAAAGAAGCGGCCCTGGCTACTTTGGAAGAAGATGAAGTAGAAGCCGCCGGCGGTATTCTCAAGAAAATCGAGAAAAGCATCGTTCGCGGAAACATCATTTCAAGCGGAACCCGTATTGACGGTCGTGATACGAAAACCGTCCGCGGGATTTCTGCTGAAGTTGGTGCCCTGCCGCGCAGTCACGGCTCTGCCCTGTTCACCCGCGGTGAAACCCAGGCCCTGGTCGTAACCACCCTCGGCACCGGACAGGACGAACAGATCGTTGACGCCCTTGAAGGTGAATATCGCGAAAACTTCATGCTGCATTATAACTTCCCGCCTTATTCCGTCGGTGAAGCCGGTCGCGTTGGCTTTACAGGCCGCCGGGAAGTGGGTCATGGTAAGCTGGCATGGCGAGCCGTACATCCTCTGCTGCCTGGTAAGGAAGCGTTCCCCTATACCCTGCGTGTGGTCTCTGAAGTAACCGAATCCAACGGTTCTTCCTCCATGGCAACCGTTTGCGGAACATCTTTGGCCCTGATGGATGCCGGTGTCCCTCTCAAGCGTCCGGTTGCCGGCATCGCCATGGGTTTGATCCTGGAAGAAGACGGTCAGTTCGCCGTTCTATCCGATATCCTGGGTGACGAAGATCACCTGGGTGATATGGACTTCAAGGTTGCCGGTACGGATCAGGGCATCACATCTTTGCAGATGGATATTAAAATCGCCGGTATTACCGAGGAAATCATGCGCATTGCCCTGGCCCAGGCCACGGAAGGACGCCTGCATATCCTGGACGAAATGGCAAAAGCCATCGATGCTGCCCGGGAAGGCGTTCGGGATGGTGCTCCGCGCATTACGCAGCTGCAAGTCAAAAAAGACAAGATCCGTGACATCATCGGTACAGGTGGCAAGGTTATTCGCGAAATCTGCGAAACAACAGGTGCCAAGATTGATATCGAAGATGACGGTACCGTCAAGGTTGCCGCCACAACGACCGAAAGCGCAGACGCTGCGGTCAACTGGATCAAGTCCATCGTGGATGATCCGGAAGTTGGTGTCATCTACACCGGTAAGGTCGTGAAGGTTGTTGATTTCGGCGCCTTCGTGAATTTCTTTGGTAATCGTGATGGCCTGGTTCATATTTCAGAACTGGCGCCGAAGCGGGTTGCCAAGGTGACCGATATTGTCAATGAAGGCGACGAAGTTCGCGTCAAAGTTCTGGAAATTGACAATAAGGGCAAGGTCCGGTTGTCCATCAAAGCCGTTCAGGCTGAAGAAGGAAAAGCCGAAGAAGCAGTGGAAGAGGCCGAATAAGGCCGGTAGACCGCATAGAGAGGCATGATGACGCAGTCTGAGCGCGTCATCATGCGCACTGTTCGCTGCTTGATGCGAGACTTATCTTGCTCTAAGTGGTATGTACAAAGTAACTCTGCAGTAGGGATTGTCTCGTGAAGTCACTGAACCCCATAGTCATGTCCGGGAAAGAAGTTCTTCCCTTGGTCGAAGGCGGCAAAGGGATCGCCGTTTCCTCCGGTGAATGCTCCGGCGCCTGGGCAGCCGCAGGGGGTGTGGCAACCTTTTCAGGCGTCAATGCCGACAGCTATGATGAGAACGGGAATATTATCCCGCAGCTCTATCACGGGCGTACCCGCAAAGACCGCCATGAAGAATTGGTAACCTACGGGATCCAGGGTGGTATTGCCCAGGCACGCATTGCCCATGACATCGCCGGTGGTGAAGGCCGTGTCCATATGAATGTCCTTTGGGAAATGGGCGGTGCGGAACGCATTCTGCATGGTGTTCTGGAAGGCGCACGGGGTCTCATCCATGGCATTACCTGCGGTGCCGGCATGCCGTATCGGGTCGCCCAGATCGCTGCCGATTACAAAGTGCACTATTATCCGATCATTTCCTCTGCCCGGGCTTTTAATGCCCTGTGGCGGCGGGCCTACCATAAATTCGCCGACTGGCTGGGCGGAGTCGTGTATGAAGATCCCTGGCTGGCCGGCGGTCACAACGGCCTGAGTAATTCAGAAAGCCCTAACAATCCGGAAGACCCGTATCCGCGCGTTGCTTCCCTGCGAGCTCTGATGAACAAAATGGGCCTGAACAACGTTCCGATCATCATGGCCGGTGGCGTCTGGCATATTGAAGATTGGGAACATTGGCTGGATAACCCGGAAATCGGCCCGATCAGCTTCCAGTTTGGAACGCGCCCTCTGCTCACCAGAGAGAGCCCGATTTCCGATGCCTGGAAGGAAAAACTGCTCACCCTTAAGAAAGGCGATGTCTTTCTAAACAAGTTCAGCCCGACCGGCTTCTATTCATCAGCCGTTCGTAATGATTTTATCCGGGAACTCCAGGGCCGGTCCGAGCGTCAGGTTACCTTCTTCAATGAACCCGTTGATGATCACACGGCTGCCTTCAGCATGGGTCCGAGGAAGCGGGACATTTACCTGACGGCAGAAAACAAGGAAAATGCGGAAAAATGGGTGGCCCAAGGCTATACATCCGCCCTTAAAACGCCAAGTGACACGATGATTTTTGTGACACCTGAAAAGATGAAGGAAATCCGCAAAGATCAGGTGGATTGCATGGGATGCCTCTCTCAATGCAGTTTCTCCAACTGGGCGGACAACGAAACCGGCAATAACGGCCGTAAGGCGGACCCAAGAAGCTTCTGTATTCAGAAAACCCTGCAGGACGTCATTCATTCCACTTCAAATGTGGAAAATAACCTGATGTTCGCTGGACACGGGGCGTATCGCTTCGCAACAGATCCATTCTACTCAAACGGCTTCATTCCAACCGTCAAAGAACTCGTCGACCGAATTATGACGGGGAGATAACCGCAGATTTCCGGGCATTTTCAACAATTCTTATTTGCTGATTTGAATTATTCCAGAAAATGACCTATATTGAGAGGATGAGTATTATTAATGCGGTAAAGTGAGCGCAAGTAACATGACGCCTCTAGAACATAAAAGACCTATGAAAAAAGCAGATCTGGAAGACCGGATCAGGGCTGTCGATCTTCGGCCAACCAAGCAGAGAATTGCTTTGGCGGAACTGCTCTTTTCTGACGGCAATCGCCACATTACTGCTGAAAAACTCCATAGCGAAGCCCTGGACGCCGGTGTCCGGATTTCCCTTGCGACGATTTATAACAATCTGCACCAGTTCACGACAGCGGGACTGCTTCGCGAAGTTGTCGTGGATTCGAGCAAGTCCTATTTCGACACCAACGTTGACCCTCACCACCATTTCTTCCATGAACAAAACGGTACCCTGGAGGATATCCACTCAGGGGATCTCACTGTTAGTAACATTCCGGAATTGCCCGATGGAACCGAAATTTCAAGCATTGATGTGATCGTCAGAATATCACCTGATAATAACTCTTAATTGCATGTTTTAAATAGACTTTTAAGCTCTTTAGAAAGATTCTAAAGTATTGACAACCTGTGTAGGCGTGCCTATAATTAGGTCATTCTTTAATGACGAAGAATGTTAACCCGCCAAACCCTATTCAGGAGGTCTCAATGTCTCTCAAGGGAAGTAAAACAGAACAAAATCTGAAAGACGCCTTCGCAGGTGAATCCCAGGCCAATCGCCGCTATCTCTATTTCGCGCAGAAAGCCGATATCGAAGGCTACAACGATGTTGCTGCTGTCTTCCGCTCTACCGCTGAAGGCGAAACCGGTCATGCGCACGGCCATCTGGAATATCTTGAAGAAGTCGGTGACCCGGCAACCGGCCTGCCGATCGGCAATACCGAAAACAACCTGAAAGCCGCCATCGAAGGCGAAACCCACGAATATACCGACATGTATCCGGGCATGGCCAAAACGGCCCGTGACGAAGGACATGACGAAATCGCAGACTGGTTCGAAACCCTGGCAAAGGCTGAAAAAAGCCATGCCGGTCGCTTCCAGAAAGCGCTCAGCGACATGGACTGATATCAGATCCTGATCTGATGTGACCGGGCGGCGGTTTTCTGCCGCCCTCTCTACCGATACAGAAGTGGAACGTTATCATGCGCGAAGGCAGTCTTGACGCCCCGATCCGGCATCCCATCGACTGGAACAGTCCGGAATTCTATGATGAAAAACTGCTGGATGACGAATTACGGCGGATTTTCGATATCTGCCACGGCTGTCGCCGTTGCTTCAACCTGTGTGATTCCTTTCCAAAGCTCTTTGATCTGATTGATGATTCCGAAACCGGGGAACTGGATTCCGTGGCCTCTGAAGACTTCAAGCCGGTGGTTGACGCCTGCACCCTGTGCGACATGTGCTATATGACCAAATGTCCCTATGTGCCGCCCCACGAGTTCAATCTCGACTTTCCGCACCTGATGCTGCGCTATCGCGCCGTCGAAAAAAAGAAAGGCAAGGACGGCTTCATCGCCCGGCAATTGTCTAAAACAGACCGGAACGGCAAACTCGCAAAACCGGTTGCAGGCCTTGCGAACTGGGCCAGCAAACGGGACAATACAACGGCCCGGGGCATTATGGAGAAAACCCTGGGTATTCATCGGGATGCCGCACTACCGGAATATACCGGCAAAACCCTGGAAGACCGTGCCAAAGCCAACGAACTCACCGTCAATACAGAAGCCCCGGCCTATGGTCGCAAGGCGGTTATTTACGCAACCTGCTACGGCAATTACAACAGCCCGTCGATCGGCGAAGCAACCCGGTCCGTCCTTGCCCGCAACGGCGTGGAAACCGAAGTCGTTTATCCGGGCTGCTGCGGCATGCCCCTGCTGGAGCAGGGAGATATACCGGCCGTCGCCGAGAATGCCCGGACCGTCGCAGCAGACCTCTGTGGCTGGATTGATAAAGGCTATGATGTCATTGCCCTTGTTTCTTCTTGCGCCCTGATGCTGAAATTCGAATGGCCGCTGATTGATCCGGATAATACTGACTTGAAAAAGCTGGCGGAAGCCACCTTTGACGTTTCCGAATATGTCGTGGATATCGCCAAGCGCGAAGGCCTGACAGACGGTATGGAGCCGCTGGAAGGGCCCGTTTCCATGCATCTCGCCTGTCATGCCCGAGCCCAGAATATGGGAGCCAAAGGCGCTGAAATGCTGCGCCTGATCCCCAAAACCCGGGTCGCCATCGTGGAACGCTGTTCAGGTCACGGCGGCTCCTGGGGGATGATGAAAGGGAATTACGAGACAGCCCTGAAAGTCGGTAAAACGGCTGCCAAGAACGCCCTGCAATCCGGCGCTCCCTTTATTGCTTCAGAATGTCCGCTGGCGGCCGATCATCTCCTGCAGGGTATAGAAAAACAGGATCCGGAAGCCGTAAAAGAAAAGCAGGCCGGACATCCCATTGAACTCATTGCCAAGGCCTATGGACTGACGGAAACATCATGACTGCAAAACGTGAAATCACCCGCGCTGACATTCTCGATATCGCGGATTATGAAAAAATCCGCAAAGAGAATAAACAGAAGCTGATTGCCATTAAGAAGGATCGCCGTATCCCCATCGGCCCTTTTGCCACCTTCTATTTTGAAAATTACGACACCATGTGGGCGCAGATCCACGAAATGCTGTATATCGAACGGGGCGGTGAAGAACAGATTACCGATGAACTGGCGGCGTACAATCCGCTCATCCCGAACGGCAGTGAGCTGGTGGCGACCTTCATGATCGAAATAGACGATCCTGTCCGCCGCGATTTCACCTTGCGCCAGCTCGGCTATGTCGAAGATATGATCTATCTCTCCGTAGGCGGAGAAAAATCAAAAGCCGTGCCGGAACAGGACGTGGAGCGGACCACAGAAGACGGTAAGACCTCTGCCATCCATTTCCTGCATTTCCCGCTCAGTGACAGCCAGAAGACGGCTCTTGCCAATGAAGGAACTGAGGTCGTTCTCGGTATCGAACATGATCACTATGGCCATATGGCGCGCCTGGGTGAAGCCAGCCGGGCGGCTCTCGCTCTTGATCTCTAGAAGCTCTTTCCTTAGCGGATTTTTTCCTTCTCATAGACACCGTAAAAGTGGCTGGCCTTGAGCCAGCCCCTGTTACCGGCGATCTCAACCTCGCACCACTGCCCGTCACATTCCAGCAGT
>DIYE01000377.1 GCA_002428885.1 Alphaproteobacteria bacterium UBA6062
TTGGCGAAACGATTATTCACAAGCCACTGATGCGCCGCCAGCTTCTGAAAATCATGCTGCCGACGGAGCAAGCGCTCTCTATGATGATGCATGTGGCGACCCAACTTCATCTGACGGAGCAGAGCGACAAGGTTGCCGAAAAGCTGAACCGTATTCTGACACCTTTATTTAAATTCAGGGCCTGCCGCGATAATATTACCGTTGCAGGCGGGGCGTTGGAAGTGCGCGGCGGTAACGGTTTTATCGAAGACTGGGTCAATCCAAAGCTTGTCCGGGATGCCTATACAGGCCTGTTATGGGAAGGAACGTCCAATATCAATGCGCTGGATATTACCGGCCGGGCTATCGCCCGATCCGAAGCGCATATCCCGCTGGCGGAAGATCTGAAAGAGCGGATCGACGGGGCGGATGGACTGCCGGGCCAGTATGCCGGCGAACTGGCCGGATTGATTGACAGGGCCCGTGATTTCTCGGAAGAGGTTGCTAAAACAGGCAATGAAACCCTGGCCCGTCAGGCATCCAATGCCCTCTATCATGCGACCACGGCAACCCTGATGGCGACTGAGGGGACAAGGCTAGG
Source organism: Alphaproteobacteria bacterium UBA6062 (assembly GCA_002428885.1). Taxonomy (GTDB): domain Bacteria; phylum Pseudomonadota; class Alphaproteobacteria; order Sneathiellales; family Sneathiellaceae; genus Sneathiella. The sequence goes on from DIYE01000377.1 coordinate 581, forward strand.
AAAGCAGGGCGGAGATGCCCGTCGTCTGCTGATGTCCCGGATGATCGTTGACAATAAGCTGAAGCCCGGTGATCCGTTGAAAGTCGAGGATAGTAACTTTGAGGTCGAGGCCGGAAACTGCCTTCTCTCACCAGCCCCCGTGCCCCTGGGACAAGCAACGGACCTTCTGGCTCTATAACCCATATGATTCCTGTCTAAAACGTCAGAAATTACCGAAAAAACGCCCGGCCTTTGGGTCGTTCAAAGCAAATTGGATCGGCTGTGTCAATATGTCGCTGCCGATCTTTTATTATCCTAAAAAAACCCAAGAATCCCAGAAAATAGCGGGTTTCATCCAACTCATCCATAACCTATCCAGGGCACCCTGCAGGGTGCGCACCCCCTGCGACATCCCACCGCATTGAGACTGTCATAGGACAGGCGGAAGATTGGCTCGTGGAGATAAGCGAAAAGAGGATGGACATCATGAATCCGGATAATGTTATTGACCAAGCCAAAGCAGCAAACGGATGTGCAACATACAGTTTTCTGCCGGGTCGGGGAAATCAGCCGAAAAAGGACTATTGTTCCGTCTGTGGTGCCCATGATCTCGCGCTTTGTTCCGGTCTGAGCGGAGAAAAGCTGATTGAGTTTGGCCAGAAGAGTCAGCACAAGACTTTTCAACCCGGCCAAATGCTGTTCGGCGAGTATGATGATGCCAACTACTTCTACACGGTTGTTTCCGGCGAGGTTCGCCTCTCCCGGATGTTGGATGACGGCCGCAGGCAGATTACCGGCTTCAAATCTGCCGGCGACTTCCTCGGATTGAGTACGGATAAACATTATACGGCGGATGCCGAGGCCATCGATGAAGTGACGGTCTGTCAGTTCTCTGTTGCCAATCTCAATGCGTCCCTTGAGGAAATAAATGAGGTGCAGACCCGCCTGATGGAGATGATGCGCACCGAGGTTATCAATCTTCAGAATCACATGCTGCTGCTTGGTCGGAAAACACCGGTTGAGAAAATCGCCAATTTCTTTTGCGAACGGGCTTATCGGAAGTTCCAGATCGAAGGTAAACCGGAAGACTGCAATAGTGTGGAAATTAAGCTGCCCATGAGCCGCACTGATATTGCGGATTTTCTGGGCCTGACAATCGAAACGGTCAGTCGGACGATCACCAAACTCAGGAAACGCGGTGTGATTGAGCTTAAAACCTCTCAAATTGTAGATATTCAGGATCTTTATGAGTTGCAGCTTCTCGCCGATGGTGACGCCTGAGACAGGAGATCCCTATGTATACTAATCTTGCCCTCAAATATGACGCTCCGGTTCCTCGTTATACCAGTTACCCGACTGCACCGCATTTTTCCCTCCTTTCGGATATGGATATGTATGCGGGCTGGTTACAGGCACTGGACCCGGCTCGGCCTGTTTCTCTGTATCTGCATGTGCCGTTCTGCCGGAAGATGTGCTGGTACTGCGGTTGCAATACCAAGATTTCTCATCAGGACAAACCTATCGCTGAATATGCAGAGGCGCTGAAAGCGGAGATCAGGACGTTGGTCAAAGCACTGCCTGCACGTTTCAAGGTGTCGCACGTTCATTGGGGCGGCGGAACACCCAGTATTTTGGCACCGGCGGATTTTACCGGCATTATGGGTCTGATTGACCGGCATTTCGACTATACGGATCAGGCGGAAAGGGCTATCGAAATAGATCCCAGAACACTGGATCCGGAAACGGTACAGGCGCTGGTCGACGGTGGCATCAACCGTGCCAGCCTGGGGGTTCAGGATTTCAATCCGGATGTGCAGCGGGCGATTAACCGCGTTCAATCCTATGATTTGACCCGTCAGGCGGTTGAAACCCTGCGCAGCAACGGTATTGAGCGGCTTAATTTCGATCTGATGTATGGTCTGCCGCTTCAGACGACCCGTGATGTTGAGCATACGGTCGATCTCTCCCATGCCTTGCAACCTGATCGCATTGCCTTGTTTGGATATGCTCATGTTCCCTGGATGAAGAAGCATATGCGGCTGATCCGGGATGAGGATCTGCCAGGGACGGAAGAGCGGATCAGCCAGGCCAAAGCAGCATCCCGAATGCTGGATAAGCTTGGTTATCAGCAGATCGGACTGGATCATTTCGCGAGGCCTGATGATGACATGAGCATTGCCCTGAAAGAGGGTAAGCTGCAGCGGAATTTCCAGGGCTATACGACGGATGCGACAGATACCCTGATAGGCATCGGTGCCTCTTCCATTGGAAAGCTGCCGGGTGGATATGTGCAGAATACGCCAGCGCTTCGGGATTATCAGCGTCTGGTTATGAATAACGGTTTTGCCGTTCATAAGGGCGTCATGGTCAGCACGGAAGACAAAATGCGCCGGGAGATCATCGAACGGCTTATGTGTGATCTGACAGTCGATCTGGCCGAAATCCTTCAAAGATATGAGCAGCCTGCGGATTTGCTGGCACCGGAAATTTCAAGGCTTGCGCCTTATGAAGAAGACGGTCTGCTGACCCGTGACGGCAGCCGTCTGATTGTCAGCGAGGAAGGACGCTTTCTCGTTCGGACGATTTGTGCCGTGTTCGATACTTATTTCGGGAAAGGCCCCGGCAAGCACTCTCGAGCGGTTTAGGTTTAGGGCTTTCGTAATAAGTTTGACTTATTGTTGTTAAGGTTAATTTAATATTAACAAATAACCGCGGTCAGAAAAGTTCGGGACACTGATTTGACTGAAGTCAATGTGCCCGCGGTTATTTGGGAATAGTAAAAAGGTGGGGAAGAGCGTCGTTATCCGGGCGTAAGTCTGAGCAATTGCAAATCCTCGATCTAGCATTAAACGAAAAAAACGGATGACTGGTATGAACCTGTTATGGCTAGCCTTATCGATCATCGGGGCGATCCTTGGCCTGTTGCTTTCTGCCAAAGCACAGGATCAAGGGATGATGATCCATGGCATGATATTCGCCGCTGCGGCAGTTCTCGCAGCATATGCGCTGATTTCAAGGCACTACGGTGCCGCGAAGAGCGTTATCACTGAAACCGGAGGTGTTAATTACAATACCGACATTGTGAAAGCTGGCGTTATTGCCTCCACCTTCTGGGGGATTGTCGGTTTTCTGGTCGGGGTTGTGATCGCCTTCCAGCTGGCATTCCCGGTTTTGAACCTTGACTTACAATGGACAAGCTTTGGCCGTCTGCGGCCGCTGCATACATCCGCAGTGATTTTCGCCTTTGGCGGTAACATCCTGCTGGCTACCTCATTCCATGTGGTTCAACGGACTTGTCGCGCCCGCCTCGCTGGTGATATTTCGCCGTGGTTTGTGTTCTGGGGGTATCAGTTATTCATCGTTCTGGCCGCGACCGGTTATGTTCTCGGTATTACCCAGTCCAAGGAATATGCTGAGCCGGAATGGTATGTGGATTTATGGCTGACGGCCGTTTGGGTTGTCTATCTGTTGGTTTTCCTGGCCACACTCTGGAAGCGTCAGGAAAAGCATATCTATGTCGCCAACTGGTTCTACCTGGCGTTTATCGTGACGGTTGCCATGCTGCATATCGTTAATAATCTCTCCATGCCTGTCAGCCTGACCGGTGCCAAGAGTTACTCCCTGTTCGCCGGGGTACAGGATGCTTTGACCCAGTGGTGGTATGGCCATAACGCTGTGGGCTTCTTCCTGACAGCGGGCTTCCTCGGGATTATGTATTACTTCATTCCGAAGCGGGTGAACCGCCCGGTTTATTCCTACCGGCTGTCCATCATTCACTTCTGGGCCCTGATCTTCCTGTATATCTGGGCAGGCCCGCACCATCTGCACTATACGGCTCTGCCGGACTGGTCGCAGACACTGGGAATGACCTTCTCCATCATGCTCTGGATGCCGTCCTGGGGTGGCATGATCAACGGCCTGATGACACTGTCCGGGGCCTGGGACAAGCTGAGAACCGACCCGGTTGTCCGCTTCCTGGTAACCTCCGTGGCTTTCTATGGCATGAGCACTTTTGAAGGACCGCTGATGTCCATCAAGGCTGTGAACGCTCTCAGTCACTATACAGACTGGACAATCGGTCACGTGCATTCCGGTGCCCTTGGCTGGGTTGCTTATGTCAGCTTCGGTGCTCTGTACTTCCTGGTTCCGGTTCTGTGGAACAGAAAATCCCTGTATTCCGACAAGTTGGTCAACCTGCATTTCTGGGTCTCTACCATTGGTATCCTGCTCTACATCACGGCGATGTGGGTCTCCGGTATCCTGCAGGGCCTGATGTGGCGCGCCTATGACGCTTTCGGCTTCCTGGAATATTCTTTCAGTGAAAGTGTTGAAGCCATGTATCCGTTCTACGTGATCCGGGCTTTGGGTGGCGTTCTGTTCCTGGTTGGCTCTCTGATCATGGCCTACAACCTCTGGAAAACAGCCCGGGGTGACGTTCGCCAGTCAGAGACGAACAATCTTGTCGTCAACGCTGAATATGCAGTTGGGAGTTAAGTGAGATGATCAGTCATAAAACCATCGAGAAAAACTCCATCCTCATGCTGGTTCTGACCCTGGTTGTCGTTTCCATCGGAGGCCTGATCGAGATTGCTCCGCTTTTCTATCTGGAAAGCACAATCGAGAAAGTGAAGGGGATGCGTCCCTACAGTCCGCTGGAGCTGGCTGGCCGGAACATCTATATCCGGGAAGGCTGCTACAACTGCCATAGCCAGATGGTTCGCCCTCTGAGGGATGAAGCCGAACGCTATGGTCATTACAGCCTGGCTGCGGAAAGCATGTATGACCATCCTTTCCAGTGGGGATCAAAACGGACAGGGCCTGACCTTGCCCGGGTTGGCGGTCGCTATTCTGACGAATGGCACGTTACCCACATGAAAAATCCGCGTGATGTGGTTCCTGAATCCATTATGCCGGGCTATTCATTCCTCGCTGAAACAGAGCTGAATGTGCCGGACATCGCAGGAGACCTGATTGCCAATCGCCGCGTGGGTGTTCCCTATACGGACGAAATGATCGCTGCCGCCGAGCAGGATCTGCGCACCCAGGTCAATCCGGATGCGGATGAAGTTGATGACTTCCTCGCCCGTTATCCGAAGGCACAGGTTCGTGACTTCGATGGCGATCCTTCAAAAGTCTCTGAACTGGACGCAATGATTGCATACCTTCAGATGCTGGGCACCCTGGTCGATTTCGCATCCTACGATGCGGAAGCCGGAAAACGATAGGAGGCTGATATGAGTTTTCACGACGCTTCCGTTTTCGCGCAGACCTATGGCCTGGTCTATCTGTTTGTCCTGTTCCTGATCGTGGTGGCATACGCCCTGTGGCCCAGGAACAAAGACAAGTTCGATCATGCAGCAAACATCCCGCTTAAGGAGGGTGACGATGTCCAAAATTGAAAGAGATGAAGTATCGGGCACGGATACAACCGGCCATGAGTGGGACGGAATTCGCGAGCTTGATACACCGATGCCGCGCTGGTGGCTGTGGACCTTCTACGCCACGATCTTTTGGGGTGTGATCTACACGATCATGTATCCCGCATGGCCACTGGTTCAGTCGGCAACGGCAGGCGTCATGGGTTGGTCATCTCGGGCCGAAGTCCAGCAAGAGCTGGTCTCGTTCGAAGAGGCCAACGCTCCGTGGAATGCCAAGCTGGTGGACACCCCGCTTGAGGAGATTTCGGCTGACCCTGAGTTGCAGCAATATGCCGTCAACGCAGGCAGCGCTGTGTTCCGCACCTGGTGTGCACAGTGTCACGGCTCGGGCGCGCAGGGCGCGGCGGGCTTTCCGAACCTACTGGATGACGCATGGCTTTGGGGCGGTACGATGGAGGATATCCATTTCA
>DIYE01000269.1 GCA_002428885.1 Alphaproteobacteria bacterium UBA6062
ATCCGGTGATATCGGCATCTACGCGATGGCGACACTGGTCTTCGAGCTGATTGAAGTGGAGAAGCGCCAGGACTGGGACCGGATCGATATTCAGGTGACACCGGGCATTTCCGCCCTGCAGGCTGCGGCTGCGCGGGCGGGTGCCCCGCTCGGCCATGATTTTTGTACCATCTCGCTTTCGGATTTGCTCACACCGTGGGAGACCATTGAAAAACGGATCAAAGCCGCCGCCGCCGGTGATTTCGTCATAGCTTTCTATAATCCCGTATCCCGCAAACGCAGAACACAGCTTAAAACCGCTCGCGACATCCTGCTTCAAAATCGTCCCGAAACAACACCGGTTGTGATTGCCCGCAATCTGGGCCGGGAGGATGAAACGGTGCGCATCGTCTCTCTCAAAGATCTTGACCCGGAAAAAATCGACATGCTGACCCTTGTGATGGTCGGCTCCAGCGAAAGCCGGATGACTGTCAGCAATTCGGGGCAGAAACACTGGGCTTATACACCCCGAGGCTACGCGGGAAAAATGGCTGTAACCAAAAAGGAAGCGGAACAATGACCGTTCATTTTATCGGCGCCGGTCCGGGCGCGGCTGATCTTATCACCATCAGGGGGCGAGATCTGATTGCGGCCTGCCCCGTCTGCCTCTATGCGGGTTCCCTGGTCCCTGAGGAAATTCTCAGCCATGCCCCAAATGACGCCTATATCGTGGATACGGCACCGTTGCATCTGGATGAAATCATGGCTGAAATGATAACAGCCCACGAGAACGGCCAGGACGTTGCCCGCGTTCATTCCGGTGACCCGTCTCTGTACGGGGCCATCGGCGAGCAGATGCGACGCCTTGATGAACTGGAGATCGATTATACTATCACACCCGGCGTTCCGGCCTTTGCGGCGACGGCTGCTGCTTTAAAAACAGAACTGACCCTGCCGGATGTCAGCCAGACGATTATTCTGACCCGCACGGCCATGCAGGCGACAGCCATGCCCAATCAGGAAGATCTGGATACATTGGGCAAGTCTGGCGCGACCCTCGCCATTCATTTGTCTGTCCGGAACTTACGAAAAGTATCAACCGACCTTATCCCCCATTATGGAGAAGATTGCCCGGTTGCTGTTGTCTTTCGGGCAAGCTGGCCGGATGAGAAAATCATCCGCGGGACCCTTGCCGATATTCAGGAAAAGGTCCGGGCAGAGAAAATTACAAGGACGGCCCTGATCATTGTCGGCCGGGTTCTGGAAGCCCGTGACTACAGGGACAGTGCGCTTTATCATGCCGACCATGTGCATGTGCTACGCCCGAAAAAGAAAGCTTAAGCACCGAGTAGGCTATCTAGCGCTTCAAGGGATGTGACGGCCTCCCCTTCAGGGGAGGCGGGACGATCAAGCAGGATAACGGGAAGCCCCAGGGATCTTGCAGCTTCGATCTTGGGATAAACCGCCTTGCCGCCACTGTTTTTGGAAACCAGCGCCTGAATATTATGCTCCTTTAGGAGACGAATTTCATTCTCCAGATCAAACGGACCTTTTTCAAGGATATGGCGAACCTCACCATTTGGCAGTGTGAAAGAAACCGGTTCCACACTGCGCAGCAATACCAGGTCTGGCGATAGGCTCTCAAAAGCTGAGACTTCCTGCCTCCCGATCGATAAAAACAACCTGCTGAAGGAAGCCGCCTCTCTTACCGCCTCTTCCACAGAAGAAACCCGGATCCAACGGTCTCCCGGTTCTTCCTGCCAGGCCGGTCTTTCATATCTGAGATACCGAATGCCCAATTCATCACAGATGTCGGACGCTTTACGGCTGATCTGAACGGCATAGGGATGAGATGCATCAATCACCAGATCAATCGCCCGCTTTTTCATAAAGGCCGCCATTCCGTCATGGGCGATAAAGCCGCTCTTCAGAACCTCCCCAGACAGGTTATCCGGATATTTTGTCCGCCCTGCCAGACTGGTCACCAATTTCATATCAGACCTGGAGGCTAGTTTTTCATTGATCAGAACCGCTTCTCGCGTTCCACCGATCAGAAGGATATTGCGGGCACGCTCAGTCATCACTGCGTCCCACTAGCGCGCCGGACCGGCTGAAAATCATCACTTCAATCCGAGATTTCTCCCCAGAAATGTCCAGGGCCTTTGTCCGCGCGATTTCGGCAACTTTGTCAGCAAGCGGCAGGTTATGTTCCATCGACAATGTCAGAACCTGCATGGCCGTATTAGCGGAAAGGCATTCCTTCTGCAGACGTTCCGGGGCATCAAGATCCTTCAGTCTTTCGGCAAGCCATTTGAAATCCACGGCACTACGCCCCGAATGCAAATCCATATGTCCCTGCGCCAGTTTGGTAATTTTAGCAAAACCGCCGGCAAGAGTCAGTTTGGGGACCGGGTGTTTCTTTAAGTATTTGAGCACACCACCGGCAAAATCCCCCATATCCAGCAAGGCGTGATCAGGACGGTTATAGATCTCATTAGCTGCCTTTTCCGACGTGGACCCCGTTGACGCAATCACATGGGTTTCACCGGCGGCAATCGCTACATCAATGCCCCGATGCAGTGATGCGATCCAGGCGGCACAGGAATAGGGAACGACAATTCCCGTGGTCCCGAGAATGGACAATCCCCCTTTTATTCCAAGGCGTCCGTTCATGGTATATTTAGCCAGCTCTTCTCCATTTTCGACGCCAATGGTCACTTCAAGATCCACGGCTTTCCTGGCAGAACGGCAGACCTTCTCGAGCTCTGATCTGATCATATCCCGGGGAACCGGATTAATAGCCGGTTCGCCAACGGCGAGCGGCAGGCCCTCCCGAGTGACGGTTCCAACACCGTTACCTGCCTTGAACACAAGTCCCGAACCGGACTTTCCCCGCCTGACCGTTGCAATAATCCGAGCCTGATGAGTGACATCCGGATCATCACCGGCATCTTTGATGATGCTGGCCGTTGCCTGATCCTGCGACATTTCCTCCGTTGCCAGGGCAAAAGCCGGCTCCTGTCCTTTCGGCAATGTAATAGTAACCGGATCAATAAAACCACGCCCGAACAGGGCGGAGACAGCAGATTTTGCCGCCGCCGCCGCACAGGCACCCGTCGTCCATCCATAGCGCAGCTTTTCCGGCTTTTCATCCTTCATAGTAGACAGTTATACGCGCCGTCATAACGGTTGGCGAGAGGGGAAAGTCCTAAAGGTGAACCTGAACGGTTCTCTTGACAAACATATATCCAATACTTTGAGATAAAGAAAATCATCACTCAGAGATCAATCATGGCAACGGAAATTTTCAAACAAACGGTTACCGCCGGTGGTGCGCTTTTTGGAAAACTCAAAGCCCTCGGGATTGATTATGTCTTTGCCAACTCCGGCACCGATTTTCCGCCGATTATCGAAGGATTGATTGAAGCACGGGACAAGGGTCTGAATTTACCGACCCCCGTTACCGTACCCCATGAGCATGTCGCCGTGGGGATGGCTCATGGTTACTATCAGATTAGCAAACGGATCCAGTCGGTGATGCTGCATACCAATGTAGGTCTGTCGAACGGCGCAACCGGTGCCATCAACGCGGCCTGCGACCAGATCCCCATTCTGCTGATGTCAGGACGAACACCAGTGATGGAGAAAGACAGATTCGGCGCCCGAACCGTCCCGATCGGCTGGGGTCAGGAGATGTTTGACCAGACAGCCCTGGTACGGGAAGCCTGCAAATGGGATTACGAATTACGGTTTCCTGAGCAATTATCCGATCTGTTTGACCGCGGATGGTCCATCGCCAATTCCACACCAACCGGCCCGGTCTATATGAGCCTGCCGCGGGAGGTTCTCTGCGAACCATGTCCCGCTGATGGCCTGGACCAGGCTTCAAGGATAGTCCCTGTGACTTCTGCTCCTGATCCTGCCGCTCTCCAGGAAGCCGCAAAACTTCTTGCTACGGCCAAAAACCCGTTGATCATCGCACAGAGGGGTGCCGGATCGCAGCAGGCTTTCGAAGCGTTAGCGGATTTTACCGAAGAATGGGCCCTACCGCTCTCCCATTACTGGGCCAACCAGATTGCCATCCCCATGTCCTCCCCCATGCATGTCTCGTGGAACCCGGATGAACTGCTGGCCAAAGCGGATGTTATTCTGGTTCTCAATGCGCTGGCCCCCTGGTGGCCGGACAAAGCCGCACCGGGACCAGCGGCAAAAGTCATTCATCTCGGACCGGACCCGCTCTTCGCCCGTTCAACGCCGGTCCGAAATTTCCGGGCAGATGTCAACCTGGCAGGCGAAACAGGCCCTGCCATCCTGGCCCTGATCGATGCCATGAAAGATCTGCCCCGCGATGAAAAGCTTCTGAGTAAACGCCGCACACACATCGCAAAACTCGCCGAGACCAATAAAAAAACGGTAACAGTTCAGGCCGAGGCAGGAAACAAAGCCCCCATGAGCAAGGATTGGGTCAGCTTGTGCCTGGGTCGGGCCATCAAAACACAACCTCTCAAGGCCAGCGTCTTTCATGAGTTAGGATGTCCTTTGCCGCCCCTCTTTTTGGATGATCACCTGAGCTATTTCCAGGAACCTCATTCCGGCGGTCTCGGCTGGGGACTTCCGGCAGCCCTTGGCGCGCAGCTTGCCGATAGGGAACGGCTTGTCTTCGCAACTATGGGGGACGGCTCTTATATGTTTGCCAATCCGACCGCCTGTCACCAGGTGGCAGAGGCACTGGAATTACCGGTTATCACGCTTGTTCTGAATAACGAAGAATGGGGAGCCGTCCGCCACTCGGTTGAAGGCCTCTATAAAGGGGGCGGTGCATCAAAATCCAACGAGGTGCCGCTCACCTCCCTTCGCCCCAGTCCCGACTTCACTAAAACGGCCGAGGCCAGCCGCGCCTATACGGAAACCGTTACCGACGGTGCCGACCTCCCGGCGGCGCTGGATCGGGCGATAAAAGTCGCTTTGCAGGAGAAACGTCAGGTTCTGCTCAACATCGCCATCGCCCGGACCAGTCCACCATAATAACCGGCCGAGCCGTAACGGTTGGCG
>DIYE01000371.1:0-1435 GCA_002428885.1 Alphaproteobacteria bacterium UBA6062
CCCGACCCGCCGCGGGGTGCTGAGTGCCATTGAAGAGCTTTCCTTTTCCATAGAGGCCGGTGAAATCCTCGGGGTCGTCGGTGAGTCCGGTGCCGGAAAGTCTCTGACAGGCAATGCAATTGTTGGTCTGTTGGAGCCACCAGGGCGGGTATGCGGGGGGCGTATTACTCTTAACGATCAGGATATAACCCATCTTCCGGAAGGGGACATGCGAAAAATCAGAGGATCTGAAATCGGTGTTATTTTCCAGGATCCGCTGACCAGTCTTAATCCTCTTTACACAGTCGGAAAACAACTGACCCAAACGATCCTCACCCATAAGGATCTATCTTATCGTCAGGCTAAGGAGCGGGCAATCGAGCTGCTGGCGGAAGTTGGTATTCCGGCGCCGGAGTTGCGGTTTGACGCTTATCCCCATGAGTTTTCAGGCGGCATGAGGCAGCGAGTGGTTATTGCCCTGGCTCTATGTTGTGACCCCTGCCTGATTATTGCGGATGAGCCGACAACCGCCCTTGATGTGTCCGTACAGGCGCAGATTATTGCGTTGCTGAAGAAGTTGTCTAGAGAGAAAGGCGTTGCCACCATGCTGGTAACTCATGACATGGGGGTGATTGCGGAGGCAGCGGACAGGGTCGCGGTTATCTATTCTGGCAGGCTGGTTGAGATCGGCGACGTTCGCAGCGTCATTGATGCCCCCAAACATCCCTATACGCGCGGATTGATGGATTCCATCCCGCAGATTAATCAGAACCTGGAATATCTGCCGAATATCGACGGTGCTATGCCAAGATTGGATGGCCGGCCGGGGGGATGTGCTTTTAATCCTCGCTGTCAAAAAGCAAAATCCGTTTGCCGGGAGGAAAAAGCGCCCCTGATGGATGTCGGAGGAGCAGACCAAAAAGCGGCCTGCTGGATTTTTGAAGGAGGGCAGGCCTATGTCTGAACAGGCACTTCTCGATGTGCGGGATCTCAAGATGTATTTTGATGTTTCCCAACCCTTGATTACCCGCCTCGTTAACCGACTTCCCAAAAGGACCCTAAAGGCTGTCGACGGACTCACCTTTTCCATAAAAAAGGGAGAAACCTTTTCGTTTGTTGGAGAATCCGGTTGCGGTAAATCCACGGTTGCGCGGACGGTTGCGGGGCTAAATGAAGCGACGGCCGGTGAAATCCTGATTGAAGGTAAAAATCTCGCAGGACTTAAGAAGAAGGCGGGGCTTTCAGATATCGCCCGGCGGATGCAAATGGTCTTCCAGTCTCCTTATGCCAGTCTTGATCCCAGATGGCGGGTGCGAGACATAATTGCAGAACCGATCCGCGCTTATAGCCTGGCGGAGAATAAGGACGATGAGCGTGAGCAGGTTGGAAAACTGTTGCAGCAGGTCGGATTATCGCCGAAGGATGGCGAGAAATATCCGCACGAATTTTCAGGGGG
>DIYE01000371.1:1488-7719 GCA_002428885.1 Alphaproteobacteria bacterium UBA6062
TATCCGCACGAATTTTCAGGGGGACAGCGACAAAGAATTTCCATTGCCCGGGCACTGTCCAGTCGACCGGAGTTTCTGATCTGTGATGAACCGACATCGGCTCTGGATGTGTCCGTTCAGGCGCAAATCCTCAATCTAATGAAAAAGCTGCAAAAGGATCTGGGGTTGACATATCTGTTTATCAGTCATGATCTGGCTGTCATTGATCATGTTTCCGACTGGATTGCCGTCATGTATCTTGGTCGAATTTGTGAAATTACACCCAAATCCGAATTATTCAGAAAGCCCCGGCACCCTTATACCCGGATGCTTCTTGAAACCATTCCGGACCTGAAGGGGCGGACGACAAGAAAACCGATGGAGGGAGAGGTGCCCAATCCGATTTCCCCGCCCAGTGGATGTAGTTTTCATCCAAGATGTCCTTATGCAAGTGCGCGATGCCGGCAGGAACAACCGGTCCTGGCAGCTTATGAACCAAGCCAGGTTGCCTGCCATGCTGTGGAAGAGGCGCGTTTATGAAAAGAATTGCTGTCGCCGGTTTTCAGCATGAAACAAATACGTTTGCGGTTAGAAAAGCCGATTTTAAGGCTTTCGAAATGGCAAAGGACTGGCCAGGACTTTGCCGAGGTGACGAAGTCATCCAGAAAACAAGCGGCTTTAACCTGCCGATAACAGGCGCGGTAGAGAGTCTCGCGCGGCAGGGAATGGAAATTGTTCCTCTTTGCTGGGCATTTGCCGTTCCAAGCGGACTGGTTACCCGGGATGCTTATGAGACATTGGCCGCTATGATCCTTGACGCCCTGGCAACTTGCGGAGCAGTCGACGGTTTATATCTGGATCTTCACGGAGCCATGGTGACGGAGCATTTCGAAGATGCGGAAGGAGAGCTGCTGCGGCGGGTTAAAATGCAAATTGGCACCGATATTCCCGTTGCCGCCAGCTTGGATTATCATGCCAATATTACTGAGCAAATGGTGGAATTCTCCGACTATCTGGATGTTTTCCGCCATTACCCTCATACGGATATGGCAGAAACCGGAAGCCGCACCGCCCAGATTCTTGGAAAGATGGTTCAGGAAGAGTGTCGCTTTCTCAAACAATTTTGCAAATCGGAGTATCTGATCCCTCTTTTTCAGGGATGCACCACTGAAGAGCCCTGTAAGGGGCTTATACAAGGTGATTTGCAGGATATCCGGAAAAGGCTGCCTGACTGCCATTATATCTCTTTCGCCGCTGGATTTGCTCTTGCGGATATTGAAGAAGCGGGCCCTGCCATTGTCGCTTATGGATCAGATGCGGATGAAATCCGGCAGGCTGTTGAAGAATTTAAACATAAACTGGATCTCAAGGAAGAATTGTTCGAGCAGCCGGGGATCGCGGCTCATGAGGCCGTTGAGACAGCGGTACGCATTAGCGGTGCAGCATCAAAGCCCGTCATCCTGGCGGACGCGCAGGACAATCCCGGTGCAGGCGGTACGGCAGATACAATGGGATTGCTGAAAACACTGATTAGCATGCAGGCGCCGGGCGCCGTATGTGGGGTCATCGCGGACCCTCTCGCGGCAGATGAAGCATGGCGTGCCGGCGTCGGAAATGTGATTGCCATAGATCTTGGCGGTAGAGGCTTCGAAGGCGACAGCCCCTTATGTGGAGAGTTTAAGGTTATTGCGTTGGGGTCAGGAAATGTGGTCGGCACGGGGCCCATGTGGAAGGGGGCCAGAATGCAGCTGGGGCCATGCGCGTTGCTGGAATATCAAAAGGTCAGAATAGCAATCTCAACAAAGATCGTGCAAACCGGCGATACGGCTCTGTTCCGTCATTTGGGTGTTGAGCCTGAGCAATATTCCATTGTTGCCATAAAGAGTTCCGTTCATTTCAGAGCGGCGTTTGAGCCGCTGGCGGAGCAGATTATCCTGGTTCTTTCTCCGGGGCCGGTTATCGGCGATCCGGCAGAACTCGATTACCTTAAGTTACGAAAAAATGTCCGGATTGGCCCCAACATTCAGGCATAAAGAGAGTAAAGAAAGATAAAAGCCAGCCCCCAGGAGGGACTGGCTGCTCGTTTATAAGATAACTCCGCCTGTGATTATTTCACGCCATAAGTCTTTTCGTCGACCTTGTCATAAATTTCCTGTTTCACAAGCTTGATTAACGCTGCACTATCGGATTTATCAACGTTAGCCAGCAGTTTAATCCATTTATCCCGGGCTTTGATGTAATCATTGATAATATCTGTCGGGTCGTCGATTTTCCGTTTCTCGACCTGGGCCGCGGCCAGGTTTTTCAGATATCCGGATCGGAAATCTTTCAGAGCGGCCTGCAAATCTCCTTCAGGATTGAGCCACTTAACGCCGCGCGCCTGAGTGTCTCTGGTCGCCGTTTCGTCATCCGCCAGCATGCCTATTTGGGTCAGGACAATATGCTTGGCCATCTCATCCAGGATCACGCGGCGGTTTTTGGGACCGATGTCGGTCCAGAAATCACGATTGAAACCCCAGGTCGCGCCGTCAATAAAAACACCCATGGGCATTTCCGTAGAGTATTTGATGACCTCTCCCAGTTTAAGAGCCTGCAGGGTTTCATCGGCAACCAGCGTGCAGTCGAGAGAACCCCTTTCAAGGGCAGTATAGATTTCAGAACCGGGAACGCTGACCGGGATGGCTTTGATGGATTTCAGGAAGTCAATCTGGGCTCCGACGGAGGCCCGGACACGCTTGCCGGCGACCTCTTTGAGGCTCCGGACTTCCATGCCGCAGCGGAAATGATATTCCGATGTGCTCCAGTTGCCGCCAAAGACCACGTTATGTTTCAGCCATTCTTCACGCACTTTCTGATTGGTGAATTTGACTTCTGCGGCTGCGAATGAAGCGACGAGCGAACTGTCCGTTAGGAAGCCAAGGTCGCCAACCACATTGTTCAGCGGAAGATCAGAGGGGGTGTAAGCCGACAGGATGTCACCAACCACGGCGACGCCGTCACTAACCCCCTGCAGGGTTTCAGCCGCAGGCAGGAGAGCGCCGCCGACATGAAGTTGGAAAGAGACATCACCGCCGGTTCCTTTTTTGACGGCGTCAGCGAAGTCTTTGTAGGTGACTTTAACAGTTGTGGCGCTTTGTGGCAGCCAGGTACTGGCTTGATATGAGTCAGCAAAAGCTACTGAAGCCAGCAAGCTCATGGCTGCTGCGGTTGACAGGAATATACGATTTTTCATGTTATCCTCCTTGTTGAATGAGAGTGACCTTCTTATCGGGTCATTAGTTGGAAAGGGACGGCAGCAGAAGACTGATCTGCGGCCAGTAGATGAGGGCGCCAAGCGTCAGGACTTCCATGAGGAAGAACCAGAAAACGCCAGCGAAAATCTGGTTAAGGGAGACCATGTCTCCCAGCGAGCTTTTTATGACAAAGGCATTGAGACCGACCGGCGGTGTGATAAGGCCGATTTCCAGAAGCTTGATGACAATGATGCCGAACCAGACCTGATCAATACCGAGGGCGTGAACGAGAGGCATGACAATGGGTAGTGTGAGCAGCAGGATGGCCAGGGAGTCTACAAACATGCCCAGCAGGATAAACAGCAACGAAATCATGCCGATCAGCAGGTAGGGATTTGTCGTGACCGGCAGAAGTATATCCGCCAGATAACCGGGAAGGCCGCTGAGTCCCAGAAAACGAACATAGATAGCGGCGCCGAGGCCGATGATAAAGATGGTGCTCGTTCCATAAGCCGCCTGGATCATGGATTGTTTCAATCCTTGCAGGGAGAGAGAGCGACGCAATACCCCGATCAGGCCAGCCAGAAAAGCGCCAATGGCACCGGCTTCCGTTGGAGAAAAAATGCCAAGAAAAATGCCGCCGAGCACGAAACTGACAAGGACCGGTAACGCCCAGATATCCTGCAGGGCGGCTTTCTTTTGAGCCCAGCTATATGTCTCCTTCGTCGCGGGTGCCAGGTCCGGATTGCGAAGACAGCGAACCGTAATCATCGCAATGAACATGGCTGCGGAAAGAAGACCGGGAAGAACACCTGCGAGGAAGAGATCTGCAATGGATGTGCTGGTAAAGATCCCATAGAGGATCATCAGGATACTGGGTGGGATCAAAGAGCCGAGGGTTCCTGCAGCGGCAACACTGCCGGTAGCCAGTCCCATATTATAGTTGGCCTTCAGCATTTCCGGAACAGCAATGCGGGAGAAGGCCGCCGAGGTTGCGATACTGGAACCTGAGGCAGAGGCAAACATGGCGGAGGCAACAACGGTTGCCGATGCCATTCCTCCCGGTATGCGCCAGAGAAACATACGGATAGCCGCAAAAAGGCCGCGGGTCAGACCGGCTTCAGAGGCGATGAAACCCATGGCAAGGAAGGTCGGGATTGCCGACAGATTCCAATCCGTAATGAAGTTATACGGAATAACCGATGTGATGCTCAGGGCGGCTTTCAAGTTTGTAATAGCGGCAATGCCGCCAAAGGCAACAACGCCAAGGACAACCCCGATGGGAATCCTGACAGCGATCAGGAGAAGGGTAAGGACAACGCCAAAGGTGCCGATTTCAATATTTGTCATGGATCAGGCCTCTCCCTTTAAGTCACTCTCGGGAGAGGAGAGCAACTCTTGCTCTCCCTGTCGAAACTCGTGGATCAGACGGTAGACAAGAACGACAGAGACAATGCCGAGACCCAGAGGCAGGATGAAACGGCTCGGCCAGACATGGACAATGACGATACCGTCAATGAACTCGCCCTTCTTGTAGGACTTGAATGCATCGAAAATAGATTGATAACCGAGAAGAGCGAAAAAGAAGAGGCTGGTACAGGTTCCGGATATCAGAAAGAACAGACGGGCCGTTCGGGGAAAGCGTTTGTAAAACAGATCAACCGCAATATTGCCGCGAGTCAGTTCCACCATGGCAATAGGCAGAAAAACGCAGGCCACCATATAGTAATTGGCGACAATGTTCAGCGTTCCGGGTAGTGGGTAATTGAACAGGAATTTACAAAGAACATCCAGAACCACGTGCAGGATCATTATCAGCAGAATAACGGCAGCACCTTTTTCAAGAAGCTTTGCCAGCCTGGGAATGAGTTGTTGATCCGGTTTCCGCATAATGACCTCCTCTTTTCTTATTGTTCGGAATTTTTGAGGGCGGTTTGGTCGGGCAGCACATAAATGGGACCTCTTGCCCGAACCGGCTTCAGAAGGTCCCAGTCGCCCTGCTCAACGTCATAACCTTCCGGGAAAGGAGGACGCGGTTCGACACCGATCGATTGCAGGACCCGCATGTCCCGGTAATAGGCGAGGGCTGTTATCGTTTGCAGATAATGGGCCTCTAACGGATTTTGCTCGCGAAACGTTACCAGCTTTTCTTGAAGGATCTCTTCGGTAAGATTTTGTCCCGATTGAGACAGGTGAACGCTCAGTTTGGAAACAAGGACTTCCAGTTTATTTTTTTGTTGTCTGTCAACAACTAAGATGTCCAAAAAAATGGCGGGATCACTGGCGGCGGGCAGATCATTTTCCGGGTCGGCCGGAATAATGTATCCGACCACCAGTTTCAGGATATCCAGCATGTCGTCGCTCATGGAGGAGGCGGGTTTTTCAGGATGTATTGTCATGCTCTGCCCTCCTAATCAAAAAGCTCGTAAATGCGGGATTTGATCTGATCCGCCACGTAAAGTGAAATCGCTTGAATGGAGGATGTCGGATTAACGCCGCCGGAGGTTACGAAAACGCTGCCATCCGCAATAAACAGGTTCCGGATGTCATGAGAGCGTCCCCATTCATTGACAACAGATTTCTTGGGATCGGTGCCCATCCGGGCGGTTCCCAGAAGATGCCAGCCCGCGTAAGGGAGCGGATTCTGAGAGGTGATGTTCTTTGCCCCTGCCGCCTGCAGTATTTCAGTACCCCGGGCGATGGAGTGATCCAGCATTCGTTGGGTGTTCTCGCCAATCCGGTAGGTGATTTTAGGAGCCGGTATGCCATTGCTGTCCGTCAAAGCCGGATCCAGCCCAACCGTGTTGGCGGGATCGGGCAGGTCTTCGCAAATGGAAACCAGGCCGGCATTGTGACCGAAGGAGCGTCGGAAGGCCTCATGATGTCCTTTCCCCCAGGGGATCTGCCCGGATGTCATGCCGTCGACAGCGGTTCTTGCCGGTGCCAGTCCTCTCACAAACTGGTAGGAATAGCCCCGTTTAAAGCCTCGGATCGCTTCCGTTTCATAAAACTCCATACT
>DIYE01000358.1 GCA_002428885.1 Alphaproteobacteria bacterium UBA6062
GCGCGGAGTACCGATGGCTGAGATGCTGTTTTTTACACAGACGGAAGACAAGGTTATCGTCGGGGTTGGTGCTGTTCGATATGCCAATGCCGCCTATCATAAGCATCTGTTTCAGCAGGCCGGCGTTCCTGAGATGTATAATCCCCATAGTATTGAATCCTGCTGGATAGCTGTCCGTCCGGACTACCGGCGCCAGGGCGTCTGGAATAACAACCGGGAATGCCGTATGCAATATCTTGGGAATCGACCCTGTCATTCTGTCCGGCGGGTGGATAATAAGAAAATCGTCGGTGATCCGGAATATCGTCAGGCAGGATCCAACTTTTACGCCAAAACAAGTGAAGACGAGCTTCGTTTGATGGTCTCTAATCATGATCCGGTTTACAATCCGTCAAAACGGCTTCGGTATGTCTGAAGAGGGGGTAATCCCGGTTTTCTCCTTCCGGCAGGCGGAATTCTCGGGAAACACTGAAATTTGTCTTGTGCAGTGCGTCATTTGGAGGCACTTTTAGAGCAGTGTTATCCAATGCCGGACCAAGGCGCTGGAACCTGTGAACAGCAGTATTCAAATTCCGGACCGGGCGCAAGGAACATCACCCGGTTGCTGGTGCTGCAAGAATGAATAAAAACGGGAGCGATATTGTGTTAGACAAGCGCAAATTTTATATCAATGGAGAGTGGGTCTCTCCGGCAAAGACCAATGATCTTGACGTGGTCAATCCATCGACCGAGGAAGTCTGTGCCGTGATTTCTCTCGGTAGTCAGGAAGATACGGATGCTGCCGTCAAGGCTGCCAATGACGCTTTCATTTCGTGGAGCGAAACACCACGCGAAGAGCGGATTGCCCTGATCGAAAAGCTGGCAGACGTTTACAAAGCCCGCAGTGCCGAAATGGGGGAAGCCATCTCAACCGAAATGGGAGCGCCTCTGTCATTGGCGCAAACAGCCCAGTCCGGCTCCGGCTACGCCCATATCAAAAACTTTATCCGGGCATTTAAATCCTTTGAATTTGACCGCGAACTCGGCTCTCATGCGCCAGGCGACCGGATCCTGTATGAGCCGGTTGGTGTATGTGGTATGATTACGCCGTGGAACTGGCCGATGAACCAGGTAACTCTGAAAGTTATTCCGGCGATGGCCGTGGGCTGTACAGTGGTTCTGAAGCCATCTGAGATTGCTCCGCTTTCTTCTCTGTTATTTGCAGAATTTGTTGATGAAGCAGGCATCCCGGCGGGTGTCTTCAACCTGGTCAATGGTGATGGTATGGGGGTTGGTACCCAGCTTTCCGGTCACCAGGATGTGGATATGATTTCCTTCACCGGCTCCACCCGGGCAGGTATTGCGATCTCCAAGAACGCAGCCGATACGGTGAAGCGTGTTTCTCTGGAACTTGGCGGTAAAGGTGCTAACATTGTCTTCGCCGACGCAGATGAGAAAGCCGTCAAACGCGGTGTTATCCAGTGCATGAACAATTCCGGTCAATCCTGTAACGCACCGACCCGGATGCTGGTTGAGCGTTCTATCTACGATGACGCTGTCAAAACGGCAGCCGAAGTGGCCGCCGGCGTTGCCGTTGGTCCAGCATCGGAAGAAGGCCGTCATATCGGCCCGGTTGTTTCAGAACTGCAATTCAACAAAATCCAGGGCCTGATCCAGAAGGGTATTGATGAAGGTGCCAAGCTCATCGCCGGTGGTGTTGAGCGTCCGGACGGCATGGAGAACGGCTATTTCGTACGGCCGACAGTCTTTGCTGACGTGACCAATGAAATGACTGTCGCCAAAGAAGAAATTTTTGGCCCGGTTCTGTCCATGATCCCCTTCGATTCAGAAGAGGAAGCAGTCAAGATTGCCAATGATACGGTTTATGGCCTGACCAACTATGTTCAGACAACCGACAGCGCAAAAGCCCGCCGTGTGGCGCGCCGCCTGCGTTCCGGTATGGTTGAAATGAACGGTCAGATGCGTGGTGCCGGTGCTCCGTTCGGTGGCTATAAACAATCCGGTAACGGCCGCGAAGGCGGCGTCTGGGGCCTTGAAGACTTCCTCGAAGTCAAATCCGTCAGTGGATGGGGCGAAGAATAAGTCTTAGCTCACATAAATGACATGAAAGGCGCCGGAATTTCCGGCGCCTTTTTTCGTGCCGGACACCTAAAGAGTTTTCAAATACTCCAGTAAAGCTTCCAGGTCAGCCGGGTTCTTCTCAAAGTAATCCCTATAGAAACTATGTCCGGTATTCGCGTTTCCTGGCAGGCTGGTCGCCAGAACCGTTCCAAACGTTCCGTCGTCGATAAATCCCAGGTCATCAGGATCATAACGGCGGCTGCCGACATGGAAGGCGACTTCCCGTTTGGAAGGTTGCAACAGTTGGCGAATGGTCCTGACAGAACCGTTATGCAGATACGGTGCGGTCGCCCAGATCCCGTTCAGAGAACGAGCCTTGTAACAGGGATCAAAAACCGGATGGCAATAGCTGGCCGTTTGCCGGGAGGAGCGATCAAGTTTCTTCCCGGCTTTCCGGAGAAAGCTCTCTACATCATCTTTGCGTTCAAAGAGATTGATCCGGTCTATCCCTTTCCTTATGTATGACCTTTCGACTTTCTCAAGGCTCTTTTTAACGTCTTCTGGCTGACCGACTTTAAGAGCTCGAATGGTTGAGACCGGACGCTCAAACATCTCTCTTGTCAGAACGCCGATCACACTATATTTGAGCATCTCCACGTCGGCGGCTTTTTGATCGAAACGTTTATAGTCACTCAGAAACCCCCAGTAATTTTTAAACAGGCCTTGCAGATCGTGCTTTTCCGTGTGACGACGCTGAAAATTGACAGCCATTGTCGGATCAGTGCCGATCTCATCAAGGCGGATCATTGTTGCCTTGATCCTTCTGTCCGGATCATCCCGTTGAATAGGACGATGGCAGGAAGCACAGGCAAAAGACGCTGTTCCTGGCTTTCGGCCAGTGAAAATGTCTTCACCCTTCCCGGCAAGTTCGTTATCAATGCGCCATCTTTCTTTTTCATCGGCCGAAAGGTCTGAAGCAAAAACAAGCTTTTCCATATCCTGCCATCGGGGAGACTGAAGGTCCCACAGAAGTTGTTCAAGCTGTCCAAGATGGGATATCTGAATGGAGTTACGATGCCCCAAACGGGAGAGGCGGGTCGTATTCAGATCAAGCCCGCCAAAAACGCCCAGAACTTCACCGATATTGCGACTGATGGCGCCCAGGCCGGCATTGGCAACGCTACCATTCCACTGGACCTTGTCATGTTGCGGTGTGTCCCAGATAAAGGGGTAACTCACCGGTGCGTTCGCTTTTCCGGACGGCAAAGCAGAAATGTCTTTGCGGGCTGCCCATTCAATTTCGTTGAAAATGGCCCCAATAGCATCAAGCCTCGCATGACCATAGGGATGAGTTCCGGAGTTTCTTTTATTCCAGGCTTGCCGAACACGCGTCAATCTGCTCAGTTGTTCCCTGAGTTCATCGGCAGCCTGGGCTCCTTCCTTTTCAACCATATTCCGTTTAACAACGTTTGAAGCGAAGCGCTGGAATTTGGCGTCATCCTCTAAAGTTGCCTGCATAGATGCGGCCAGATCGATAAAGAAAGCTTCAAAATTCGCCAGAGCCGGAGCGCCGTCAATAAGAGCCTTTGCACCACCAAACTCAATCTGCCCTGTGTGGCAGGCGGCACAGGTGAAGCCCAGCCAGTTTTTCGCAACTTTCTCAGTCGTTCTGTTCCCTTTTGCTGTGTCGCGGGTAAAGCCGATTGGCAACCCGTCGGGATTCCATCTTGTCGGTTTCTGAGGCAGATACCGATATGTATTCAGCTGTTCCGGAGAACTGAGTTTTTTAAGGGCATTAACTTCGCTTCTCTCTGTTTCGAGAGCGAGGAACCAGGTATAGGGAATAATCATGGATCCCTGACCCGTGAACCAAAAAGCCTGCTGCTCTTCCTCAGTCCAATTCTGACAGAGTGTTACTTCTCCATTATAGGCGCCTTCGAATGTTTGGAAATCTGGCGGACCGGATGAATCGCAATTGCGTGCATGAGATGTATCAGGAATGCCCAGGAAAAAGAGCCCTGCCGTTATGGCGGCGAGCCCGTATCGCGTTAAAAGTTTCATTATTTTACCCCTCTAGCTTAAGGGGTTAATTCTAATATATAGATTATTCTAATGCTAGTATTTGAGGTTTTTGTATGTTTTATTTTTAACCGGTTAAATTTATTATAATAAAGTCAGGATTATAAGCTTTTCCTCTTTTGTGTGGCAGGGAGCCTCGCAGTCTATGACTTCGGAGCAGCGCTACCGCTGTTGCTGGGAGCCTGGCAGCGGGCAATCAGGCATCTTTCAGTGGGTAAAGCCGGTCTCTGAGTTTACGACCTGTTCTGTTGCCACCAGTCACGGGGCTTTAACCGTTTCCCATGGTCACGTTTTTTATCCCACCAAAGGGCGAGGCGACGAAACCGGCTCGTGGCCAGCTTTTGAAACAGGCGGGAAGACCATTTAGAGAAGTCCCGGTTAAAGGGACAAACCCGTAAGCAGATAGCGCAGTCGCTTTTCAGTTTGGCCCAGTATCCGAAACACTTTTCACAGTCCGCTGTCCATTTTTTGATGCCTGAAATCGAAGAACGGTTAGGTTGATCAAAAGAGGGAGGGCCAAAAGGCAGCGCTTTCGGCGGGCAGGCATCGGCGCATTTGGTGCATATATCGCAATAGTCCCGAACGCCGTATTTGACCGGTTTGTCTTCCGCGAGAGGAAGGCTTGTAAAGATCTTTGAAAACCGGACACGGGGACCAAATTCCGGTGTGATCACCATCTGATTGCGACCGTATTCACCAAGGCCTGCCTGAATGGCATAGGGAATAACCAGGGCCGTATCGTTCATGGAGGCGACGGCCTCATAGCCGAGATTGAGGATATATTGGCTGACCTGCTGGGCGGTTGCGGCTTCTTTTGAATAACCGG
>DIYE01000077.1:0-448 GCA_002428885.1 Alphaproteobacteria bacterium UBA6062
CAGCACTTTTTCTCCAAAAATATAGAGATGAGCTGCATTGACGCCCCCATCTATGGTGCGGATGGAAAAACCATTGGGGCTCTGGATGTATCGTCTGCCCGCCTGGATCAGACACAGGATCTCAATAAGCTGATCGGTAATATTACAGCTGAAACCGCCAGGCAGATTGAAATCGCCAATTTCAGAGACGTGTTTTCCGGCTTCCGGATTGTTTTGGTTGGCGATAACCGAACAGACCACAGCATGTTAATTGCCGTAAACTCGGACGATGTGGTCGTTGGTGCCACGCGAGCGGCTCGCAAGTATTTTGACTGGAATTTGCAGGGCCCTCTTCAGCCAATCGCCGCGACCGATATCTTTTATCGAGAAGATGGCCTGAAGGGCTTCGACAAGGGTGAAAAGACAGCGATTATCAAAGCCCTTACCCGCAATAACGGAAATGTCTCGG
>DIYE01000077.1:500-2860 GCA_002428885.1 Alphaproteobacteria bacterium UBA6062
CAATAACGGAAATGTCTCGGCGGCGGCGAAAGCGCTTGGAATTGGCCGAGCAACGCTCTATCGCCGCATGAACCGCCTGGGACTAGAACGCAATATCCACCAACAACTGTCTCACTGACGAGACAGTTCGGGATGTTAAATGCTCTGCCTTTATTGACTCAAAGAGCAAAAAACGCCCTTCTTAACGGGTTCAAAGAAATAAAAGAGTTCTTTTCTTGACCGGATTGTCAAAGCAGTTGACACTCTGGATTGAGAGAAAACTCTCATTCCTTTTAAGGGGCGAGTACTTGAGGAATGGTCTGACAACAGACCAATAAATGGAGCTAGGGAGGAACGAAAATGACAACCGTTACGATGACGGTGAACGGCAAGAGTGTGACGGCCGATGTGGAGCCGAACACACTGCTTGTTCAGTTTATCCGCGAACATCTCCGGCTGACCGGTACCCATGTGGGATGTGATACCAGTCAGTGCGGTGCCTGCACTGTTCATGTGAATGGCAGCAGCGCAAAATCCTGTACCATGCTGGCCGTTCAGGCCGATGGTGCGGATATTACAACCATCGAAGGTCTCGCCAATGGCGATCAGTTGCATCCCATGCAGGAAGCCTTCAAGGAAAATCATGGCCTGCAATGCGGTTTCTGCACACCGGGCATGATCATGAGTGCCGTTGACCTGGTCAAACGTCACCCCAACCCGTCCGAAGAGACAATCCGCGAGGAGCTGGAAGGCAATATCTGCCGCTGTACCGGCTACCACAATATTGTCAAATCAGTCAAAGCTGCATCGGAGACTATGGGAGGGTGAGTTATGTCAGTAGAAAATGGGATTGGCGCTTCTGTAAAACGTAAAGAAGACCAAAGATTTATTACCGGTAACGGTAATTACCTGGACGATATCAATAAGGCCGGCCAGACCTATGGTTATTTCCTGCGGTCTCCTCATGCCTTTGCAAAAATCAAAAGCATCAATCTGGACGCGGCGAAAGCAGCTCCCGGCGTGGTTGATATTTTCACAGGAGCGGATATGGCAGCGGACGGTGTCGGCGGCCTGATCTGCGGCTGGGGTATTTCCAGCAAAGACGGTAGCCCTCACGCGGCCCCGCCTCACCCCTGTCTGGCGGTTGATTCCGTCAAGCATGTTGGTGACCAGGTCGCTTTTGTTGTGGCGGAAAGCCTGGCGGAAGCCAAAAATGCGGCGGAATTGATTGACGTTGACTATGAAGAACTGCAATCAGTGACAGATGTCAGCAAAGCCCTCGCCGCCGGTGCCCCTCAGATCCATGAAGAAGCACCGGGCAATCAGTGCTATGACTGGGAACTGGGTGACAAGGAAGCCGTTGACGCTGCTTTTGCGAATGCAGCCCATGTCACCAAGATGGATCTCATCAATAACCGGCTTGCACCAAATCCGATGGAGCCGCGTGCTGCATTGGGTGAATTTGATTCCGGTACCGGCGAATACACACTCTATACCACCAGCCAGAACCCGCATGTTGCCAGATTAATCCTGTCGGCTTTCGTCGCCATTGCACCGGAAAACAAGCTTCGGGTTATTGCTCCTGATGTAGGCGGTGGTTTCGGCAGCAAGATCTTTGTCTATGCAGAAGAAACAACCACTGTCTGGGCCTCAAAAAGAATTGGACGTCCCATTAAATGGACGGCTGATCGCTCCGAAGCCTTCCTGACAGATGCTCATGGCCGGGATCATGCGACCCATGCGGAAATGGCCTTCGATGGCGACGGACATATTCTGGGCTTCCGGGTTTCCACCAAGGCCAATATGGGCGCTTATCTGTCGACTTTCGCTTCGGCAGTCCCGACCTATCTTTACGCGACGCTACTGAACGGCCAGTATAAGATGCCCTGCATCTATGCTGAGGTTCAGGCCGGTTTCACCAATACCACACCGGTGGATGCCTATCGCGGTGCCGGTCGTCCGGAAGCAACCTATGTGGTTGAGCGTATGATGGAACGGGCCGCACGGGACATGAATATGGACCCGACAGATCTTCGGATGAAAAACTTCATCGCTCCGGATGCGTATCCTTATGAGACACCGGTTATCATGACCTATGATTCCGGCGATTATCCGCTGACCATGAATACCGCCAAAGGAATGATCGATTATGAAGGCTTTGCTGCCCGCAAGGCTCAGTCGGAAGCCAACGGTAAGCTTCGGGGCATCGGATCTGCTGCTTATATCGAAGCCTGTGGTATCGCACCATCGGCAGCGGTTGGTTCTCTCGGCGCCGGTGTCGGCCTTTGGGAAAGCGCAGAAGTTCGTTTTAACCCAACAGGTTCCGTGACAGTCTTCACAGGAAGTCACAGCCATGGTCAGGGACATGAAACCACTTTCGC
>DIYE01000077.1:2912-3436 GCA_002428885.1 Alphaproteobacteria bacterium UBA6062
CAGGGACATGAAACCACTTTCGCACAGTTGATAGCCGATAAGCTCGGCGTACCGTTCGACAGCGTGGAAGTCGTCCATGGTGATACCACCAAGGTACCGTTTGGCATGGGCACCTATGGCTCCCGTTCATTGGCGGTCGGTGGTTCCGCCATCGTCAAGGCGGCGGACAAGATTGTCGACAAGGCGAAGAAAATTGCGGCTCATCTGATGGAAGCTTCCGCCGATGATATCGAACATGAGCATGGCGTCTTTTCCATTGCCGGTACCGATAAACAGCTAACCATTGGTGAGATTGCCTTTGCGGCTTATGTGCCTCACAACTATCCGGAAGATCTGGAGCCGGGGCTCGCTGAAAATGCTTTCTACGATCCTCTTAACTTCACCTTCCCGGCCGGGACGCATATTGCGGAGGTCGAAATCGATCCTTCCACCGGTATTGTGGAGGTGGTTGATTGGGCTGCGGCTGACGACTTCGGCAATGTGATCAATCCGATGATTGTTGAAGGCCAGGTCCATGGCGGTGT
>DIYE01000077.1:3494-4851 GCA_002428885.1 Alphaproteobacteria bacterium UBA6062
GAAGGCCAGGTCCATGGCGGTGTTGCTCAAGGGATTGGCCAGGCCTTGCTGGAAGGGGTCGTCTATGATGATGACAGCGGCCAGCTCCTGACCGGTTCCTATATGGATTACACCATGCCGCGGGCTGATGATCTGCCAAACTTCAAGGTGGAAGCTACCAACACCCCCTGCCCCAGCAATCCGCTGGGTGTAAAAGGGTGTGGTGAAGCGGGTGCCATTGCGGCTCCGGCAGCCTTGATGAATGCCATAACGGATGCCCTTGGCACCGAAATCGACATGCCGGCGACGCCTGAAAAAGTTTGGCGTGCCGCACAGAACGCCTGAGCAGGGAGATAAGAGATGTATTCATTTGATTATGAACGCCCTTCGGGGGTGAGTGATGCAGCCGGGACAATCGGTGAGGAAGATAAATTCCTTGCCGGTGGTCAGTCTCTGCTGCCGACCTTGAAACTGCGCCTGGCGCAGGTGGATAAGCTGGTTGATCTTGGCGGTATTGCCGATCTTAAAGGCATTTCCGTGAGCGGCGGTGAAGTGTCCATCGGCGCCATGACCACCCATGCGGACGTCGCCAACTCTGCCGATGTGAAGAACGCCATACCGGCTCTTGCCGATATGGCAGGAAATATCGGTGATGCCCAGGTGCGTAACCGCGGCACCATCGGCGGATCCATTGCCAACAACGATCCAGCAGCGGATTATCCATCCGCTCTGGTTGCCCTGGGGGCAACGGTTCATACCAACAGCCGGTCTATCGCAGCGGATGCTTTCTTCGTGGATCTGTTTGAAACAGCGCTTGAGGAAAACGAGATTGTCACCAAAGTGACCTTCCCGGTTCCGGAAAAAGCGGCCTATGCCAAATTCCCGAACCCGGCCTCCCGTTTCGCTCTGGTCGGTGTGTTTGTTGCTCAGACATCCGGTGGTCCGCGGGTTGCTGTGACGGGTGCCGGGCCCTGCGTCTTCCGGCAAAGCGATATGGAAGCTGCCCTGGCCGGTAATTTCAGCGGCGGTGCCGTCTCCGGTATCCAGACCGACGCGTCGGGCCTGAATTCCGATATCCATGCCTCAGCCGATTACCGGGCTCATCTGATTTCCGTGATGGCCTCCCGCGCCATAGACGCTGCAGGCTGATTATCACCGGATAGTATCCGAAGAGAGGGGAAGCTCCGGCTTCCCCTTCTCTTTTCAAATAACGGATAATCGCTGGGGCGGCGATTGTCGACCTCACCATAATCCTCTATCCTGAGTAAAATAGTCCAAGGATACAGAAGACCATGCCAACGTCCCTTCCTGAAAGCATCAATGCGGTTCACGACCTGCTGAAAGAAGCCGATTATGTGGCGGATCGCAGTTTGGCAAC
>DIYE01000009.1:0-2239 GCA_002428885.1 Alphaproteobacteria bacterium UBA6062
ATGCCGCAACCGATCCTATTGACTATGGTGTCGGTCTGATCAATATCCGGGGTATCGGAGCAAAAACCGGCCCTCGCAGCCCCGTTGCAACAATCATCGCCCGCACAGAGGACCAGGCTGACAAGGCTGAAAATCGACTTCTGTCAGCCTTATCCATTACCGGGGATGAACCACAAGCGCGGCCGGTTGTCGCTGAAAAAATCACCGGAGACGACTTATGAATCGGGCTATCTTACTCGTTCTTGACAGTTTTGGCATTGGAGCAGCGCGGGATGCCGAGAGTTTCGGCGATGTCGGCGCGGATACTTTCGGCCATATTCTCCAAGCTGCGGAGGAGGGAAAGGCTGACAATAAGGATCGGCAAGGTCCACTGACCCTGCCTAATCTTGAAAAACTGGGACTGTATGCTGCACATCGCGGCAACTTGGGTAAGAGGCATCCCGGTGAAGGGCACGGCATTTATGGATTTGCCCAAGAGCGCAGCAAAGGCAAAGACACACCCTCTGGCCATTGGGAAATGGCTGGCGTTCCGGTTATGTTTGACTGGGGGTACTTTCCTCATGAAATGCCCTGCTTTCCTAAGGAACTGACAGAGTCTCTGATCAGGAGTTGTGGCCTTCCCGGCATTCTCGGCAACTGCCATGCATCCGGAACCGTGATTATCGATCGTCACGGTGAAGAACATATGCAAAGCGGTAAGCCGATTTTCTATACTTCTGCCGACAGCGTTTTGCAAATCGCGGCCCATGAAGAAACCTTTGGCCTGCAACGTCTGTACGATTTATGCGCTGAAGCCCGTATTCTGGTGAATGAGCTGGAAATAGGCCGGGTTATCGCCCGCCCCTTTATTGGTACGCCTGGAAGTTTTGAACGAACAGGAAACCGCAAAGATCTGGCTGTCTCTCCCCCGGAACCTACATTACTGGATCGCTTGACGGACGCCGGGCGCACCGTCATTTCAATTGGAAAGATCGGTGATATCTTCGCCCATCAAGGAACCGGGACTGAAATTAAGGCAACCGGCAATATGGCCCTGTTCGATGCAACGCTGGAGGCCATGGATCAGGCGAAAGAAGGCGACCTGATCTTCACAAATTTTGTGGATTTCGATCAGTCCTATGGACATCGCCGCGATGTTGCCGGCTATGCCCATGCCCTGGAGCAGTTCGATGCCCGGTTACCTCAGTTAATGGCGCGGATGAAAGACGGAGATCTTCTGCTTATGACCGCGGATCACGGATGCGATCCCACCTGGCACGGATCGGATCATACGAGAGAAGCAGTTCCAATTATTGGTTACCAACCGGGTAAACTCGCCCTCAATATTGGGGAGCGAGAAAGCTTTGCAGATGTCGGTCAATCTATTGCCTCGCACCTTGACATTCCTGCTCTAAATCACGGCACCTCATTTCTGGACTAATCGTTTATGGTCAAAAAAGCGGAACTGCATGTCCATCTTGAAGGTACGGCAACGCCGGCTCTGGTAAGAGAATTGGCAACCGATAACGGGGCAGATCTTGATCCTTCGACCTTCAAATCAGATGGGGAATTCGCCTGGACTGATTTCTGGGATTTTCTCAAATGCTATGACAAAGCCGCTGCGGCCATCCGCAGCAAGGACGACTACCGCAAAGTCACCTATGATTATCTAAGGCGCTGCGCCGAAGAAGAAACGCTGTATGTTGAGACTTTTTCGTCGCCGGATCATGCCGCTTCTGCCGGTATCAGCTACAGGGATCACCTGGACGGCATAACCGCCGGAATAGAGGATGCAAAGCGGGATTTTGGGATTGAAGGGCGGATTATTGTAACCTGCGTCCGTCATCTTGGCGCAGAGAAGGCGCTGGAGGTTGCCCGTCAGGTTGTTGCAAACCCTCATCCCTATGTGGTGGGCTTTGGCATGGGCGGAGATGAAGCGGCTTTTCACCCGAGGGATTTTGCCGCCGCTTTTGATTTGGTTCATAAAGCTGGTCTTCCAACAACCAACCATGCCGGTGAATTTGGAGGTCCGACAAGTATTCGCGATACCCTGACCCATCTGCCGGTCAGCAGGATCGGGCATGGCGTAAGATCAATCGAGGATTCTGAACTTTTGGAGGAATTGGCTTCTCGTCAAATACCACTGGAACTCTGTCCGGGCAGCAACATTTCAACAGGTCTGTTTAAAAGCTATGAAGAGCACCCGTTCAAACGCCTTATGGAAGAAGGTTGTCTGGTAACTCTGAGCTCTGATGATCCG
>DIYE01000009.1:2322-3798 GCA_002428885.1 Alphaproteobacteria bacterium UBA6062
CGTTTTTTGCGACATCCATCGGCAAGGAATATGAGCGTGTTTCCCGGGCCTACGGCTGGGGAGAGGATATTCTTCGTCAGATAACCATCAACAGCCTTAAAGCCGCTTTTTGCGACGATGAATTGAAAGAGCAACTCATCGCCGGCGTTTAGGAAGTCACCTATTGTTTCTTATCGACAGTAAATTCGACTTTCGTCTTGGAGGCGTTAAAGCGCTTCAGGACTTCCTGAGTGATGTCCATGCCTTTATCAAAAAAGATGACATTGCTACGATCAAAGCCAATATTCATGCCTTTTTCCTGTGCCACCTTCGAGGCAAGCTGCGTGATAACCCCACTTAGCTGAACCCGCATCTTGTTCAGGACATTACCGATCTTTGCGTTAGAAATCTGTGCTTCTCGCTGGAGTATGGCCTGTTCCTTCTGGATGGCCCGCGCCTTTTGTTCAAAAACATCCGGTGCCAGAATTGTCTGCTGACGCTTGAGTTCATCAGCGCGTGTCTTCAATGCATTTCTTTTCTTATCGATTTCCTTCTGCACATCACCGACCCGGGCCTTCATGTCATTTTCGGCGTTTTTCCAAGTCTCTGAGCTGTTTAGGATAAAGGTAACATCAACGACCGCTATCTTCGCAACAGGAACTTTCTGCTGAGCATGCACGTCCGGCACAGCGACGACACTTCCGGCAAGAACTGTAAATCCTGCGAGCAAAGAAGCCACAATGCCTTTTCTTATAAATTCAACCACTCATCAGCTCCAAATATAAATCTACCTGTCACACACCAGGAAACAGCTTGTTCCGGACTTTATCAAATACATCCCGGCTGCTGCAACATATGATGTCCGGAACCGTAATTCAATCAGCCGTTTGCCGCTTGCCATTCCATGACATATTCCGCAGCGGGCACGTCCGGCATTGGAGGGTGTGACTTTGCTGTTCCCAGATACAGGAAACCGACAATCTGATCTTCTCCATAAGCACCAAGTCGGGCTCTCACATGATCATTAAAGCAAGGGGATCCTGATCGCCAGATCCCGGCATATCCGAGCGCATGGGCGGCAATCATGATGTTCTGCGCTGCCGCTCCTGCAGACAGAATCTGCTCAATAACGGGTATTTTTGACTGTTCCTGAACCTTGGCGATCACAGCAATCACAAGAGGTGCCCGAAAAGGTTTGTTTTTTTCCTTTTCCAGAACAGCTTCAGTAGCATCCGGACGTTCCTTCAGCAAAGCTTCACAGAAGATTTCCCCCAGCTCCGCACGCATATCTCCTTGAAAATAGATAAATCTCCATGGCCTGATACACCCGTGATCCGGTGCTCTTAAAGCTGCCTGAAATATCTTTTCCAGATCTTCACTCCCCGGCGCGGGCTCTTCAATTTGAGCTGTCGACTTACGAGACAGAAGGGCCTCCATTGCATCCATTTACATTACCTTTCAAACGATCCACTGATTAGAGCATATATTACTCAGGTT
>DIYE01000001.1:0-254 GCA_002428885.1 Alphaproteobacteria bacterium UBA6062
CCTATTGAAGATAAAGCGCTCTAACTCTTTGATAATGAAAGAATTAGGACCCGTCATACACCGCTATGCAAAATCTGCATAGCGGCTTTGTTATTATACTGCTACTCCCTACTGCTAAAATTTTCTACATATGGGTCGTCGGATGCAGCTCACTAGCGCATCCTTTTCGCGACAGTCTCCCAACTTATCGCGAACATTGCTGTCCGTTTCCTCCCAGTACGGACAGCCTTCATGTCCCTCCCGACATGAAACCT
>DIYE01000001.1:340-17628 GCA_002428885.1 Alphaproteobacteria bacterium UBA6062
CCTCCCTGTTAGACTTGGCCAGCCTCACCAGAGGCTGGCTTTTTTTTCATCAATTTATGCTGCACCGCAGAGCAGAAAAATGACCTCCTACACCGCAGTTTTTATGGCATTCTTAAGCAATGCACAAAATGCATAGGTGCACTGCAAAAAAATATGTGGCAAAAAACAAAGCAGTTGCCTATATTCCAATCATCAACGCTGCACTGCAGCATTGACCGAATATCGACCCCCTTATCGATATTCCGAGTTACTTGTTTTCCTCCCAGTTGCAAGTAACAATGCCATCCAAGGATGGCATACCTCCCTGTTAGACTTGCCAGCCTCATTTGGGGCTGGCCTTTTTTTGCCCGACATGCATCAAACGCATAGCAGCTATGCTGAATTCAGGATTCAAAAATATACAATCACTTCCCACATGGTTAACAGGCGGCAGGGTTCTCCCAATCCCTGCCCCGGATTGGCACCGCCAATCATTACCGCAGTCCGTTTCTCCCAATCGGGCTGCCCTGCCTCTCTTGAGGCAGAACCTCCCTGTTAGACTTGGCCAGCTCCGTTGGGGCTGGCTTTTTTTTGCAGCAAAAACCCGCCAGAAGGCGGCGGGTTTACAGCAGTTCCGTTTTTGGGTTGCAGGATCTATTTAAAAAGCACTTCCGTCTTGCCGAGATCCTTATAAAGATGAGCAACCTGTTCGGCATAACCGTTATATATCTCGGTCGGAATCCGGTTACCCGTTCTCAGGTCTCTCTCTGTCGCCTGCGACCAGCGAGGATGACGCACTTCCGGATTAACATTGGCCCAGAAACCGTATTCCCGATTATTGAGCTTTTCCCAGAATGTCTGAGGGCGCTCATCCGTGAAATGGAAGCGAACAACGGATTTGATATGTTTGAAACCGTATTTCCAGGGAACAGCCAGTCGTAGCGGCGCCCCATTTTGTTTCGGGATCGGCTTACCATAAAGCCCTGTCGCCATAAAAGACAGCTCATGGGTCGCTTCTTCAAGGGTCAAAGCTTCGGTATACGGCCAGGGATACCAGAACTGCTTCTGACCGGGAGCAACCGATTTATCCTCAAAAGTCTCCATCACCAGGAATTTGGCCTTTGATGTCGGCGCCGCAAGCTTCACAAGTTCCGCCAGCGCAAAACCGCTATAGGGGACGACCATGGACCAAGCTTCTACGCAACGATGACGGTATATTCTCTCTTCCAGCGGCATTTTGGCGAGCAGGTCATCGATCCCGATTTCCATCTCCTTTTCCACCATACCGTCGATCTTGACGGTCCATGGCCGGATTTTCAACGCCTGTGCCTTTTTGGCAATGCTTTTATGAGAACCGAATTCATAGAAATTGTTGTAGGTCGTGGCGATCTCTTCCGGCGTCAGTTCCCGCCCGCCCGTATAGGCTTCGTTACGGGGAACAGGATATAAAGAAGCGCTCGGATCACTTTCCACGGCATAGGCAGTCGATCCCGGAAGCAGTAACCCGGAAGACCCGGCAATGAGACCGCCCACGCCCATCGCCTTAAGAATGTCACGCCTGTTAAAATATTGGCTCTCCGGAAGAATCTGATTTTCCGAAATTTCCCATTCTCTGGTCTTTTTGATAAACATGCGGCCCCTTCCAAATACAATATACTCTTGCGTTACAACGCAACTATATGTCCGGAAGGTGGATCATACCTTCCGGAAACTCAAGTCAACAGTCTGTGAGGCTACCGTGACACAGGGAGCTAAGCCTAATGCTCTGTAGGGTTCCCTTGTATCACCTTGTCAGCAATATGACCGGTCAGTTCCTGCAGATGATCATATTCACAGGTGTAAGTACCGACCCCCAATGTTGCCGACCGCAAATCGATGATCAGATCCTGCAATTCACTCTCCGGCATCATGGCGGTCAGCAAGTCCTATCCGGGCCAGCCTTCCCGGGCATCAAATCCCAGGATCTGCCCCCGGCGGGAGCTGACGATACCGTTTACCTTCGAAGTATATTCACTCGGCATGGTGATTTCCACCTTGTGTACCGGCTCCAGCAGAACCGGAGAACATTTCGGCATCCCTTCACTCATGGCAATCCTGGCCGCCGACCGGAAGGAATTTTCCGAACTGTCTACCGAGTGGTGCTGACCGTCAAACAGTGTGACGGACACATCGACCACCGGGAATCCGAGCGGCCCTTCAACGAGATAGTCTTTCACACCATGCTCGACCGCTGGAATATACTGCTTGGGCACAGAGCCACCGACTACCTTTTCCTTGAACAGGAAACCGGATCCGCGCGGTAACGGATTGATTTCGATCTGCACATCCCCGAACTGGCCGTGACCACCGCTTTGCTTGCGGAACCTGGCATGCTGGACAGCGCCTTTGCGGATCGCTTCCTTATAGGCCACTTTGGGTTTACGGGATTTCACCTCCAGACCGTATTTGTTTCGGAGTTTCTCCAGCGCTACCCGTAAATGTATTTCTCCCTGCCCTTTCAGCAGCAATTCCTGTGTTTCCTGTTTATGCTCCGCAATCAGCGAAGGGTCCTCTTCCACCAACTTGCCAAGGGCTGCGGTCAGTTTCACATCATCTTCCCGCTTATCCAAATAGAGAGCATAGTTGTAAACCGGCGCCAGAATATCGGCAGGTGCCAGATCCACCCGCTCTCCGCTATAGAGAAAATCACCGGTATGCAGCTCTTCCATCCTGCCAAGGGCCACGATGTCGCCGACAGTCGCCGATGTTATTTTTTCTGTCTTGCCTCCCTGCAGCCTGAACATTCCGGCAATCCTGCCTGCCTGAAAACTATCGCCGTCATTAAAAGTGCCGGACCAGATACGAACCAGCGACAGCTTACCGCCCTGGGCGGAAATATAGGTTTTCAGTACCTGGGCGATCTGGGTTGAAGCATCCGCCGAAATATCCAGCCGCTCCGCCGTCATCTCCGCAGAGGGGACTTCATGACGCAACGCCTTCAGCAGCCTGCGAACACCAAAATCATTTTCCGCCGAGCCCAGGAAGACCGGCACGACAAAACCCTGCTGCAGATCATGGCTGAGCAGTTTGTAAATCTCTTCCTTCTCCGGTTCAATATCCTCCAGAAGTTCTTCCATCAGGTGATCGTCAAAGTCGGCGAGCGTCTCCAGCATTGTAAAGCGGGAGGTTCCTTCCTGCTCCGCCATTTCCGGCGGCATATCGATGATTTTGGACGGCTGTCCTTCCTTGTAGACATAAGCCCGTTCCGACGCCAGATCCACATAACCGGTGATGATATCATCAGCGACGATCGGCACCTGCCGGAGCACCAGATCCCTGTTGGATGCCCCTTCAAGGGCCCTGAACAATGCGTGAATAGTGCCCTGTGCCTTGTCGATCTTGTTGACAAACATAAAGGTCGGGATATTTCGCTCCTCCAGGAACTTCAGAAGAGGCAGCAAGGTGACAGACCTGTCATCGACCGGCTCGCAAACCAGAACAGCAGCGTCCACCCCAATCAGTGCATTTTCACTTTCCTGCAGAAACTCAACGGAGCCCGGACAGTCAAGAATTGTAAAATCATCCCCCAGAAATGAAAAATGAGCGGAGTTGACCTCAACGCTCATCTGTCTGTCTCGTGCCTCCTTGGAGCTGTCCCCGACCGTGGTGCCATTGGTGATACTGCCTTTCCGGTCCGTTTCACCGCATATATTAAGGATTGCTTCCAGAAGTGTGGTTTTCCCACTTGAATAGGGACCTATCAGCGCAATGCTGCGAGGCCCCGCCGGCTTGCTTAAGCTCATACCGCGCCCCCCTTCGTTAGATAAATCTAATGTTTATCCAAAACAAAAGAGAAGCAAGAGGATTTTGAAACTGCTTATTAGAAGGCTGTAGAAACAGCCTTTTCCGGCCTCGCTTCACAGGGCCGGAAAACCCTTCGGGGCCCGCAATATAAAAAGGCAGCCGAATCACCGGCTGCCTTTAAGGACTGGATCAGAAAATCACTCAGCTCAGGCTGGCACAGAATTTCTGGATACGGGTACAGGCTTCTCTAAGTGCTTCCGTTGATGTTGCATAAGAAGCCCGGAAATAAGGAGACAGACCGAACGCATCACCATGGACAACGGCAACCCCTTCGGCTTCCAGCAGTTCGCTGACAAAATCCAGATCATTTTCGATGACCTTTCCGCCCGGCGTTTTCTTGCCGATACAACCGGCAACGGACGGATAAACATAAAACGCCCCTTCCGGTTTCGGGCAGTGAATGCCTTCTGCCGCATTCAGCATATCCACCACCAGATCCCGGCGCTCTTCAAACGCCTCGGCGCGGGTTGCCAGGAAATCCTGCGGACCGTTCAACGCTTCCACAGAGGCATATTGGCTGATGGAACACGGATTGGATGTGCTCTGGGACTGAACCTTAGCCATTGCCTTGATCAGTTCCTGCGGTCCGGCCGCATAGCCGATCCGCCAGCCGGTCATGGAATAAGCCTTGGAAACACCGTTCATGGTCAGCGTCCGGTCATACAGCGACGGCTCCACCTGGGCTGGCGTGGCAAACTCGAAATCGTCATAGACCAGATGTTCATACATGTCGTCCGTCAGGATCCAGACATGAGGATGTTTCACCAGAACGTCCGTCAGCGCTTTCAGTTCGCTGGCCGTGTAACCGGCACCGGAGGGATTGCTGGGTGAGTTAAAAATAAGCCATTTGGTCTTGGGCGTGATCGCCGCCTCCAGATCATGAGGCAGCATCTTGAAGCCGTTATTGCCGGATGTTGCGACAAAAACGGGCTCGCCGCCACCCAGCAGCACCATATCCGGATAAGAAACCCAGTAGGGTGTCGGAATGATCACTTCATCACCCGGATTGAGGGTCGCCACCATGGCATTATAGATAATCTGCTTGCCGCCACTGGCCACAGTCACCTGGGACGGTTCATAGTCCAGGCCGTTTTCCCGCTTGAACTTGTCGCAGATCGCCTGTTTCAGTTCGGGGATACCGTCAACGGCGGTGTATTTGGTCTTGCCTTCATCAATTGCGGTTTTTGCAGCGGTTTTAATATTATCCGGAGTGTCAAAATCGGGTTCGCCGGCGCCGAGACCAATAACGTCACGACCAGCGGCCCGCAATTCAGCTGCTTTGGTTGTTACAGCAATTGTCGGTGAGGGTTTGATGCGACCCAAACTTTCCGCAATGATAGACATAGCCTTTTCTTTCGATTCAAGAGTGATACACACAGGGCAGGAAACGCCCACGCCAAGCTACGCCTGTCACGGATCGGTTTCAACAGATAAGCAGGGTTAATCTCAGAAAAAGTGTCATGGAACCGTCAAATACTCTGCCCCGTGACACGAAAGGTACACCTGCCTCTTCCAAAGCTACTCACTTGGGATTGACATAAAGCGTCCGGGGTCCGTCGCGGCCTCCGCATGAAGCCAATCACGGAAAGCGACGAATCGCGGTCTTTCAACCTGTTCAGGGGGACAAACGACAAAATAGGCGTTCCCCGCCTTCAATTCCGTCTCAAAAGGTTTAACCAGCCGTCCCGACGCCAGCAGATCCGCCGCAAGCGTACTTCGCCCGAGGGCAACCCCCTGCCCCGTGATTGCCGCTGTGAGAACCATGGATGAATCATTAAAACTCAATCCCTTTCTCGGATCGACACCCTGGACATCGGCCGCAGCCAGCCATGTTTCCCAGTCCACGCGGAGATCGTCATGCAGCAGATTGTGATGAACCAGATCTTCCGGCGTCCTTAACGGATGCTCACCTTCCAGGAGCGCCGGACTGCACACCGGAAACAGACTGTCTTCCGTCAGCAGCTTCTCTACATGCAAACCGGGATAGTCACCATTTCCATAACGGATCACCAGATCCACCGGTTCCCGTGAAAAATCCGTAATATGGTCCGATGCAGACAGCATAATATCGATATCCGGATGCAGTTCCCTGAAACGGCCAAGCCGGGGCAACAGCCAGCGAACGGCAAAAGATGGCAATGTACTGACTGTGAGGGCACCGGCAGCATCCTGTGTCATGAGTTTTTCTGTCGCATCCTGGATTTGGCTCAGTCCTTCCCGGACCCCAAGCACATAGGATTGCCCTTCATCGGTCAGAATAACCGCCCGGTTCATACGGCGAAACAACGGGACCCCCAGCCACTCCTCCAACCCTTTGATCTGATGGCTGACGGCAGCCGGTGTCACGGAAAGCTCTTCCGCGGCTTTCGAAAAACTGAGATTTTTTGCTGCGGCCTCGAAGGCCCGCAAGGCATTTAAGGGAGGGAGTTTCAAAACAGCATCCTTTCGGATTAGAAAATCTAACGCATCATATTAGAAACTATCGTTTGTACTCAATCTTTTAATCAGCCATATAGGGAGCATGGAAAGTGTAAAGGAGAATTCACTACCCAGCTTAACGGTATTGTAACGAAGGAGTCACTATCATGTCACAGAAAGCACTGAATTTAAAGCACACCAATAAATTTGGTATCAATTCAAATGTTGAAAAGCATGGATTCCTGAATGCCGTCACCCGTACAGTGATGACCTGGCAGGAGCGAGCCTCCATGCGTCATCATCTCGCCAATCTAAGTGAAGAAAATTTGTCTGATATCGGTCTTTCTTTCGAACAGGCCCGGACAGAATCACGCAAGCCGTTCTGGCAACACTAAAAGTTTCCCAAGCCATCTGGAGCTTGACTGAAAATCCTTCCTGTCTTTCGGTTTCTCCAGATGGCACCCTATTTTTTGGTTATTCTCCAAAAAGTGACCGATGCCCCATAAATTGCATTGGCATTCTCTGAACCAGCCCCTATAAAAAGGCATGGAAAACGAGAACAAAACTGAAACATCCCTCCCGTTTATTCATCGCCCAGTCCGACCTGAAAAGACGGAAGGCGGCATTCCTTTTGAAGTCGTATCAGACTATGAACCAGCAGGAGACCAGCCGCAGGCCATTCAGGAACTGGTAGGCGGCATACAAGAGCTGGAGAAAGATCAGGTATTGCTCGGCGTCACCGGCTCGGGCAAAACCTTCACCATGGCCAAAGTGATTGAGCAGGTTCAGCGCCCCACCCTGATCCTTGCCCATAACAAGACCCTGGCCGCTCAGCTTTATGGCGAGATGAAGAGTTTCTTCCCCAATAATGCGGTCGAGTATTTCGTTTCCTACTACGACTATTACCAGCCGGAAGCCTATGTTCCCCGCACCGACACCTATATCGAAAAGGATGCGTCGGTAAACGAACAAATTGACCGGCTGCGCCACTCCGCCACCCGGGCTCTTCTGGAACGGGATGACGTTATCATTGTGGCTTCCGTTTCCTGTATCTACGGTATCGGCTCTGTCGAGACCTACAGTGAAATGACAATGACCATCAAAAAGGGGGAGATGCTGAACCGGCAGGATCTGCTCAAGAAACTGGTGGAAATTCAATATCGGCGGAATGATGCAAGCTTCACCCGCGGCACGTTCCGGGTCAGGGGCGATACCGTTGAAATTTTTCCGGCTCACCTGGAAGACAGAGCCTGGCGGCTTTCCCTGTTCGGTGACGAACTGGAAACCATCACGGAATTTGATCCACTGACCGGAGAGAAAACCGGTAAACTTGACGAAATCCGTGTATACGCGAACAGTCACTACGTGACTCCGAAACCGACCCTGAAACAGGCACAGCAGAAAATCCGCACGGAACTCAGGGACCGTCTCGCCGAATTTGAAGAACAGAACAAACTGCTGGAAGCCCAGCGGCTGGAACAGCGAACGACGTTCGACCTTGAGATGATGGAAGCGACCGGCGCCTGTGCTGGTATTGAGAATTATTCACGCTATTTATCCGGCCGCAACCCGGGTGAACCACCGCCAACCCTGTTCGAATATCTGCCCGATAACGCCGTGATCATGGTGGATGAAAGCCATGTAACCGTCAGCCAGATTGGCGCCATGTATAAAGGGGATGCAAGACGTAAATCCACGTTGTCGGACTATGGCTTTCGCTTGCCGTCCTGCAAGGATAATCGTCCGCTGAAATTTGAAGAATGGGATCTGATGCGCCCGCAGACAATTTTTGTCTCGGCCACTCCCGGCAAGTGGGAGCTGGAAAGAACCGGCGGCACCTTTGCTGAGCAGGTTATCCGCCCGACCGGCCTTACCGACCCCGATTGCATTATCCGCCCGGTCGAAAGCCAGGTAGATGACCTGATGGCGGAATGCCGGGAATGTGCCAAGCGCGGTGAAAGGGTTCTTGTTACGACCCTGACCAAGAAAATGGCGGAGGATCTAACGGAATATTTCCACGAGAATGGCATCAAGGTTCGATATCTGCACTCCGATATCGACACGCTCGAGCGGATTGAAATTATCCGCGATCTGCGACTGGGCACTTTCGATGTCCTGGTTGGCATCAACCTGTTGCGCGAAGGTCTTGATATTCCGGAATGTGCCCTGGTCGCTATTCTGGACGCAGACAAAGAGGGGTTTCTAAGGTCTGAGACATCCTTGATCCAGACCATTGGCCGGGCAGCCCGTAACGTGGATGGCCGCGTTATTCTATATGCGGATAAGATCACCGGCAGTCTTGAAAGGGCCCTGAACGAAACCAAGCGGCGTAAAGACAAACAGGAAGCCTATAATGAAGAACATGGCATCACACCTACATCGGTTCGCAAGAATATCGATGACATCATGGAAAGCGTCTATGAGCAGGACCACCATGATGTGGATATCGGACTGGAAGATGCCAACAACCTGGTCGGCCATAATCTGAAAGCCCATATCGAAGATCTTGAGAAGAAGATGAAAACCGCTGCTGCGGATCTTGAGTTTGAGGAAGCCGCCCGGCTTCGCGACGAAATCAAGAAACTGCAGGATCGCGACCTGGGTATTGGCCCACCCAAAAGCGGACGACCTCAGGGTCGATCGAAAGCAGGGCGTTCAGGCAATGCCCATGTACTGGGTGGTCGTAGCAGCCGGCGGAAATAAGCCAGCAGCCAACTTAAACGACGTTATTTTTGAGCGACCTGCGCTTCAACATTCCGCTTGATATTCGCAATGGATATTTCAGCCTCTTCATGCATGGCTTTATCGGCCGCTGGACTGACGGCTTTTGGCCGATCCGGATTCTCTACCAGTCTCGTATATAAACACCCGCCAGTTTCCTGCTCTTCAATAATATAGGTAATCAGGATGGGACCGGTAAAAAGGGTAGACGTCTCACAACACCAGAGATAAGGATGCTCTCGCTTGGTGACGCTCCAGTTCAATTGAGCCGGACCTGTCCGGGTATGCCATTGCTCGATAAATGTATCTCCTTCTTCCAGCGGGCGATCCGGACTGTCCATATGATGCGAGGCCGCAATCCATTCAGGCCAGGAATTGGGATTAGAGACATAATCAAGAATATCAGCCGCCGGTGCATGAATAAGAATGCTATGACGGTATTCGGACGTTATTTTTTCAGCCATGGTTTTTCCTTGATCTTGTTTTAGGCATCTTTCAGGAAAACATGCACAATAGAAATGAAAGACTTTTCCTCTATACGGTAAAGGCCCTTTAATCCGGAGATGAATGGTTCATGTATCCTCTCTTAAGAACACTTTCTGTCGCCGTCTTGTTTGCCAGCTTGACTGTAGCAGACACAAAAGCCAAGTCCCTTGCAGACGAAAATTGCCAAACCCTCCCTTTTGGCAATGGCAGGCTTTGGCAAATCAGTAAAAACGGACA
Organism: Alphaproteobacteria bacterium UBA6062; assembly: GCA_002428885.1. Classification (GTDB taxonomy): domain Bacteria; phylum Pseudomonadota; class Alphaproteobacteria; order Sneathiellales; family Sneathiellaceae; genus Sneathiella. The sequence continues at coordinate 10,025 of DIYE01000001.1, forward strand.
GCCGAGCAGCTTTGTATTCGGGACCATGCATTCAAACGACAAACGGATCCTGTTTATTCCCGGCATCATCATGCAGGCCTTTAACACATCACGAACCGTTATCCTCGAAACATCTTTTCAAGATAATAGTGCGGCTAAAGCACAGGCCATGATGCGAAAAGGCGGAAACCACAGCCTTAAAAAGCAGCTTGGCCAAAAGCGTTTCAAGGCATTGTCTGATATTGTCTCTCGTGACTATGGTATTCCGTCCCATTTTCTTGACAGCTTCAAGATATGGTCAGCGGCAGCAATTCTCAGCCAACCCTCCCCCCGGAAAAAGTCGGGTAATCCATCGACATTGCTGGATCATGAGCTGGAAAAGTCCGGTCGCCGCATGCACAAGGATATTGTGGCGCTTGAGACCACCACGGAACAATTGTCGATTTTTGACAGAATGCCGAAAGCCTTGCAGATCGAATTTCTGGACCAGGCCCTGAAAGACTATTCGAAACTGGACCAGGAGATTGAAGAGCTCGCCAAATATTATCTGAACGGCAATATGGGAGCTATCGTCTGTAAAATGCAGGAAGGCCTGAAAAAAGCCAGCAAAGGCCTGGCTGCCATCATGCAGGATAAACTTATTACAGAGCGAAATATCAAAATGGTCAACCGCATGAAAAAGAACCTGAAGAAGGGACAGGCCTTTATTGCCGTTGGCGCCCTGCACCTTCCGGGAGAGAAAGGTATTTTATCGCTACTCGAGAAAATGGGCTATCAGGTCGAGCGTAAGTACTAGGACGTATACTATGCTTGAGATACGGCTCCACTCATGCTGTGTCTTCCGGTTCACATTTTTGCCACTAATTCCAAATTTGTAGGCATTCCCTCTTTTACTGCCCTTGGGGCATGTCTATATAACATCAGATCAAAAATCCGGTTTGTATTGAAAGTGGTAGAGAATTCCGTATGAAGCGCCAAGGTAGATATCCGGCATGATGTACCTACAAGTAGCAGCCGGTCTGGTTATTCTGCTGATTTGTGGTGAGCTTCTGGTAAGGGGCGCGGTCGCCGTTGCTGAACTGGGCGGCGTTTCCAAACTGGTCATCGGTTTTACCATTGTCGCCTTTGGAACGTCAGCGCCTGAACTTGTCGTCTGTATTAATGCCGCCCTCGAAGGCTCGCCCGGCATCGCATTTGGTAATGTTGTTGGCAGTAATATTGCCAACATCCTTCTGGTTCTCGGCGTTCCCGCCCTGATCTATCCGCTGACCTGTGATAATCGCTCGGCCCTGCGGGACAGCTTTATCATGATTGGCGGCTCTCTTCTTTTCACACTCCTGGCCTGGATTGGCTTCATTGGCTTCTGGCAGGGTGCCTTGCTTGTCGCCGCCCTTGCTCTGGTCATCTATATCGCCTATCGACGCGCAAAATCCGGAGGCGATGACAGTGCCGATGACGCACTGGAGGAATATGAAGAAAATATGCCGAAAACGATCTGGCTTAGCCTGCTGTTTATTCTGGCTGGCCTGATCGGTTTGGTGATCGGCTCTCGCCTCCTGGTCGATGGCGCTGTCAGCATTGCCATGACTGCCGGGGTTTCTGAAGAGATTATCGGCCTGACGCTTGTTGCCCTCGGCACATCACTTCCGGAACTCGCGACCTCCCTGATTGCGGCCTTTCGCCGCCATGGCGATGTTGCCATCGGTAATGTGCTGGGTTCCAACCTGTTCAATATCACAGGCATCATTGGTGCAACCGCCCTGATCAAGCCCCTGGAAGCCCCGGTACAGATCCTTCATTTTGATCTGATTATCATGCTGGCGGCCTCCGCCATCCTTATTCCGATCTTCCTCATGCATAAGCCTATCGGGCGGGTTCTGGGAGCTGTCTTCTGTGCAGCTTACATTTCCTATATTTTCGCACAGTTTTTTGGGATGTCTGGTGTTCATACAATTGCTATGATGCCCTGATCTGCAAAGACAGTCTTGGGATCATGGAGAAAAATGCACTTATAACAGGTTCCGGCCTGCGCATCGGCCGGGCCATTGCCATCAAACTGGCGAACGCAGGCTGGAACGTTGCCTTGCATTACGGTACGTCCGTTAGCGAAGCGGAAGACCTGGCCGCCGCCATCCGGGATATGGGACGGAAAAGCACAGCACTACAGGCCGATCTCAGTGATACCCAAGCCGTCAGGAACCTGATCCCTCAGGCGACCAAAGAAATCGGTAACATCAGTTGTCTGATTAACAATGCATCCCTTTTTGAACCAGATACACTGCAAACAGTGTCTGAAGACAGTTTTCAGGATCATCTCTCCGTCAACCTCCTTGCTCCGGCTCTCTTGATGCAGGCTTTGGCCGCCCAACCTCTTGAGCAGCAGGGTCATGTCATCAATATCATTGATCAGCGTGTCACAAATCTGAAACCAGGCTTTTTGTCCTATACCCTCAGTAAATCAGCCCTTTGGACATTGACACAGTCGGCAGCCATGGAGCTCGCCCCCCGGATCCGTGTCAACGGAATTGGGCCTGGACCCACGCTGGCAAATAAAAGACAGTCCGCGGCGCAATTCAAACAGCAGTGTGAAGCGGTCCCTTTACAATACGGACCTACTGACAGTGAAATCGCCGATGGTGTTCTGTTTTTAGTCAATGCCCCATCCATTACCGGAGAGATGATCCTCATGGATGGCGGAGAACACCTTTTTACATCCGGGACGGTAGAGGAATAATGGAATGAGTAAATTGGATCAGGAAAATGTCCGCCCTCTGCCGGTTGCGGAAACCGCCCTCAAGACACATCGTATCTTTATACGGGACCTTCTGGTGGATATGTTTATCGGCGTTTATGAACATGAAAAGACAGGGACACAGCCTGTACGCCTCAATATCGATATGACGGTCCGGGATCATGTTGGCCCCATTAATGACGATTATCACCATGTTGTCTGCTATGAAACCATCACAAATACGATCCGCGATTATGCAAAACAGAGACATATTAATCTTGTCGAAACACTTGCTGAGGGCATCGCCGATATCTGTCTGGCCCATAAGCGGGTAACCGACGTAAAAGTCTGTGTCGAAAAATTAAAGGCGATCTCCGATACAACGAGTGTCGGCGTGGAGATTATCCGGACAAAGCCTTGAAATTGATCCGTTTACGCGAAAATATTGATTTTACGTCCGTGAATCTGATCAGTTGTGCACAGTGAGAAAATGCAATGGAAAAAAGAGGGATATTCGAAAAAAAATAATAGGCTTTCTAAGTTTGAGATTCTTGACATTTAAATAATTCATAAAAATCAACAGCTTAGATATTTGCACAAAAAATAGGCAGAAAGCTGTGACCCTAGGTGTAAGCTACCGTACAGCGATATGTCATCAGGTTACTAACAAAGTTATCCACAGCTTCGGTGGATAGTGTAAAAAAACTGTAAAACAGAAAATTAACCTTAAAAACTGGAAGCCTAATGTTTCTTTTTTATAAGGGAGTTAGATCAGTTTGTTGAGGATAGCCCTGCAGCAACCCGCCCAAGTACAACACGTAATCCGGTCGAAATATGGTAGAATCAATCTCTGACATACACGAATCGCCCTTCCAAAGAGGTGCAGATGTTATCCGGAAATTTCTGAAGACCCTCCCATCGTCTCCCGGGGTCTACAGAATGATCGACTCTAATGAGCAGATTCTCTATGTGGGCAAAGCCAAGAATCTCAAAAACCGGGTCAGCAGTTATACTAAAGCCAACGGACAGTCCACCCGTATCCTGCGGATGGTCTCCCTTACTCATGCCATGGAGTTTGTCTCCACTCACACGGAAGTGGAAGCGCTGCTCCTTGAAGCCAATCTGATCAAGAAGCTTAAACCCAGATACAATATTATCCTCCGGGACGATAAATCTTTTCCCTATATCCTGATTACCGGCGATCACGAATGGGCGCAGATCACCAAACACAGAGGCAGTCGCGCAAGGCGAGGTGAGTATTTTGGTCCCTTTGCCTCCGCCGGCGCCGTTAACGAAACCCTGGCCACTTTCCAGCGCCTGTTTCCCTTAAGATCCTGCACAGACTCTGATTTTCAGACCCGGACCCGACCTTGCTTACAATATCAGATCAAGCGTTGTTCCGCCCCGTGCGTCGGACGGATTTCCCATGAAGATTATGATACAGTTGTCGCGGAAGCTCGTGCTTTTCTGTCAGGTAAAAGCCATACGATCCAGCAAAAACTGGCGGAGAAAATGCAACTCGCCAGTGATGCACTGGATTTCGAGCAAGCCGCCGTCCTCCGTGACCGGTTGAAAGCCATGGCTCATATCCAGTCAAAACAGACGATTAATCTCACCAATGTAGATGAAGTCGATGTTATCGCCGCCCATCAGGAGGGGGGGCAAACCTGCGTTCAGATCTTTTTTATCCGGTCCGGCCAGAATCTCGGTAATCGCGCCCATTACCCGGCCCACAACAAGGATGCGACACCTTCCGATGTGTTAAGCGCTTTTATCGGCCAGTTCTATGACAGCCGCCCCGCCCCCAAACACATCTGGGTCAGTCATGATTTACCGGAAGGCGAACTGATCGCCGAGGCTCTCTCCATAGCCGCCGATAAAAAAATTGAAATCTCAACGCCGAAGCGCGGCACAAAGCGGGAAATGCTGGATCACGCGATCTTCAACGCAAAAGGGGCTCTGTCCCGGAAAATGGCGGAAAACGCCTCACAGAAGAAGCATCTGGAAGGCGTCGCCCGAATTTTTGATATGCAGGAACCTCCGGAGCGGATCGAAGTCTACGATAATAGCCATATTGCCGGAACACACCAGGTCGGTGCCATGGTCGTCGCAGGCCCGGAAGGTTTTATCAAAAAAGCTTATCGTAAATTCAATATCAAAAATTCGGAACTCGCACCGGGTGATGACTATGGCATGATGCGTGAAGTTCTGACCCGCCGGTTCACTCGCCTGCAAAAGGAAGATCCGAACCGGATCGGCGAGAGCTCCGGCTCCCGCGAGCAATGGCCTGATCTGGTATTGATCGACGGCGGACAAGGTCAATTGAGCGCCGCCCATGATGTTTTCCGCGACCTGGACATCACAGATGTTCTTCTCGTCGGTATCGCAAAAGGACCCGACAGGAATGCGGGTAGAGAACGGTTTTTCATTCAAGGAAAGGAGCCGTTTTCCCTTCCTGAAAAAGACCCGACCCTTTATTTCCTGCAGAGGCTTAGGGATGAGGTTCATCATTTCGCCATCACCACACATCGGGCCAAGAGATCAAAGGCAATCGGCAAGTCTCCCCTCGATGAAATTCCGGGGATCGGCGGCAAGAGAAAGAAGGCGCTTCTCAATCGCTTCGGATCCGCTAAAGGCGTTGAAGGAGCTGCCCTCGCCGATCTGGAAGCCGTTGAGGGGATTTCCAAAGCTCTGGCGCGGTCGATCTTCGATTTTTTCCACGAAGAAAGATAAATTGATGCCTTTAACTCCCTGTTTTCAGTGCCTATACTGACGCGATCTCTCAGACGCGCTGATGCTAGAGTGTGTTGTAGCTAACAGGAACACCAGTATGTTGTTCAGTCTTCCAAATATTCTGACGCTGTCGAGAATAGTCGTTATTCCGGCCCTGCTGGCGGCTTTCTATCTACCGGGAGACGCGTCCAGCTGGGTGCCACTGGGATTGTTCATTGCTGCCGGTATTACAGACTTTTTTGACGGATATCTGGCGCGCCGTAATCGGCAAACCTCCAACCTGGGCCGTTTTCTGGATCCGGTAGCCGACAAACTGCTGGTTGCCGCCGTTCTTCTGTTTCTGGTCGGTGTCGATAGGATCCATAGTTGGGCGCTGATACCCGCCGTCATCATTCTCTGCCGGGAGATCATGGTGTCCGGCCTTCGGGAATTTCTGGCAGAGCTCAGAGTCGGTATGCCTGTTAGTCGGTTAGCAAAATGGAAAACCGCCTCTCAGATCCTGGCACTCTGCTTTTTACTGGGCGGCCCTGCTGTGCAACAGGATTTTGACGCTCTTCTGATAGGCGAAGTCCTTCTCTGGATAGCTGGCCTGCTGACAGTCTGGACAGGATATGATTATCTCAATCTGGGCCTTAAACACATGATTGAACAGGATGAAGCGGTTCGATGAAGGTGATTGGTATTTCGGGTTGGAGCGGAAACGGCAAGACAACATTACTGGAAAGGTTGATCCCTGCCCTTATTGATAGAGGCTATACGGTTTCAACACTGAAACACGCCCACCATCATTTTGATATCGACAGACCAGGTAAAGATTCATATCGCCATCGTGAGGCCGGTGCTACAGAGGTTCTGATATCCTCTTCCAACCGTTGGGCCCTCATGCATGAAAACCGGGATGGTCAGGAGGCGGATATGGAAAGTCTGATCGCCCGGATGGAGCCGGTGGATATCCTGTTGGTGGAAGGCTTCAAAAAAGAAAGCTTCCCGAAAATTGAAGTCTGGCGAGAAGAAAGTGACGCTCCGCCTCTTCATCTGAAGGATGACACCGTCGTTGCCGTCGCAACAGACAGTCGGTCGCTGGAAACCGATCTACCGACACTGGACCTCAATAGTGAACAGGAAGTCGCCAACTTTATTGTCAGCCGGTTTATGGAAAAGGCGGCTTGAGATGACCAGGCTTCCCAATGACTGTTTTGGTGATATGGCGGATATGATCTCCGTTCAGGAGGCACGCCTGCAGATCAAACAAAAAGCCGTTATGATTACAGAAGCCGAAACCGTTCCACTTGCAAAAGCGTCCGGTCGTATTCTGTCGGAAGATATAATTTCATCCGTCAATGTACCGCCTGCCGGCAATTCCGCAGTTGACGGTTATGCCTTTGCCTGGTCAGAGAGTAAACGTACCGATGGTATCCTGAAATCCGTTGGCAGGAGTGCTGCTGGAGCCCCCTTCACAGAAACCGTCGGCCCCGGTGAGTGTATCAAGGTTTTCACGGGTGCCCTCCTTCCCGATGGCTTGGATACGGTAGCCATGATCGAGGATGTCAGGGAAGAAGATGGTACGATCCATGTGCCGATATCTCTCAAACAGGGAGCTAATTTCCGACGAGCCGGTGAGGATGTCAAAATGGGAGACCTACTCCTGCGAAAGGGTATCCGGCTACGCCCTCAGGAGCTTGGAAAACTCGCCTCTGTTGGACTTCAGGACATCCCGGTTCAAAAACAACTTAAAGTGGGTCTCTTCTCCACCGGTGACGAATTGGTCAATCCGGGTGATGAAACCCGTTTTGGCGCCGTCTATGACAGCAATCGCTATATGCTGAAGGCGCTCCTTGAAACTTATGGCTGCGAGATTAAGGATCTGGGGATCCTTGAAGACAAGCTGATCCCTGTTCGCACTGCGCTGGAGAATGCCTCATCGGAATGCGACCTTGTTATTACGTCCGGCGGCGTTTCCATGGGGGATGAAGATCATGTCAAAGCGGCTGTCGAACAAATCGGCTCTCTTCATTTCTGGCGAATTGCCATTAAACCTGGCAGACCGCTAGCCCTGGGTCAGGTCGGGAACACGGCCTTTGTCGGCCTGCCGGGCAACCCGGTCGCCGCCCTGGTTTGCGCCATGCAGTTTGTGCGCCCCTTAATCGCCGGACTAACGGGA
>DIYE01000298.1 GCA_002428885.1 Alphaproteobacteria bacterium UBA6062
TCTGGCGGGAGGGGCTACGAAATGACCGATGTGACCGGCAATAACAAGGAAAGCCGTCTTGAACACTGGCATTCGGACGCGCCATTTGATCCTTATTCCGTCGAGAAACTGACGCCGGAGCAGGAAAAATTCTACCTGGCGTCCCAGTGGAAAATGATGTGGTGGAAATTCTGCCGCCACCGTCTGGCGGTGATCAGCGGGATCATTCTGCTGCTCTTCTACCTGTCGATCGTCTTTTCGGAATTTCTGGCACCGTATGATTTGCACAGCCGGAATACGAAGTTCATTTTTGCGCCGCCCCAGTCGGTGCATATCTTCCATGAAGGGGAACTCCGGGCGCCGTTTGTGTATGGATACCGGCAGCGGCTTAATCTGGATACGCTGAGGCGTGAATACCGGGTGGATACCAATCGAATTTATACCTTGCGCTATTTCTGCCGCGGGGATGATTATAAAATGTGGGGCCTGTTTGAGACCAATATCCATCTGGTCTGCGCGGATGATCAGCGCCGCGCCACATTTTTCTGGCTGGGAACCGACCGTCTGGGTCGGGATATCCTGTCGCGGATCATCTACGGCACCCGGATATCGCTTACCATTGGCCTGATCGGTATTATCATCAGCTTTACGCTCGGTATTATTCTGGGTGGTATCTCAGGCTATTACGGTGGCTGGATTGATAACGTCATTCAGCGAACCATTGAACTTTTGAAATCCCTGCCGCAATTGCCGCTCTGGCTTGCCCTGTCGGCGGCCTTGCCGGTAACCTGGTCGCCTATCTGGGTGTTTTTCGGCTTAACGGTCATTCTGGGGCTTCTTGACTGGCCGGGGCTCGCCCGGGCAGTCCGATCGAAATTCCTGTCTCTGAGGGAAGAGGATTTCACGACAGCCGCCCAATTGATGGGGGCCAGCCCCGCCCGCGTTATCGGTCGTCATCTGCTGCCGTCCTTTGCAAGCCATCTGATCGCCAGCGCCAGCCTTGCGGTGCCGAGCATGATCCTGGGGGAGACGGCGCTTTCGTTCCTCGGGCTTGGTCTCCGCCCGCCCATAACGTCCTGGGGCGTTCTGCTGAATGAAACCACGAACATCAACGCGGTGGCGACAACACCCTGGCTGATGTATCCGGTGGTGCCGGTGATTATCGTGGTGCTGGCCTTTAACTTCCTGGGGGATGGCCTGCGGGATGCGGCAGACCCGTATAAATAGCTGTTAGCTAACCGGCTTCAGAACAACCAGATCGACAAGACCGGTTACGCCGCCTACATCCCGGGCGGCCCGGATTTCCATCTGGGTTTCCGGCGTATATCCCTGGCTGAGAGCTTCTTCATAGCAGTCCAGGGTAGAGAGGGCGATGGCCTTTTCTTCCTTGGCATGCTTGTCCAGTTTTGCAGCCAGATTTACCGGCTCGCCGATCACCGTATATTCAAGGCGGCTTTTATCACCGACCGCGCCGAACAGAATAGACCCTGAAGCGGCTGTGAAACGGATGGTTTGCGGGGCCAGATTGTCCGCTTTTCTTTCTGTCGCCCAGGCTTCGGTTTCTGCCATCATCTGTTCCATAGCCCGCAGGCAATCGGCGGAATAATGGTCTGTCCGGACTGCGGCGCCGAAGGTCGCCAGAATACCGTCTCCCAGGAACTTATCGATTGTCCCGCCGTTCTTCTGGATGATTGGTACCATGCGCGACTGGTATTCCGCCAGCAAAGTGATAACCTCATTGGCCGGTTTCTCCATGGACAGGCGGGTAAATCCCTGAAGGTCACAATGCAGAATGGCAGCATTACGGGTCTGGCCTGTTCCTGGCTCGATCCAACCCTCGGAATGGGTAATTTTATCGGCAATTTCAGGTGAGAAAAACCGGGACAGGTCCTCTGCCGCCGTCGCCTGAGCCACGGAATTGATGAGCAACCGCCGGGCTCGCACAATCACCAGGGCGAGGAGCAAGGTAACCACCAGAATGCTGATAATCTTATCAAATTCCGCCCCCAGCAAAATGTTGTGGGACATGGTATAGAGCACATAATCGCTGGTGATTTTTGACATGCCGTTTCCGGAGTGAACCGCATAGCCAAGCAACACCATCCAGCCGATCGCGGCACTGCAGCCCGCCAGAACCACATAGCGCATATCAAATCTAAGGGCGCGTAAGGCTATAAAGATAAATACATAAAGAAGCGTTGGTGCCTTGAGGTAAAAAGAGGGTTCCTGCTGATACTGTATGTGAAAACTCCAGATCAGGAACATCAGAAGGCACATATCGGCGATGACCGAGAGGGATAGAAACCAACCCGGCAGCCGCCAGACGGTGGCAAAGGACAGGCGAACAAGCGTAAACAGAAGATAAGATGCCAGAGCATACGGCACCGGGGCAAACATGGCGTCGGCGGAGAAGGTCTTGGGAGACAAAGCATAGAGAGTCCAGAAAACAATCACCAGAAACAGCTGCACCCAGGCAATCAGAATTTCCGACTGATCCTGTTGTCGCTGTATGGCTTCCTGAACGCGCATGGGCAACTGCCCGTCAATATCCTCACCGAGGAGCGTTCGCTTTATCTTATCAAGCATGTGTTGAATATGGCCTGTCTGTCTCCGATTTTCAGTCACATATCATCATAAATTCGTTACGATTTCTTTCTCAGCCATAAACTTGTCTCATAGGCACCGTCGGGAAGCGGCAATTCTCCGATGATTGTCTTATCAAGCTGGCTCTGCATATGGGTCACGGCATAGCGGCTGGAGAACAGCAATTTGTATCCACCACCGGTGAAGAGCGGCGCAACCAACTGCTGTTCATTATAACCCCGCCATTTCCAGCTTTCCGGATAGTCATAAGGCAGGAAGATATCGTGAATATGGACGGTAACGCCGGATGGAAGGCCGGGAAGAATATCCAGAAAGAGGAAATCCACATCTGTTCCCGGCATGGCGATATGGCTGGAATCAATAAACAGAATATCTCCGGAAGACAGGTCTTCGAACAGTTGTGGATCCATGTTCTGAACGGTTTTGTTAATAACCGTCAGCGGCAGGGAAGCGATATCTGCCCGGGGAGCCGGATCAATAGCAGTCACTGCTGTTTCCAGATTACCGTCCCGAATGGCCTGCATCATAAAACGGGTGGAATGCCCGGAGCCGACTTCGATGATACGGGACGGCTTAAGGTCCCGAACCATTTTATACGCGACCGCCCCGTCCAGCCGCGGAAACCAGTCCTGCTGCCAGCGCGGTGCCGGTGGTTCTTCCTGTCCAATAGAGACAAGCTCATTGCTATAGGTTCCGAAACTTTCCAGAAAGCTCTGAAAACTCTCCTCCGCATTCTGCATATGGCTGAGCAATGCCCCATAGGGAGCGCCATTCCGGTTGTCCGGGACCGTATCGGCATAGCGATAGGGAATAAAGAAGCCCTGTTTCTTGAGACCGAGAATTGTATTGAGACCCATTTTCAGGAGGCGCATGGACATGATGTGCAGGGTTCTTTCTCAAGCGGCTGCGAACGGAGTTTATCTCGCGGCCTGACGGCATCGGATTATGTCAAATAATCCTTGGCTATGCTACAAGTCAACAAAATCAAAAAGGATACAAAGCCATGGCGTCATTTTTTTCTTCCACCCGAAGCGGCGATGTTCAAACCGTTACCCTGCAAAAACCGAAACAGCATAACGTTCTTAATCCTGACGATATGGCAGCTCTTCAGAAGGTGTTTGATGATCTTGCAAAGGATAGATCCATCCGGGTCCTGATCCTGACAGGAGAGGGTAAGAGCTTTTGTGCCGGGGCGGATCTGGGAGAACTTAAAGACTATAATTTTGGTGCTAACCCGCTTGAAAATCTTACCAATGCTATCGAGAATTTTCCTTGTCCGACAATTTGCCGTTTGAACGGTGGTGTTTATGGCGGCGGAACGGACCTGGCGTTGGCTTGCGATTTTCGGGTCGGCATGGCGGCCATGAAGTGCTTTATCCCACCTGCCAGGATCGGTATTCACTATCATCCCGTCGGTATGGCGAGGGCCGTTGCGAGGCTGGGACTGGGGTCGGCCAAAAGACTGTTCCTGGCGCTGGACACCCTGGAAGGGCCCGAACTCAAAGATATCGGATTCCTCGATTATCTTGTTGCAGATGCTGTGGAACTCGATCAGAAGGTTGAGGCTTTGGCTGCTCAGATGACCTCTTTGGCCCCCCTTAGCCTGTCCGGCATGAAGGCGACCTTTAACGATATTGCCTGGCAGGCCTTTGATGAACAGGCAGCCCTGGAGCGCCAGGTTATCTGCCTTGAATCAGATGATTTTGCAGAAGGAAGGGCCGCTCTTTCCGAAAAGCGGCCGCCTCGATTTACCGGTTCCTAGAGCATATTTTACTCAGGTGATAGAGAAACGCTGCAAAGTATCGGCAAGATCATTCCCGAAATTATCGCCCCGGCGGATAATGCCGACATTCATGGGAAGGGATTTCAAGTCCGGATGATTGGGCTCAAGACTGGTCAGTACGGCAACCGGGATGCTTTTTGTACTGGGCATAGCGGCCATGGCACAAGCCAGATCAATGCCGGAAAGGCGAGGCATAACGGCTGTCGTAATGACAAGGTCAGGCTTGGTTTCCAGAACAATGGCAAAAGCTTCAATAGGATCGAGGACCGTGGAAACCCGATAGCCGCAAGCAGCCAGTTCTCGCTCCACGA
>DIYE01000350.1 GCA_002428885.1 Alphaproteobacteria bacterium UBA6062
ACTGTCCTGGTCCGGACAGGAAACACGCACCATATCTGCCCCCGCCTCTTCAAGCGCATGGATCTGTTCGATCGTCGCTTTCGGATCCGAGGTAAGGGTGTTGGTCATGGATTGCACACTGATCGGTGCATCTCCTCCGACCTTGACGGCTCCGACGCTGATCTGGCGGGATGAGCGACGGATGATATCGCGATACGGTCTAACACTCATGAGGCTGAATTTTCATTCACAGGATTGCGGCCAATCCGCAGTCTTAAATGTGGCATAAAATGGCGGTTTCAGTCTCTGATGTCAATGACTGCGACGTCACTCTGTTCCGGTCGCAAACCGGGTTTTAAGCTGATCGGGCTCCAGCGCCATATCCCGAATGATCCTGCCATAGCTACCCAGGGTTCCAAGAACGGCTCCATCCAGTCGAATCTCCAGTCCGGCGGCATTCGCCGTATTAAGTTTCAGGCCGTCATCAACCGGCACCATATAGGTATCCCCCGGCTCCAGAACCCGATCAAGCAGGACCGTTTCTTCCGCGTTTGTAACTTGTATCCAGGTCTCCTGGTGTGCCAGCAAAATGATGCGCGCATCAGAATTTTCAACGCCCAGAGTTTCAGCCGTACCTGAGGATGTAGCGATTGCTTCAGTCTGTGGCTGACTTTGCAGAACAGCTTGCGGATAAGTCGACTCAGTTGCCGGTGTGCCGACCAATGCCACGACGGCTTCCGTCTGCGGCTCAGGATTAGCCGTCGGAGCCGAAGGTGTCTGCTCACTGGAAACCGAAGATTCTTCAGTATCTCCTGACGACCTGCGATCCCCAACGGTCCGCTCTGAGGAAATCCCGTCCGTTTCATCGACAGATGCGATCATCTCTGTATCCGTCCCGTTCACTACCGGTGGCGGAGAAGAAATATCCGGACTGTTCCTCTCAGATGATGGTGCAGCGCTGTTATTTTCTGCAGGCGGCGTATCTGGTGCCGAAGATGCAGGTCTATCAACAGCATTACCGGTCACATCCCCGGCTGGAAGGTTGGCAACGGTGGTCATCGTTTCGGTATTGGTCGTTGACGCCGTCGGTGCAAGAGAAGTCTCACTATCTTGATTTTCTGTCGTTGTATCCGCAGCGGTTTTTGTGGCGACCGGAATATTTTCCTGAACAGCGATTTGCTTTTCTTCTACCGTCTCGGCTTTTGTAAACTCTTCCAGTTTGCCGGCCAGTCTGGACGGCAGTTCAGGCACCAGTTCCGCCTCTGACTTACTGCCTTCCTGGTAAAAATGCCATCCGCCAAAGGCAATTGCCGCAACCAGGCAGGTTCCGACAATCAGTCCGCTGGCCGGCATCCGTCCTTCGGATGTTGGCTCCGGAAAAGCAAGTTGCGGTGCCCCCAAAGCGCCTTCATGTTCTGTTTTGTAAAGCTTCACAAGCTCAACAGCATCCAGATCAAGAGCATTGGCATAGGATCTCAGGAAGCCGGTAACAAAAGCCTGGCCTGGAAGATTGGCATAGTCGCCTGCCTCCAGTGCAATAATCTGTCGCGGGCGCAAGCGTAACTGATCTGCCATTTCATGAGGCGTCAGCCCCCGCTTTTCCCGCTCAATCCGCAGGCGATCACCAACGGTCAGATAAACGGTTTCCTCGGATGCATTACCTGCTGTTTCCTGATCTTGAGAAAACAGATCCTCTTCCCTGTTTTCCGCCCGTTCGGCGTCATCGGGAACAGTCAGTGTCAAGCGCCGTTGCGCTGCATCTTCCAATGGCAGGTTTTTCTTTTTCGCCATTTCCGGGTACCGTTTAAATTCCAGTTATATGAACTAGAGCATGCTCTATGTTGTCAGCCGCCGCGATTATAGGCAGACGATAATTTATTTTTTGATAATTGTCCTTAAAAAAGAATGAAGATCAACCGTTTAGGGTTTGCACCCTATTAGATGATAATGGAATGATCTTTAGCAAAGGCTCTCAATTGGTCTCTGGCCGACACTTCTTTTGATCGGCACACCCGGGCTGTGAAGTCACGAACCTTGCCGATATCAGCGCTCCTCACCATCTCTTTAACCGGGCCGATAGCTTCAACTGACATGGACAATGACCGATAGCCCAATCCGAGAAGCGTCATAGCTTCCAAAGGCTTACCCGCGACATCACCACAAATGGAAACCGGCACGCCGGCCTTGCCGCATTCCGTAGCGATATATTGCAGCATGGTCAGAAAACTGGAACTCAGCATATCATAGCGGTCCGTGACCATGGCATTTCCGCGATCCACAGCGTAAAAAAACTGCATCAGATCATTGGAGCCAACCGATACAAAATCCACGACCCGCAACAAATGCGGCATTTGCCAGATGATGGAGGGAACCTCAATCATCGTCCCGACGCTCACTTTTTTAGGGGCCTTTCCTTTCGCTTCCTGCCGTTTGATCTCTTTCATGAGAAGCGCTTTTGCCTCGATAAATTCCGAGACTTCCGCCACCATCGGGAACATAAGGGTCAGATTTCGCCCCGCTGCTGCCCGAACCATGGCTCTTAACTGGGATTTGAGGAGAGCCGGACGATCCAGACCGATGCGGATAGCTCGCCAGCCAAGGGCCGGATTTTCCTCTTCCTTCATTTTAAGATAGGGAAGCGCTTTATCTCCGCCCACATCCAGGGTTCGGAAAATAACAGGACGACCATCCGCCTTATCCAGAACTTTCGCATAAAGCTCTGTCTGCTCATCAACCTTGGGCATCTTGGAGCGAACCATGAATTGCAGTTCCGTCCGGAACAACCCGATACCGTCCGCCCCCGCTTCATCGAAATGATCCAGATCGATCAATAGTCCTGCATTCATATGTAAACCAACGATCTGTTTGTCTTTGGAGACGGCATCCAGATTGCGAAGTGCCGCATATTTTGCCTGCCGTTCAGCCCGGTGTCGCACACTCCTGTCAAAGGCCTGAATAACATCATCGCCGGGCCTCAGGAAGACCTGTCCGTGCTCGCCATCCACGAGGACGAAATCTCCCTGCTCAACGGCGTCGGATATCTCTTCGCACTGACCGACAACCGGCACGCCGATCGCCCGTGCGACAATGGCCACATGACTGCTCCGGGTTCCCTCGACCAGCACAACAGCTTTCAGGTGAACCCGGTCATAATCCAGCAGCTCTGCCGCGCTCATATTCCTGGCAACAACGACCGTATCCTGCGGCAGATGATGACGATCAATCCCGACATTGCCTTCAAGATGCAGATAAAGCCGGTTTGCCAGATCGTCCAGATCGGACAAACGTTCCCGAATATAGGGATCGGTTATCTGCTTCATCCGACTGCGGGTATCATCCTGCACACGTTTAATGGCTGCCTCAGCCGTCAACCCGGACTGCACGGCGCCTTCCAACTTTTTCAGCCAGCTTTTGTCATGGGCAAACATTTTATAGGCTTCGAAGATATCCCGGGACTCTTCCGTTACCATGGCGTCGGAGTGATTAAGCATCGCCTCAACGGACTGCTGAAGGCCATCAATAGCCATCTTCAGGCGGCTTAATTCATCACCGATATTGTCTGCAATGGTTTTGCGAACTTCGATACGGGGCTCATGCAGGACCGCATAGCCGGTCGCGAGCCCGTCCGCCAGAACCCGACCGCCAAGCC
>DIYE01000113.1 GCA_002428885.1 Alphaproteobacteria bacterium UBA6062
TAAGGGGAGCCCAGACGATTTCAAAAGGATCTACACCATAAATAGTGGGACCTGCGACCGCCATAAAGATAACAGCGAGCAGCAGGATAAGGCCGAGAACACCGGCCCAGCTTTGACGGAAAGCCCGGGCTGCTTCGATAAGCGGGTGCTGGCTTTTGGGCATAGTGGGAGTATCAGTTGCTGACATGACTACCCTCCTGTCCGGATGCGCGGATCAACGAACCGGTAAACGATATCGGTGATCAGGTTAGCGACGATAACCAGCAGGGATGAGAAAAACAGGATGCCGAGAACAGTCGGATAGTCCCGGGCAAGAATGGAATCAAAGGCGAGCGTGCCAAGACCCGGCCAACTGAAAACCGTTTCCACCAGAACAGCGCCGGAAATGATACTGCCAAATTGCAGTCCGGCAATGGTTACAACAGGCAAAATGGCGTTTCGAAGGGCATGATAGCCGTAGATCTTAACCTCGACCACGCCTTTGGCGCGGGCCGTTCGGATATAATCCGAACCCAAGATTTCCAACATGCTGGCGCGGGTGAGGCGGGCATATTGGGCGATATATACGATCCCGAGAGTCAGGGCCGGCAGCACCAGGTGGTGAAGGACATCCAGAACCCGGACAAAAAAGCCGCCTTCCAGTGTGATGTTATACATATTGGCGATCGGGAAAATCGGGAACATCCAGGCAAAAACAATCACCAGCATCAGTCCGGTCCAGAAAATCGGAGCGGAATAACCGATGACGGAGAAAAGGGTAACAAAGCCGCTTAAGGCTCCTTTTGGCTTGTGGGACGACAGAACGCCCAGCATGGTGCCGATAAAGATGGCAAAGGTGAGTGCTGCCGTGACCAGCAAAATGGTCGGGCCGATCCGCCCTAAAATGAGCTCAAGAACGGGGGCATTATAGAAGAAGGATTGTCCGAGATCTCCCTGGATCGCCTGTCCAAGATAAATACCCAGCTGGACAATCACCGGCTTATCAAGACCGTAAGTCTTGCGGATCTCGGCCAGCATTTCTTCGGTCGCGCCGCCCATTTCACCAGCAATCACCTCTGCAGGATCGCCCGGTGCCATATGGATCAGCAGGAAATTCAGAATAAGCACCGCAAGGACCAGCAGAAACGCGTGGCCCAGACGGCGGGCAACCGTCATCAGAATATTCATGTTACGCCTGCCCGCCTAAGACACTACCAGGTCGGTCATTTATTTCAGATACACTTCGTCAAGCGGGGACATGGCGCCCCAGATCGTGACGGGTGGATTGCCGACTTTCTTGTTGTAGGCCGTGTGATAGGGAAGCGTGTTGAGGAAGACCTGCGGAACATCTTCCACAATCTTTTTCTGAGCTTCCTGATACAGGGCTATCCGGGCTTTCTGGTCTGTTTCAGTACCCGCTTTTGCGAGAAGCGCATCGACTTCCTTGTTGCAGTAGCTTTGGGTGTTGGACCAGATTACGCCTTTACGGATATTGTCACAGATATATGTCCGGTGAACACCGATGACCGGGTCTCCCCAGTTGAAGACGACATCCATGGACATATCAAAATCATGTCCGCCAACCCGTTTAGCCCAGGTTGGGAAGTCAGGTGCCGCCCGGAGTTCTACGGCGATGCCGACTTTCTTAAGCTGTGGTTTCAGGTATTCCGCAACATTTTTCTGCATTTCGGCAATACCTGGAATGTAATCCACCTTCAGAGAAAAGCGGGTTCCGTTATCCCCGGCCTTGAAGCCAGCTTCGTCCAGCAGCGCTTTGGCCTTGTCCAGGTCTTTTTCGAACTTGTTGACATCGGCTGCAAAGAACGGGCTGCCCGGTCCGACAGGACCTGTTGCCGGTTTGGAGAAACCTGCATGCAGCGCTTTTACGATGAAATTCCGGTCAACCGCATAAGCAATAGCCTGGCGAACGCGTTTGTCTTTCAAGTACTGGTTCTTGGTATTGAAGGCCAGCCAGTTAAGGGGACCAACAGCTTCATAGCCTTTATTGGTGATCTCAAGATTACTGTTTTTCTTCAACCGGGCGATATCCCGGGTGGAGGACAGGAAAGGATACATCAGGACTTCGCCAGTGTCGGTCGCCAATGTCAGGCTGGTCGTATCTTTATAGTTCTTGATAATGATTTTATCCAGATACGGACGGCCTTCGATGAAATAGTCCGGATTCTTTTCCAGAATAACATGTTCGCCGGCTTTAAATTCAACCAGCTTGAACGGTCCGGAACCAACCGGTTTGCTGTTCGCCGGATGTGTTTTTGCGTCCTGGCCATCACCGTAAACATGTTTTGGGATGATCGGCAGCAAGGCACTGGACATTGTCAGTGAAGCGGCCGGATGTGGGGTGCTGAATTTGATGATCGCCGTCAGCGGATCCGGTGTTTCAACGGCCGTCACAGGCGCGAACATGGTCTTGAACGGGTGATTGGCTTTCACGGTTTCAACGGAGAAAGCCACATCTTCGGATGTGATCGGCTTACCGTCATGGAATTTTGCATTGGCCCGCAGCTTCAGGGTGATGGATTGACCATCTTCTGAAACTTTCCAGCTCTCCGCCAGATAAGGCTGGGGTTGCCAGTTCGCGTCGAACCTTAGTGGTGTTGCAAAAATCTGTGTGCCCGGTACAGCGGTTGCTATACCGGACTGCACGGCTGGATTGAGATGTCTAGCTTTCTGGGTAGAGCCGATGACCAGGGTTCCGCCTGATTTTGGCTCGGCTTGTGACGTTGCAACACTGCCGGCTGTTAAGATTGCCGCGGCTGCAATGATTGAAGTCAATTTCTTCATGCCCGCCTCCTGTTATGCTGGGATTTTTTATTTTTGTAACAAAACGTTAGAACAGTGGTGTTTTTTCGTAAAATATATTTTTGTCTGGTACTTAATACATTTTTTCGATGATCATTCGCTCGTGTTAAAGGGAAGCGTAACCTTCTGGAAGGCCCCGGTTTTTTTAAGATGCTGACAGGTTTCAATCATCACCCGGTCCGCCCGGCTGAGAGAGGCGTCCTCGCGATGCAGGATTCCAAAGGCAACGCTTTGGTACGTCTGGGTTGTCGGGATTCGAACCAGGTCCCCGACGGTGTATTGCTGTTTCTTCAGCGGACGGAGGTGAAAGATGGAATATCCGAGCCCTGCGGCGACCATGCTTCGAACCATTTCCGACGATTTGGAAGAATAAGATATTTTAGGAGTTAGCCCTTCTTTCGTGAATAATCCGAACATGTAATCCCGTGTTAGTTTTAGATCCAGCAGAATCATCGGAAGCTCATGAACATCCTTGAGGGACAGGATGGACTCTCTGGCCAGCGGATGGTCTTTCGGCAGGACAATATGCGGGGGCGCTTTGAACAACGGAATGAAAGTGAGATTAGCGGCAGGCGGATCCAGTTGAAACCCGAAAGCCAGGTCAATATTGCTCTCCAGCAGATCCTGATAGATGTCCTGGGAATCTCCTTCCGAAAACTGGATAAGGATGTCCGGATGTCCCTGGGCTATTTCCTGAATAACCAGAGGCAGGATGATTGGGGCCGCAGGTGTGAAGCAGCCCATGCGAATACCGCCCCCGACCATGCTGGATTGCTCCATAATACTCTCTTCAAAGTTCCGGTGTGCTTTCAGAAACTGCCGGGCATGGCTGAGGAAAGTGTGGCCGAACTGGGTCGGAGAAATTCCTTTGGAGGGCAATCTTTCGAAGAGAGGACGGTTGGTGTCCTGTTCAATGGCATCAATCGCCGACGAGATCGAAGAAGGAGAAATATTGAGTTCCTGCGAGGCCCGGCTGATGGATTTATGCCGGGCTGCGACTTCGATATATTTCAGCTGTTTCAACGTGTAACGCATTGTTCTTCTGTTTTTTGTGTGAATAAGAGCGAAATAAACTATTTTCCAGAGGGTAAGGCTGGATTTAAGTTTAAAGCAATCAAAAAAATGTCAGAGGGATGGAACCTTGAGCGAAATAACAGTCTTCAAAGCCCGCAAAATCATCACGATGAATCCGGCCAATGCTGTTGTTACCCATGTGGCGGTGAAAGAGGGCAGAGTACTGGCGGCGGGCTCGGAAAGCGACATGGCCGGTTGGGGTGACTATATCCTTGATAGCACCTTTGAAGACAAAGTTCTGATGCCGGGGATGGTTGAAGGGCATTGCCACCTAATGGCCGGCGGTATCTGGAATTTCACCTATGTGGGATATCAGGACCGGATTGATCCGGATGGCCGACACTGGCCCGGGGTGAAGACGATTGAAGAGGTGCTGGACCGACTGAAGCAGATCGATGCTGAGCTGACGCCCGAGGCCCCTCTCGTTGCCTGGGGGTTTGATCCTATTTTTCTGATGGACCGGCGGCTTGATAAAACGGATCTGGACTCGGTCAGTACCAGTCGTCCCATCGCTGTTATCCATTCGAACTTCCATCTGATGACGGTTAATTCTCATAGTCTCGATCTTGTCGGCTATGATGAAAATACGGATGTTGACGGTGTTGCAAAAGGTGGTAACGGCACCCCGAATGGGGAGTTGCAGGAAATGGCCGCCATGTTCCCGGTTATGCGTCGCCTCGGCATTGACCTCCGGCAACTTGGTCGAACAGAGCAAGGCATTGTTGATTTTGGGAAAGTCTGTAACCGCGCCGGTGTAACCGTGGCGGCGGATCTGCTCAATGAACTTCCTGACGAAGATATTGAGGATATGCGACGGATTACCGGAGATGACAGTTACCCGATCCGGTTAGCCAGTATGATGAACGCTCTATCCCAGCCGCCGGAAGAAACGCGGGAAAGAGCCATAACTATTCGAAAGAAGAGCACCGATAAGCTGCGTCTGGGCGCTGTCAAGATTGTCACCGATGGTTCCATTCAGGGTTTTACGGCCCGGGTGCGCTGGCCCGGGCATTATAATGGTGCTCCCAACGGGATCTGGAATATTGCGCCGGATCAGCTTAAGGTTCTGGTGTCCTGCCTTCATGAAGGCGGTGTCCAAATGCATATTCATACCAATGGGGATGAGGCAATTGAGGCGGCGCTGGAAGCTCTGGAAGGCGCAAAGATACAGAATAACCGGCCTGATCTCAGGCATGTGCTTCAGCATGTACAGATGGCGGACAGGGCTCAGCTTCGTAAAATGAAGCAGCTTTATGTCCTCGCCAATTTCTTCTCCAATCACATTTTCTATTTTGGTGATAAGCATGCTGCCCTGACCATCGGACCGGAGCGGGCGCAGCAGATGGATCCCTGCCGGTCGGCCCGTGATATCGGTGTTCCTTTCGCTATTCACTCTGACGCTCCGGTCACCCCGATGGGACCGCTTTTTACAGCCTGGTGTGCAGTAAACCGTCTCACGGAAAGCGGTAAGGTGCTGGGTGAATATGAGCGGATTAGTGTTTCTGATGCCCTCTATGCCATAACCCTTGGCGCAGCCTATACGTTGCAGATGGATGATGAAGTCGGGTCTATTGAGGCCGGTAAGCGGGCTGATTTTGCTGTCCTGGAAGAGGATCCGGAAAGCGTTGATCCGGCCTTGCTCAAAGATATTGAAATCTGGGGAACAGTACTTGGCGGCTTTAAACATCCGGTGCCGCAATGACGATTAATGCCCCTCTTCCGACAACAGTATTGGCCGGATTCCTGGGAAGCGGCAAGACCACACTGGTCAATCACTTGCTACGTCATTCGGAAGGGCAGAGAATTCTGGTTCTCGTCAATGATTTTGGCTCTCTTCCGATTGATGAAGACCTGATCCGCTCGGAAGAAGGGGGAACCCTGACGCTGGCGAACGGCTGCGCCTGTTGCAGCATGGGGGGCGATTTGTTCGAGGCTTTCTCCGCTGTCCTGGATTATGAGCCAAGGCCTGACCAGTTACTGATTGAGGCAAGCGGTGTTGCTGAGCCGGCCAGGATCGCCAATTTTGCACGAGCCGAGCCTGACCTTGCTTTGAACGGTATCGTGACAATGGTCGATGCGGAGAATTTTGAGGTGGCCCGCTCGGACGAACGGATGACGGCAATCCTGGAAGAGCAGATCACGGCAGCTCAGCTTATTATTCTCAACAAGTGTGATTTGGTTGATGAAGAGAAGGCAGCAAGCGTCCAAGAAAGCATTCGCCGGCTTAACGCTTCTGCCCTTTTAGTATCCGCAGAACAGGGGCAGGTTTCCGGAGATACGATCTTTGCAACCAGCCTTTCAAAAGCGCTTTCAAAAACCGACCTTGTGAAACTCCAGCATTCTCATAAACATGAGGATCTGTTTGAACGCTGGTCATATGAGGGAAAGAGCGGTTTCAAACCTGCTGAGATGAGAGAGCTGTTGAATCGGGCCGGTTCCTCTGTTTACCGCTTTAAAGGTTTGTTTGAAGATCTTGATAAGAAGGATACCTACTGGTCTGTCCATAAGGTGGGACCATATATTGATATCGCCCCTTACCGGACGGATGCCGTCACGGGAAGCCGGTTTGTGGCCATTGGTGTAAAAGGGACAGATTTGGAAGATATTCTGGCGCCTCTCTTTAAGGTCCGTGTTGACGCATAAAATCTTCTGAAGAGCAGAGCGCTGCGCCTTGAGAAATGGTTTCAGCCCTGAGTTTTTCCCACCGTTTCGGCTTGTTGGTAATAATGGCATCGTCAATATAGATGACATTCCGGCCTGACAGGAGACCGCCTTTTGCCGTCGCCGACACGCAGTAAGCGCCGTCCAGCCCGCACATATAAAGCGTATCAACAGTCAGCTTTTCAAGCTCGGATTCAAGATTTGTCCCGATGAAGCCGTTTTGTCGGGATTTGTCGATCTGCAGGCTTCCAGCCGCGTTCAGCCGGTCATCCAGCTCGGCGCCGGGGCTTCCTTTAAGCGTTATGCCTTTGAGTAGCAGTTTGGAAAAAAGCGTTCCCGGAAATCCGTCAAAGATCTGCCGGATAAAGATAACGGGTATCTGGGCAGCGGCGCAGGTTGATGTAATCCGGTTTACGGTCTCTATCATGTTGTCCACAACAGTCGGATCGAACGGATAAGGGCTTCGGGAAGACAGGTTGTCTTTCTGGATGTCAATGACCAGAAGGGCTGGTTTTTCAGTCATGTTTGTCGCCTTTCGGCTGTGTTTTAGCGGTCTCCGCCCGAACAAGAGTGTAAAAATCATCTGATAGCGCTGCCATGACCTTGATGGCTGACTGAATTTCGGAAGGGGAAAGAGAGGTGGAAACCGTATCAAGAACGGTCATTTCGCGCGCTTTGAGGCGTTGGAACCGCTCGTGACCTTCTTTCTTGAGATCTATAAGCCAGGATTTTTTATGAGTTGGGTTAGGGGTGCGGCCGACAAGGCCGTCAGCCAGAAGACTATTAACACAGCGCTGGATATATTGTCTTTCCACCATCAGGGCACGAGCCATGTCAGGGACAGATTTCGGGCCGTTTTCAGCGAGTTGTTCAAGCACTGCCCGAGTTCCGACAGAAAGCCCGATCTCTTCACTCCGTATCTCTACGAATTTGGATATATGTTTAAAAGCCGGCCGCAGATGTCGGATCACATTATAAAGTTCGGTCGATTTTTCAGACATAATAGCACCTTAGTTGTCATATTTATTGTATAAATAATGACAACTAAAGTGTCAATTTATAATTTTAGTCTCTGCCGGTGCAGGATATAAAGTCCGCTTGCCATAACGATGGAAATACCGATCCAGGTAGACAAACCGGGAAAGTGGCCGAAAACTATGACACCGAACAGGGTAGCACTGACAATTTCCGAATAGGCAAACGGAGCGAGATGAGAGGCGTCTCCGGCCTCCATGGCTTTGATGATCAGAAAGTGACTGACGGTTCCCAGCAAACCTGTCAGGAGCAGTAATCCCCAACCGGGCAGATCAGGAGCCTGCCAGTCAAACGGCACCAGAAGACTCATAATGCCGGTGCCGACAATCGCGGTCATCAGCAGGGTATTGAGCGGTGATGAATCTCTGACGAGCTTTCGAGTGAGGAGGAGATAGAGGGCGTAGAAAGCCGCCGATCCGAAAGCCAGCAGATAGCCTATGAATTCTCCGTCATCTTGTGGTTGCAGGATAAAAAGGGTTCCGGAGAAACCTACAAGAACGGCAAGCCATCTATGTAATCCCACTTTTTCCTTGAGGACAATCGGAGCCAGTGCGGTCATGATCAGGGGGGCTACGAAGAACACGGCTTTTCCATTGGCCAAAGGTATGAAGGACAAGGCCGCAAAAAAAAGCGCTGTATCCCCAAGAAGGAGAAGGGCTCTGGTGGTTTGAAGAACAGGTTTGCCTGATTTCAGGGACGGCTTCTCCCGAGCCAAAAAGAACAGAGGTAGCAAAGTTATAAGGTGAAACACATACCGGCCCCAAACGACTTGAGTCACCGAATAATCGACGACCAGCAGCTTTGCCGTGCCATCCATCAACGGCACCATCAGCATGGCGAGGATCATATAAATCGGGGCAAGAGCCGCTTTCGAGTTGGCGGATTTGTCGTTTGAAATCATAACCCCTTGTACGGGGTCTTCCTGCCGAGATCAATCTGGCTATTCAGGGGTAGGGGCCTTGATCTCAGTGGTGTGTGGAATTCTCCAGGCCTTTTTTGCCGGATATCGGCTCCGGTAGGGAAGCCGCATGGAAATCGGCAAACATCCGTAATTTACGGATACGATCTTCTTCCAGTGTCCAGATCTGCATCCAGCTCGACCGCCACAGGCTGCCGGTTGCCGTCATCTGACAGGTCAGATCACCGCGGACAATCATCTTATTGTTTTCGTGATGATAATCTGTTGCCGAAAAGTTCAGGATATCCAGGAATTGTCGCGTCAGGTTGATGCAATTTACGACGCCACTATGTCCCATGAAGGTTGCCGCAAAGCTGTCTGTATAAAGCTGATTACCGATACAGATATGAAATTCCGCATTTTCTTCAATGTTGGGTAGGATATCTTCCGCATTTCCATAAAGAATATCCTGCATGATGCTGTCTATATAGTCTTCGCATTGCCGTTTGATCACTTCGCCCTCCCATTCGTCGAACGGTTTCAATCTTTGCTGAAGCACTTTAAATTAGAAAATAATGATATTCTTAACCATAAGGCAGTTTTGCAAGAATCAAAGAAAAAAATACCCCGAAAAGTTGTTCTTTTCGGG
Source organism: Alphaproteobacteria bacterium UBA6062 (assembly GCA_002428885.1). Lineage (GTDB taxonomy): Bacteria > Pseudomonadota > Alphaproteobacteria > Sneathiellales > Sneathiellaceae > Sneathiella. The sequence goes on from DIYE01000113.1 coordinate 9,117, forward strand.
GTTGTGGGAAATATCTTTTGATTTCAGCGGATTAGCTGGCTTCTTGCAGAAGGTTCCAGACTTTCAGAGGCGTTGCCGGCATATCGATATGTTTAATACCTTTCTCCTTGAGAGCATCAACGGTTGCATTGATGACAGCAGGAGGTGCTGCAATACAGCCCGCTTCACCACATCCCTTTACGCCCATCGGGTTCATAGTGCAGGGGATTTCGATGGTCTCATACAGCATGTCGAGCGGGATATTGTCGGCCCTTGGCATGCCGTAATCCATAAAGGAGCCGGTGAGGAGCTGGCCATCATCGGAATATGTCGTGTTTTCGGTGAGAGCCTGGCCGATCCCCTGGCCGATGCCACCGATCACCTGATGGCGTACCAGAGCCGGGTTAATGATGGTACCGAAGTCATCAACAATAACATAGCGGACCACCTCGGTAACGCCGGTATTGGGGTCCACCTCAACTTCAGCAATATGGCAGCCATTGGGATAGGTAAAGGCTTCAACCGTAAAGCTTGCTTCACTATCCAGACCCTCCTCAAGGCCGTCCGGAAGTTGGCCTAAACCTCTTGCCCGGTGAGCAACTTCCAGAATGCTGATCTTGCGGTCTGTACCGGCAATGGAGAAAGCACCGTCTTCCGCAGAAAATTCAATATCCTCGGCGGAGGCTTCCAGGAAATGGCCGGCAAGTTGCATTCCTTTGTCGATCACTTCATCGCTGGCCTTATGAATAGCCGGTCCCTGCGTTGTCAGGGACCGGGAACCACCTGTACCGCCACCGGTTTTGATTTTGTCGGTGTCGCCCTGGATAACCCGGATATTTTCAAAGGGTACCCCGATACGATCCGCCAGAACCTGCGCATAAGCTGTTGAATGGCCTTGCCCTGAGGACTGGGTGCCGACGGCCAGGGTAACGATATCATCGTCCTCAAAGCGGATGGTTGCGGTTTCCGTCGGATTGCCGGCTGTGGCTTCGATATAGAAACACATTCCCATACCGCGCATCTTACCTGATGCCAGAGACTGCTGCTTGCGGCTTTCAAAGTCCCCCCAGGCAGCATTTTCAATGGCCTTGTCCATGACCCGTTCAAACTCACCACTGTCATAGACGCAGCCGGTTGCTGTTGTGTAGGGGATGGCTGCAACCGGGATAAAGTTCTTCCGGCGGATTTCATCAGGTCCGATGCCCAGTTCAGCGGCGGCTGCATCCATCAGTCGTTCGATGACATAGATAGCTTCCGGCCGTCCGGCGCCGCGATAGGCATCCACCGGAACCGTATTGGTGAACACGCCGGTACAGTGATAATGCAGGGCCGGAATATCATAGACACCCGGCAGCACCTT
>DIYE01000285.1:0-18299 GCA_002428885.1 Alphaproteobacteria bacterium UBA6062
GTTGAACTGGCCAAGCAGAAGATGAGAGAGAGGCAGGCAGCCTGACTGCCGGATTGGATGATGAGTAATGTGTCTTCCACATTGCTGATTGCCTGTGGTGCCCTGGCGGTGGAGGCGGATGTCGTTCTGAAGCAGGGCGGGTTGGATCATGTAAAGCTGACCTGCCTGCCAGCCAAACTTCATAACACGCCGCAGAAAATACCGGAGTTGCTGCGGGCCAAAATCCGGGAGCATCGGGGCGCGTTCGAAACCATTCTGGTTCTTTATGGAGATTGCGGAACCGCCGGCGGCATTGATGCCGTTCTGGAGGAGGAAGGGGCAAGCCGAATTGCCGGAGCCCATTGCTACGAATTTTACGCCGGAAGCCGGGAGTTTGAAATCCTGTCGGACGAAGAGCCGGGTAGCTTTTATCTCACGGATTTTCTGGTCCGGCATTTTGACCGGCTGGTCTGGGAAGGCTTGGGATTGGATCGCCATCCGGATCTGCTGCCGCTTTATTTCGGGAATTATCGGCGGCTGGTTTATCTGGCCCAGTCTCCAACGGATGATCTTCGATACCAGGCCGGAGAAGCCGCGAAGAGGTTGGGGCTGGATTTTGAAGAACGGGATACGGGGCTGACCGGAATTACCAATTTTCTGTCACGTTCTGTTGAGCTGGGAGTGAGTTAATGCAGGTAACCCTTATTCTCTGGCGGGATATACCGTCTCAGATCGCGGTAGGGCGCGGACGAAAGCAAGCAAAAGTGATGCTAGATCAGCGCTTTCAGGAGGCCATCGACCGGGCCGCCATGCGGTCGAAAGCTCATGACAGCGATGCCTATCTGGAAGGCTGGCGTAAGGAGCCGGTGGGGGAATATGCTGGTGAATTACAGGTCATAGCCGATGCCAAGGCAGCGGAAATCGAGGCTCGCATCAATGACGAAGAACTTGAAAAACTGGTGATCGCCAACGGCTGGAGGGACGGGTAATGTCGAAAGCCGCCTACCAGCCTGCCAGCACCAGCCCTGTCGTTCGCTCCCGCGCTTTCTATACTATTCGCCTGTGGTCTGTCCGCCATGCCCGTTTTCTGGAGCGCATCTACAAGGCGCTGGCTATAGTCTTCCTGAAACTGCACCCTGTCTGGAAGAGGGTCGGATATCAGCGGGCGGAAAAGCCGGTGATGATCGCCGAAAAGATCGTGAAGGGTTTTCTGTTCGACTGCCGGATGTGCGGACAATGTGCGCTGAGTGATACTGGAATGTCCTGTCCTATGAACTGCCCGAAAAGCCTGCGCAACGGGCCCTGCGGCGGTGTCCGTCCCAACGGTAATTGTGAGGTGGAACCGGATATGCCCTGCGTCTGGGTACAGGCCTGGACCGGTAGCCGGATGATGGTTGGCGGTGATGCCATTCAGAAAGTCCAGCCACCTGTCGATCATTCCCTGAAGGAGACATCCTCCTGGCTCCGGGTCACATCGGAGGCCGCCGAACAGAAGGAGGCGTCATGAGCCCTTATCTTGCTTTCGAGGAACATGAGGCGCCTCTGCCGCCACTGCCCGGTCATACCTCCCGCGGGAGGCTGGAGAGGGTGCTCAGGGCCGGGGAGTTTGCCATCACGGCGGAACTTAATCCGCCGGACAGTGCCGATCCCAATGAGGTTTTTGACCGGGGCGCGGTTTTTGATGGCTGGGTCGACGGCATTAATGCGACCGACGGATCCGGCGCCAACTGCCATATGTCATCCGTCGGGATCTGCGCTTTGCTGACCCGGGTCGGCTATTCGCCGATTATGCAGATTTCCTGCCGCGATCATAACCGGATCGCCATCCAGGGAAATGTCCTGGGGGCCGCCGCCATGGGGGTGAATAATATTCTTTGCCTGACCGGCGACGGCGTACAGGCCGGGGATCAGCCGGGCGCCAAGCCGGTCTTTGATCTCGATTGCATGTCGCTTCTTCGAACCATCCGGCAGATGCGGGATGATGGTCTGTTTTTGTCCGGCCGTAAGATTACCTCTCCGCCCCAGGTGTTTCTGGGGGCGGCCATCAATCCTTTTGCACCGCCCTACGATTTCCGCCCCTTAAGGCTTGCCAAGAAAATTGAGGCCGGGGCGCAGTTTGTCCAATCCCAATACTGTTTCGATATCCCGATGCTGGAGCGGTATATGGATAGCGTTCGGGATATGGGGCTGGATGAAAAGTGTTTTATCCTGATCGGTGTGGGGCCGCTTGCCTCTGCCCGGGCCGCCCGCTGGATCAGAAGCAATGTTCCCGGTATCCATATTCCCGATGCAATTATCGAGCGTCTGGAAAGGGCGGATGATCAGAAGCTGGAAGGCAAGAAGATCTGCATTGAAATGCTGCAGCAGGTTCATGATATGAAAGGCGTTTCCGGTGCTCACGTCATGGCGTATCGCCAGGAGGAACTGGTCGCGGAAATCGTTCACGAATCCGGTGTTTTGAAAGATCGTAAACCCTGGACCCGGGAAGCCGCTCCCGGTTTTGAAGCCGTCGTTGAAGCGACCGATAATACCCGGGAACATCTGGGCGAGGAGATTGATCCGTCTGAAGCCGTTGCTGCCGTTTCTGATTAATGGCATGTCGGATTGAAGCTAGTCACGATAACAAATCAGACAAATAGTGGGAGCAGGGGACAGGACCCCGTTTCAACACTGTCGCATGAAGGACCACGCTAATGACAGAGACTGTTCTTTCTTCCGCCACGAAAGAGGTTGTTATCGGTTTTGACCGACCCTTTGTAATTATCGGGGAACGGATTAACCCGACCGGGCGTAAGCTTTTGTCGGCGGAGATGAAAGAAGGGGATTATAGTCGGGTGGAATCCGATACTCTGGCGCAGGTCGCGGCAGGGGCTCATATGCTGGATGTAAATGCTGGTATTCCCCTCGCAGATGAACCGCGCATTCTGGCGGAAGTTGTTCAATTGGTCCAGTCGCTTACCGATGTTCCTTTATCGATTGATTCATCCATCGTCGCGGCGCTGGAATCCGGCCTGAATGTCTATCAGGGGAAGGCTTTGGTGAATTCCGTTACCGGTGAAGAGGATAGGCTTGAAGCCGTCCTTCCGCTGGTTAAGAAACACGGTGCGGCCGTTGTCGCCATTTCCAATGACGAAAGCGGTATTTCCGAAGATCCGGATGTGCGCTTTGATGTGGCGAAGAAGATTGTCGAACGGGCCCAGGATTATGGCATCTCGCCTGCCGATGTGGTGGTGGACCCACTGGTGATGCCGGTCGGTGCGATCAATGACGCGGGCCGTCAGGTTCTTAAACTGATCCGCCGTCTTCGGGAGGAGCTGAAGGTCAATACGACTTGCGGTGCCTCCAATTTCAGTTTCGGGCTGCCGAACCGGCATGGCCTTAACGCCTCCTTTCTGTCCATGGCCATCGGGGCCGGTATGACATCGGCGATCACCAACCCGCTCCATGAGCCGGAAATGGCTGCCGTGATGGGCGCCAATGCGGTGATGGGGGCGGACCCGAACTGCGGTGAGTGGATCAAGAAATATCGGGAACCGGCGGCGGAAGGTGCTGCCGAAGGCGCGGGTGGTCGCCGGGGAGGAAGGAGACGCCGCCGGAATGCCTGATCATCTGGTTGTTTTTACGCCATCGGGTAAAAGAGGCCGTTTCCCGGATGGCATATCCCTGTTGCAGGTAGCCCGGACCCTCGGCGTTGATATTGACAGCGTCTGCGGCGGGCGCGGGATCTGCGGGCGCTGCCAGGTGGAGCCTTCTTTTGGCGAGTTCGCCAAATTTGCCACAAAAAGTGATCCAGCGTCCCTCAGTGATCTGGCTGAGGGCGAACGTAAGTTTGATGAAAGGCGAGGCCTTCAGCAAGGTCGACGCCTGAGTTGCCATATGACCCTGCAGGGGGATGTGGTGATTGATGTCCCGGCATCCAGCCAGGTGCATAAACAGATTATCGTCAAATCCGCCGAAGACCGGAAAATCGAAATCGATCCGGCAATCCGCCTGCATTATGTCACGGTACAGGAACCGGACATGCATAATCCCACGGGCGATTTCGAGCGTCTCGCCATGGCGCTGGAGCAGCAATGGGGATTATCGGACCTGGAATGTGATCTGCGCATCCTGCAGCGTTTGCAGAAGGAACTGAGGGACGGGAACTGGTCCGTTACCGTGGCCGTCCATCGAGAACACCGCATCACCGCCATTTGGCCGGGTTTTCATAGCGAGGCTTACGGCATTGCCGTGGATGTGGGATCAACAACCATCGCCCTGCATTTATGTGATCTTTCCACGGGGGCTGTCGTGGCTTCCTCCGGCATGATGAACCCGCAGATCCGCTTTGGAGAGGATCTGATGAGCCGGGTTTCCTATGTCATGATGAATCCCGGCGGGGAGGTGACGCTTACCGAAGCCGTGCGGGCCGGGATCAATGAGCTTATCGAAACGGTTTGCAAGGACGCGGATATCGATCCCATGGATATCCTCAACGCTGTTTTTGTCGGTAATCCGATCATGCATCACTTGCTGCTCGGTATCGACCCGACAGAACTCGGCGGCGCGCCTTTCGCATTGGCCAGCAATACCGGACTGACCCTTTGGGCCACGGAAATTGACCTGAAAAGCAATCCTGATGGTCGGGTTTATTTCCTGCCCTGTATTGCCGGGCATGTGGGGGCGGATACAACGGCGGTGATCCTGTCCGAAGCCCCACATCGTCAGGAGAAGATAACCCTTATTGTGGATGTGGGAACCAACGCCGAGCTTGTGCTTGGGAATAACGAAAGACTGTTGGCGGCTTCATCGCCGACGGGTCCGGCTTTTGAGGGCGCACAGATCGCCTGCGGTCAACGGGCGGCAGCCGGGGCTATTGAACGTGTCCGGATTGACCGGCAAACGAAACAGGCACGCTACAAGGTCATTGGCAGTGATCTATGGTCTGATGAAGACGGATTTGAGGACGCCATTAAAGAGTTTGGTGTTACCGGTACATGTGGTTCCGGCATTATTGAAGCCTTGGCTGAAATGTATCTGGCGGGCATTTTGTCTACGGATGGGGTGATTGACGGAAGCCTGGCTGGTGAGACGCCTTATGTCATCCCTGTTGACCGGACCTTTGCCTATGTGATGCGAGAGGATGAAACGAATCCCATTCGTGTCTATCAGACCGATGTTAGAGCCATTCAATTGGCCAAAGCGGCACTGCATGCCGGGGCGCGCTTGTTGATGGACCGGTTCGGTGTCCATACTGTAGATCAGGTTTTGCTGACTGGAGCCTTTGGAAGCCATATTGATACAAAATATGCCATGATTCTGGGGATGATTCCGGATTGTCCGCTTGATGAGGTGAAAGCCGTGGGCAATGCGGCCGGGATCGGGGCCCGGATTGCCCTATTGAACAAAGGTGCGCGGGAAGAAGCCGAGGAGGTTATCCGTCGGGTTGAGAAAGTTGAAACGGCTGTTGAGCCGGATTTCCAGCAGTATTTTGTCGACGCAATGGCCTTGCCCCATAAAACGGATCGTTACCCGCACTTATCCCGCACTATCTCGCTGCCCGAACCCAAAAAGTCGGTTCTCTCACAGGAAGAGGCAGGCGGACGTCCCCGTCGCCGCAGACGCCGCTTATCCGGTGGTTAGCGTGTAACACGCCGTTCTTCGCTGGGCGTATGGCCGAAATGTTCTCGGTGGCATTTAGAGAAATGCGAGGCCGAGACAAAGCCGCAGGCCAGGGCAACCTCGATAATCGGCAGGCTGGTCTGGGTGAGCAGGTAACGGGCACGGTCCAGCCGGAGGCCCAGATAGTAACGAGTGGGGGAACGACCGAGATATTTCTGGAACAGCCTTTCCAGTTGTCGGGTTGAAAGTCCCACATTGGCGGCCAGATTGCTGCAGCTGAGCGGCTCTTCCAGATTTTCCTCCATGCAGGAGATTGCAGCCAGCAGTTTCGGATGAGATATACCAAGCCGTGCCCGGAGTTCCATTCGCTGCCGTTCGTGGCCATCTCTTATCCGGTGATGGATAAGCTGCTCGGCGACGGCCAGGGCCACTTCATGACTGGTATGGGTGGAGATCAGGCTCAGCATCATATCCAGGGAGGCTGTGCCGCCTGCACAGGTGAAACGGTTCCGGTCGATTTCGAACAGCTCGGTCGTGATATCGAGTTCCGGGAACTCCTCCCGCAAACCGGACGTATTCTCCCAGTGAATAGTTCCGCGATGATCCTTCATCATGCCGGCTTTCGCCAGGATATAAGTGGCTGTGCAGATCGCACCGATGGCGGTTCCGCGGGATGCCGCTTTGCGAAGGGTTGCAATAATCGGAGGCGTACTATGGGATTGAATATTCAGGCCGCCGCAGACAAAGAGCGTATGCAGCGCCGGGATGTCTGACAGTTTCCCGGCAACAGGAAAGGCAAGGCCAGCACTGCTGGTAACCGGCTCCCCGTCTTCCGAAAAGCAGTACCATTCATAGATCAGGCGTCCTGCCACCCGATTGGCAAGGCGCAACGGCTCGATAGCCGAGATAAAGGCGAGGGACGAGAATTCAGGGACGAGGCAAAAGCCGATACGATATTCGGCCTCTTTGCCACTTTCGTGAAGTCCGCTTCCTGTCCCGGTTACTTCCAGCTCAGTCATACAAAAACGCTACTTCAACTCCCCAAAACCGGCAACATTTTTTGTTATCAAGAAGCATCAGAAAAGTCCTGTAATCCGGCCTTCTTCATCCACATCGATTTTGTCCGCCGCCGGTACTCTCGGCAGGCCTGGCATGGTCATGATATCACCGCAGACAACAACCACGAACTCCGCCCCGCCGGCAACTCGGATTTCCCGGATCGGCACAACATGGTTGGAAGGAGCGCCCTTTAGATTGGGATCGGTGGAGAAGCTGTATTGTGTCTTGGCGATACAGACCGGATAATGACCGAAGCCTTTATCCTGCAGATCCTGGAACTGGGTGCGGACCTTTTTATCGGCAATGATGTCGTCAGCCGCATAGATCTTCTGGGCAACCGCCTTGACCTTGTTCCAGAGCGTTTCATCATCCTTATACATGAGAGAGATGTCGCGGGCAGGCTCTTCCAGCTGATCGGCCACGGCATAAGCGAGGGCTTCCGCACCTGCACCGCCATTGCCCCAATGGTCCGAAACGATGGCCTTCACATCATGGGCTGCACAGATTTCATCAAGCGCCTGAATTTCCGCTTGGCTGTCTGCAGAGAATTTATTGATGGCCACAATGACCGGCAGGCCGAATTTGCGCAGGTTATCGATATGGCGTGTGAGATTGCGGGAACCTTTCTGGACGGCTTCCACATTTTCCTGGCCTAGATCTTCCTTGGCAACACCACCGTGCATTTTAAGGGCACGAATAGTCGCCACAACAACAGCAACTTCCGGATTGAGCCCGGCTTTACGGCACTTGATATCCAGGAATTTTTCCGCACCGAGGTCCGCGCCGAAACCGGCTTCGGTTACTACATAGTCCGCGAGCTTGAGGGCCGTTTTGGTTGCGAGGACGGAGTTACAGCCATGGGCGATGTTACCGAAGGGGCCGCCGTGGATAAAGGCGGGGTTATTCTCCATTGTCTGAACCAGGTTGGGTTGGAAAGCGTCTTTAAGAAGTGCTGTCATGGCACCATGGGCGTTTAATTCCCGGGCAAAAACCGGTTTTCTCTCCCGGGTGTAGCCAACCACAATATTGCCCAGCCGTTTCTTCAGATCATCAAGATCCGTGGCGAGACAGAAAATGGCCATGACTTCCGAAGCAACAGTGATGTCAAAATGATCTTCCCTTGGAAATCCGTCCGCAATGCCGCCCAGACTGTTGACGATATTTCGAAGCGCCCGGTCATTCATATCTACAACCCGCCGCCAGGTAATACGTCGCTCATCCAGGCCGAGCTCATTCCCCCAGTAGATATGGTTGTCGATCATGGCGGACAGTAGATTGTTGGCAACGCCGATGGCATGGAAGTCGCCAGTGAAATGCAGATTGATGTCCGTCATGGGAACAACCTGCGCATATCCGCCGCCGGCCGCCCCGCCTTTCATACCGAAGCAGGGGCCGAGCGACGGCTCCCGAAGGCAGATCATGGTTTTTTTGCCGATCCGGTTCAGCGCGTCTCCCAAGCCAACGGTGGTCGTCGTTTTCCCTTCGCCGGCCGGCGTCGGAGTCATGGCCGTTACGAGGATAAGCTTGCCGTCCGGTCTGTCTTTCAGGCTGTTGATATAATCCAGTGAAACCTTGGCTTTGTAGTGACCATAGGGTTCCAGATTTTCCGCTGCGATTCCGAGGCGATCCTCGGCAATGCCCAGAACCGGTTTCATATCCGCTTCATTGGCGATTTCGATATCGCTTTTCGGGTTTTCATGTTGTGATGTCATCGGCTTATCCACTGTTTAGAGTGCTTCCTGTCAACCGGGTGACCGGAGGGTATCCCCTCTCTTCTGACGGCAGATTGTGGAACATCGTGCGGCGCGAACGGGTTGTTCGCTGTTCATAAAACGACACTAACTCTTCAACAAACGGTGGCGCAAGCTTTGGCTTGCTCAAAAGGAAAACACGTCCCTGTGAACGGGTGTCGGATTTCGTTCAAAAAATGACCGATCAGGACATTTTGTCTGGACGGAGCCATGGCAAAGTTCATACCCTCGCACAACGTTTAACTGAGAGGCGACGGTTGATGGCCAGATACTCTATATACTCGATCGCGCGTAATGCGCTGAAGCACCATAAGGACTGGCCTCGCCAGTGGCGTAGCCCGGAACCGAAACCCGATTATGATGTTATCATAGTCGGCGGTGGCGGACATGGTCTGTCGACAGCTTATTATCTCGCAAAAGAGCATGGCATCACGAATGTGGCGGTTCTGGAAAAGGGCTGGTTGGGCGGTGGTAATACGGCGCGGAACACAACCATTGTCCGGTCCAATTACCTTTGGGATGAAAGTGCCGGCATTTATGAAAAATCCCTTAAACTCTGGGAGGGTCTGTCGCAGGATATCAATTATAATGTAATGCTCAGTCAGCGGGGTGTCCTAAATCTGGCCCATAATCTTGGTGATGTGCGGGAAGGCCAGCGACGGGTCAATGCCAACCGGCTCAACGGTGTTGATGCTGAATGGCTGGATGCGGACGGGGTGAAGGAATTCTGTCCGATTATCAATACCTCGAAAAAGGCGCGGCATCCGGTGCTGGGCGCAACTTTGCAGCGGCGCGGTGGTGTCGCCCGGCATGACAGTGTTGCCTGGGGATATGCCCGCGCGGCAGATGAGCGGGGCGTCGATATTATCCAGAATTGCGAAGTCACCGGCATTCGAAGGGATGAGGGTAAGGTGACCGGTGTTGAAACCACCCGAGGCTTTATCGGCGCCAAGAAAGTGGCTCTGGTAACCGCCGGGCATAGTTCTGTCCTGGCAGCCATGGCGGATGTTCGGTTGCCCGTTGAAAGCCATCCGCTTCAGGCGCTGGTTTCTGAACCCATCAAACCGGTGATCGACTGCGTCGTGATGTCCGGCGCTGTCCATGTCTATGTAAGCCAGTCTGACAAAGGTGAGTTGGTCATGGGGGCTGGTATTGATAGTTTTAATTCCTACGGCCAGCGGGGCAGTTTCCATGTGATTGAACATCAGTTGGGCGCCTGTCTTGAGCTTTTCCCGATCTTTAGCCGCGTTCGTATGATGCGAAGCTGGGGCGGTATTGTGGATACTTGTCCAGATGCTTCACCTATTATTTCAAAAACACCGGTTAATGGATTGTATATCAACGGAGGTTGGGGAACCGGCGGCTTTAAGGCGACGCCGGGATCCGGTTGGTGCTTTGCCCATACGGTGGCGAAGGATGAACCTCACCCCTTAAACGCCCCGTTCAGTCTGGATCGCTTCACTTCGGGCGCGCTTGTGGATGAGCATGGCGCTGCCGCTGTGGCCCATTAGGAGATCTGTCATGTTGCTGATTAAATGTCCCTGGTGTGGCGAGCGGCCTGAAACGGAATTTCACTATGGCGGAGAAGCCCATATTGAGCGACCGGAAAATCCCGAAGCGCTGAGTGATGAAGAATGGGCGAACTTCCTGTTTATGCGAAGCAATGTAAAAGGCCTGTTCCGGGAACGATGGCACCACAGTAACGGCTGCCGTCGCTGGTTTAATGTCCTGCGCAACACGGTCTCTCACGATATTCTGGCGGTTTACCGGATGGGTGAGAAGCCCCCCGTTATTGAACCTGCGGAGGAAAACCGATGAGCAGGGTCAACAGAACATCCGCCGGGGGCCGGGTTGACCGGCAGAAAATCCTCAATTTCACCTTCAACGGCGTCCGCTATACCGGCATTCAGGGAGACACGCTGGCGTCGGCTTTGCTTGCCAATGGCGTTTATCTGGTCGGGCGGAGTTTCAAATATCACCGCCCGCGCGGGATTGTAGCCGCTGGTGCGGAAGAGCCCGGGGCTATGGTTCAGCTGGAGGAGGGAGCTGAGACCCAGCCCAATATCCGAGCAACCCAGATTGAGCTTTATGAAGGGCTGAAAGCATCCAGTGTTAATGTCTGGCCCAGTGTTGATTTTGATATCAGCGCCGTGAATGGCCTGTTTGCAAAAATCATGACGGCCGGGTTTTACAATAAGACCTTCATGTGGCCCAAATCTTTCTGGATGAAGTTCTACGAACCCGTCATTCGCCGGGCTGCGGGTTGGGGCAGGGCGCCGGAAGAAAGAGACCCGGATCTTTATGATCACCGGCATATTCATGCGGATGTCGTGGTGGTCGGCGCAGGCCCCGCCGGTCTTATGGCTGCTTTGGAGGCAGCCAGGGCCGGGGCACGGGTTCTCGTCGTTGATGAGCAGAGCGAGCCGGGCGGCCGGTTACTGTCGGAAAAACGGGTCATTGACGACCTGCCTTCTGAAGAATGGATCGCGTCGATTGTTGAAGAGCTGGACAGTCTTGATGAGGTCACCATTCTGAGCCGGACCGTCCTGTTCGGGTATTATGACCAGAATTATCTATGCGCGGTCGAGCATAGAACAGATCATCTGCCGCTTGCGAACCGTTCGGGACAGGCGAGGCAACGGACCTGGCATATTCGGGCCAAGGAGGTAATTCTGGCGACGGGTGCCCATGAAAGACCGCTGGTCTTCGCCGATAATGACCGCCCCGGTATCATGCTGGCCGGGTCTGTTCAAAGCTATGTGAACCGATACGGCGTTTTGCCGGGCAAGCAAATGGTGCTGTTCACCAATAATGATGGTGCCTATGAAGCCGCGCTCGATATGAAAGCGGGTGGAGCGGCGATCAAGGTGATTGTTGACGTCCGTAAAGAGCCTGGATCTGTTGCAGATGAAGCGGAAGCTGCCGGAATTGAGGTCCTGAAAGGATATGCGATTACGGCAACCAGAGGACGGAAGCGGATCAGTTCTGTCGAGGTCCGGACCGTTCAGAAAGGTGCCAGGCAGTATACAAGTGCGGGGCGCTGGATCGAATGTGATCTGCTGGCCATGTCCGGTGGATGGAGTCCGGTGGTTCATCTGTTCAGTCAGTCCCAGGGCAAGCTTGCTTTCAATGAGGAGAAGTCCTGTTACCTGCCGGATAAGTCTGTTCAGAAACAGCGCGTAGCCGGCTCGGCGGGAGGTGAGTTTTCCCTTGCTGCCTGCCTGAATGATGGTGTTTTTGCCGGCCGGGCCGCAGCCAAGGAAGCGGGTTTTCTGTTTAAAACACCGCCGTTGGAACCGGTTGTGGAGGCGCCTGATCCAGGATTGCCGGAACCTTTCTGGATTGTTCCCGGCTCGGTGCCGGTCGGGGAAGGAAGCGCCAAGCATTTTGTTGATCTGCAGAATGATACAACAGCGGCGGATATCGCCCTTGCCACGCGGGAAGGTTTTGAAAGTTCGGAACATGTGAAGCGTTATACTCTGACCGGCTTCGGAACGGATCAGGGAAAGACCTCCAATATCAACGCGTTGGGTATCCTGTCCGGACTTCTGGACAAACCAATGACGGACATCGGCACAACGACCTTCCGACCGCCCTATACGCCGGTTTCCTTCGGGGCGCTGGCCGGGCGCAATCTCGGTCGCTGGTCAGATCCGGTTCGGGTAACCTCCATCCATGACTGGCATGTGGATAACGGTGCCTTGTTCGAGAATGTGGGCCAGTGGCACCGCCCCTGGTATTACCCCAAAGAAGAGGAGACCATGCAGCAGTCCCTGAACCGGGAATGTCTATCTGTTCGAAAGGGCGTTGGAGTGCTCGATGCGTCCACGCTAGGCAAGATTGATATCAAGGGCCCGGACGCGGCGGAGTTCCTCAATCGTATGTATACCAACGCCTGGGCAAAGCTGGGTGTTGGGCGGGTACGTTATGGTCTGATGTGCCATGAAGACGGTATGGTCTTTGATGACGGTACAACGGCCCGGTTGGCCGAGGATCATTTCCTGATGACCACAACAACCGGTAATGCTGCCCAGGTGCTGGACTGGCTGGAAGACTATCTACAAACGGAATGGCCGGACCTGAAGGTTTATTGCACATCCGTAACCGAACAATGGGCGACGGTCTCCATCGCCGGTCCCAAAGCCAGGAAGTTACTGGGCAAACTGGCCCCTGATATGGATCTCAGCCCGGAAGCCTTTCCGTTTATGAGTTTTCAGGAAGGGACGGTTGCTGGTATGGAGGCCCGTATCTTCCGTATCAGCTTCACCGGAGAGCTTTCCTTTGAAATCAATGTTCCCTGGCATGCCGGGCACGCTCTTTGGGATGCCGTGATGGAGGCCGGAGCCGAGTATAATATCACGCCCTATGGGACGGAAAGCATGCATATCCTGCGGGCCGAGAAGGGCTTTATCATTGTCGGGCAGGAAACAGACGGAACCACAACGCCCCAGGACCTCGGGATGGACTGGATCATTTCCAAGAAGAAGCCCGATTATATTGGCAAACGGTCCTGGAGCCGGGAAGATACATCCAGTTCGGATCGCAAGCAGCTGGTTGGTCTGCTGACAGAGAATAAGGATGAGGTTCTGCCGGAGGGTGCCCAACTGGTGTTTGACCGGTACGCGCCTGTTCCCATGCCGATGGTCGGTCATGTGACATCAAGTTATTATAGCGCAGCCCTTGGACGGTCTATCGCGCTGGCTTTGGTCAAAGGCGGTCAGGCAAAAGAGGGCGAGGTCATTTTTGCTCCGCTGGAGGGGAAAACAGTAAGAGCGAAAATAACCGGGCCGGTTTTCTATGATAAAGAAGGGGAGAAGCTTGATGGGGAAGTTTGAGCATTGGCACTCTCCTTTTGAAGGCCAGGAAAATCTGTTTTCAGATGCTTTGAAAGCTCAGCCTTTTACAGCGCAGGTCAACCTGCGAGGTAACCCGGACGATGGAGTCTTTAACGGCTGGGTTAAAGACAGTTTGGATCTTGAATTACCCTTGGAGCCTAACCGGATATCTGAAGGCAAAGGCTGCAAAGCGCTATGGTTGGGGCCAGATGAGTGGCTGGTCATTGGATCTGACGAAGGATTGGCATCTGATTTATCCTCACCGCCTGATGGTCTGCACTCAGCGGTGACGGATGTCAGTGCCAACCGGGTTATTCTGGAACTGAGCGGCCCTCATGCCCGGGATGTGTTGTCAAAATCCTGCGAACTGGATTTTCATCCCCGGGTCTTTGGAACGGGTATGGTCGTTCAGACCCTTCTCGCTAAATCTCAGGCTATCATCGAGCAGGTTGGCGGCGACCGGTATCATCTCTATGTCAGGAATTCTTTTGCACGCTATGTGGCGGAATGGCTGTCGGATGCGCTGCTGGAGTTTCAGTAGCTTTCTTTGACGCTCGCAGGCGCGCCAGGAAAACGAGCAATGTTCCGGCAAGAACGGCCAGGGACAGTACGAGACTTTCCACGTCGAAACGGGGTTCTTTGATCAGGCCACCAGCTGTTGCAAGCTGTTCAAAAGCCAGTCCGGCAAAGGGCAGCAGGGAAATGGCCGCCATATAGTTGCGCGCACCGATCAGCTTGATGGACCAAAAGGCGAAAACCATAGAGGGAGCCCGCAAGAAGATACCGACGGCAACGCCGGCAATCAGCATTTGCATATTCCAGTTTTCCTGGCTTAATCCGCCCTGAAAAAGCTTGCTGATCAGAAACAGGGCTGCTGTTATCAGCAAAACAGAGCCTGTAAAACGCAAGCGGACGCCTGGCTCCGAAGAGACATTGTCAGGGTGCCGTTCCGCGACAATACCCATTGCGACAACGCAAGCGGCGTTCAAAATCATAAGGATGGCAACTTCCTCCCGGATCGGGCTATCCAGTCGGAGAACCAGTAAGAAAGCCGCAGCTGTGATGATCAGATGACCGGGCCATTCCAGCCTGGCAAGGCGCTGCCCCTGAACCATCCAGATGGCTGCAGCAACCAACGGAACCGTTATGGTTCCCATGGAGCCCGCTTCCAGCACGCTGACCCAGACCAGCATAGCCGTATAGAGAGCGGCAGAGAGAACGCGCAAGAGACCCAATATCCAGGTGAAAGGTCTTTTAAAACTCGCGAGAGGAAGTGTTTTGCGCCCCCCCATAGCCAACAGGACGGCACCGCCTACAGTGAGCTGGATAAAGGTAAAAAGCCAGGGATCCAGGGCAAGATCAAGCAGTAAAATCCTGCTGACAACACTGAGCGCTGCCCAGAGAAGAGTTGCTGTTATTGTGACCAGGATTGGGGCAGACATAAGGAAACTCCGTTAAGATTATAAAGGGAGTTTTGTTGATTTAATGAAATAAATAAATTCCATAAAATACTATCAAGTGTTAAAAATATGTATCATGGATTGGTCAGATCTTCGCATATTCCTGGCGGTTGCCCAGACAGGAAGCCTGAGGCAGGCTGCCGGGCTGCTTCGCGTGACGCAGCCGACCGTTTCCAGGCGACTGCGCACATTGGAAGCTGATTTGGGACTCTCCTTGTTTGACCGGGACCGGGATGGTCACCGGCTGACCGCGGCAGGGGCAGAATTACTGCCGGATATCAGAGCAGCAGAGACGGCTGTCTTACGGGTGGAGCAGAGATCTCTCGGGCTTGTCGGTCAGTTTCAGGAAACTGTTCGTGTGGAAGCCGGGGAAACGGCTGCTGTTATTCTGGCACAGGGCATGTCAGCAGAACGGGAAGGGCCGAAAATTGAACTGCTGGTGACCGGGCTATCGGAAAAGGCAAGTGGCCGACAGCCGGATATCCTGGTAAGTCATGGCTTGCCGGAAGAGGGACGGGCTATCACGCGGCGTGTCGGGTCGGTCTCTGTTGCGGTTTATGGCTTGCCCGTATTTTCAGAGGGCCGGACAATTCCGCTCAGTGATGCGGATCTGTCTACCTTGCCATGGCTGGGCTTTGTGGAAGAGCAGGAACATTATATTACCATGCGCTGGCTGCGCCGGATGATGAAAGATCGGCCACCGTCTGAACGCCTCATGAATACGGACCTGATGATTGCCGCTGCCAGCGCGGGAGCAGGGGTTGCGGTCTTACCCTGTTTTAAGGGAGAGGCTGCACTGGGGCTCAGCAGACTGACAGCCCCTATTGAGGAATTGCAGGCCGACTACTGGGTGGTCATCAATCCTGATCTTGCCCGGAACACAGCCATTCGGTCGGCGGTTGACTGGATCATTCGCTGTTTCGATCAGTTGGATTTCTGACATAAAAAAAACCGGGATCACATAGACCCCGGCTTCTTTTGGATCAGGTAAAGATTAGTCCGCAGCGGACTCTGATGGTCCAACCTTATCCTGTGTCTGGGTATCGAAGTCGCTGGCAGCATGGCGTTCATGAAGCTGCTCCTCCGGTTCTCCCCAGGCACGATTGACCATGCGTCCCCGCTGTACAGCTTTGCGTTCACCGATTTCTTTCGTCCATCTCACCATATTTTTATAGGTGTGCGTTTCCAGGAATTCGGCGGCGTTATAGACTTTGTTATCGACGAGAGCACCGTACCAGGGCCAGATCGCCATATCGGCAATGGTATATTCGTCGCCTGCGATGAACTGGTTATCCGCTAGCTGTCGATCCAGGACATCCAGTTGGCGCTTCACTTCCATGGCAAATCGGTCGATGCAGTATTCGATATGGAAAGGGGCATAGCTGTAGAAATGACCGAAGCCACCGCCGAGATAAGGTGCACTGCCCATCTGCCAGAACAGCCAGTTCATGGTTTCCACTTTTTTCGCCGGATCTTCAGGCAGGAAAGCTCCGAATTTTTCGGCCAGATAAAGCAGGATAGAACCGGATTCAAAAACACGGGTCGGTTTTTCCGTGCTGGTATCCAGAAGAGCCGGGATTTTTGAGTTAGGATTGATATCAACAAAGTCGCTACCGAACTGATCACCGTCACCAATATTGATCAGATAGGCGTCATATTCCGCGCCTGAATGACCAAGGGCGAGCAGTTCTTCCAGCATGACAGTAACTTTGACGCCATTTGGGGTCGCCAATGAATAAAGCTGAAGCGGGTTATCTCCCCTTGGCAGCTCTTTTTCATGGGTTGAGCCGGCAATCGGCCGGTTGATGTTGGCAAACTTACCGCCATTTTCCGCATCCCATTTCCAGACTTTGGGAGGCGTATAGGTAGTTGTTTCACTCATATGGAATTTCCTTTTTGTGCCTATGCCGTTTGGATGGAAACGGCTTTATGAGGAGAAGTGTATCAGGGTCACGAGTGATTACAATTTCAATTTGACCGGTCGTTCAAAATATAAAGAGGGTGTGACGCCGATCATCCTGATGTTGTTTTGAACGGTTCCGGTGTTTGGCTCGATAATAAGGAGAGCAATGAAAGCAACAATATTGCTATCGGCTATTGTGTAGCAAAATCTACTTCCTACTTTTTCGTGAGGATATGCGTCACATTCCAACGAAATACTGCATAATTCGTGGAACCATATTTTTAAATCTCAGGGGTTGTTCCGTCGCGATCAGGCAAATACATTCTTCCGCACTGTCTGCGATAGGCTGATGATCTATGTCGCCATCCAGATCGGCAATATCCCCGGCTTTAAATCGGCCGATTTCATCGCTGAAAGACCCTTTTAAAACAAGTGTGAGTTCCGTTCCGCCATGCCCGTGCTCCGGGATAGTTACGCCGGGTGCAATCTTAAATAAACGGACTGTACCACTACGAGATTGAATGCCCGGCAGAACAAAGGATTTAAGGCCGGGAGCAGTGCTGCGCCAAGGAATATCCTCATAATCTTTTGGTACAAACTGGCTAAGAGGAGACGGGAAAACACTTTTGATGTGATCATTTGCCGGCTCCGGTGCGGTTTGCTCCGCCTCCAGATCAATCAGATTCATAACTTGATTGAGAGCTTCCGTACGTACTGGAAGTAAAGCTTCACTCTCCAGAGAACCGGCCCCAATCGTCTCCATCTGTTCAACTTTCTGACGGCATACCGGGCATAGAGATAAGTGTGTTGCGGCAACCAGGTTCATGCTTTCCGAAAGTGTTCCGGCAGCGTAGGCCATAAGGGTTGCATCATTGAGATGGTGATGAATGCTCATAGCGCATCTCCAAGGCTTTGTCTGATTTTCTTAAAGGCAAGCCGCATCCGGGATTTGACGGTCCCCAGGGGAACCGTCAGTTTTTCGGAAATCTCTCCATGGCTCAGCCCTTCGTAAAAGGACAATCGAATAATCTCCATTTGCTCCTGAGGGAGACGTTGCAGGGCATTTCGGACGATAGATGCATGCTGGTTACGATCCATTTCCGTCTCAGGGCTATCCGAGTCGTCTTCAATGAGTGATAAATCCTGTTCATCATAATCAAAGTGCCTCTCTTTCCTGTAGTGATCGAGGCGCAAATTCCGGGCAATCCGGAAGATCCATGTGCTGGCTGCCGCTTTGGCCGGATCAAAGAGATGAGCCTTACGCCAGACCTGCAACATTGTCTGTTGCGCCAGTTCCTCAGACATCAACTCGTCACTTCCAAGCCTGAAGACATAAGATTTTACCCGCGGTGCATAATGTTCGAACAGGCAGGCAAAAGCGTCCCTGTCTCGTTCTTCCGAGACTTTTACCAACAGTTCCGTCAGGTAAGTTGTATCGACGGCAACTGCCATATCGGATTGACGTTTCAAATCCTGCACGGGTTTATCCAAATTTTGTCCTTTCACTGCTTTACGGTCTGAGATCAAAACCGGATCACTCGGATTATAAAATATCTTTAGAGACTGCGCTGAAAATATTTCTCGCACAACCTGATCCATAAATGAAATAGGGCCGTAGAAAGCGAAAGACATGCCGGAGGGTTACATGGGATCACAAAAACATCGGGAAAAGCTGAAGATCGGGATTGTCGGGACGGGAATATCCGGAATG
>DIYE01000285.1:18365-32704 GCA_002428885.1 Alphaproteobacteria bacterium UBA6062
GAATATCCGGAATGTCGGCGGCCTGGCTGCTGTCCCAAAATCATCAGGTAACGGTGTTCGAGAAAGATGACCGGATTGGTGGTCATTCCAACACTGTGGATGTTGAAGGCACCGGGATTGATACAGGTTTCATTGTTTATAATGAAAAGAACTACCCGAACCTGATTGCCCTGTTCGATCATCTGGGTGTCGAAACTCAGGAAACGGATATGTCCTTTGGGGTTTCCGTGGATAAAGGGTCTTTTGAATATGCCGGGTCCGATCTAATGGGCTTGATTGCCCAGAAAAGAAATATCCTGAGGCCGCGGTTTTGGCAGATGGTGAAAGACATTCTACGCTTTTACAAGGAGGCTCCGCGGTTTCTGACGGAAGGGGCGTCACCGGATTTGACGCTGGGTGAATTCCTGAAGGCCGGAAATTACTCAGATAGTTTCCAGCAGGATCATCTTTTGCCGATGGGTGCCGCCATCTGGTCAACGCCCGTGAAGACCATGCTCGACTATCCTTTGGAAGCTTTTGTTCGTTTTTGCGAAAATCACGGTTTGCTGCAGGTGTCCGATCGGCCAAAATGGCGCACGGTCGTCGGTGGCAGCCGTCACTATGTGGAAAAACTGACATCAGCTTTCCAGGACAGTATTTCCATTAATCGGGCAGCTTCCAAGATCTGGAAGACGCCTGAAGGGGTCTGTGTTGAAGATCGCAATGGCGTCACAGAGACCTTTGACCATCTGGTGCTGGCCTGTCACGCCGATCAGGCGCTGAAGTTGCTTGCCGATGCTGATGCTGCAGAACAGAAGCTCCTAAGCGCATTTTCCTACCAGCCTAATGTGGCAATTCTTCATACAGACGATACCCATATGCCTAGGAACCGGAAAGCCTGGTCGAGTTGGAATTATCTGCGGGAAGGCGCAAGTGCTGATGTTGAAGTCTGCGTGACTTACTGGATGAACAAACTGCAGCATATTCCAGGGGAGACAGACTATTTTGTCACTCTAAATCCGATTACCATTCCGGATGAACGCAAAATAATTCGCAGCTTTTTGTATCATCACCCCTTGTTTGATCGAGATGCAATCGCTGCTCAGAGAATGCTCTGGAACATACAGGGTAAACGTAACATCTGGTTCTGCGGTAGCTATTTTGGCCATGGTTTTCATGAGGATGGCCTGCAATCAGGTCTCTGTGTTGCTGAGGCTTTAGGCGGCGTAAGGCGTCCCTGGTCGGTGGAAAATGAAGCTGGCCGCATTCACCTGCCGGCGGACTGGTCCTTACGATATCAAGAAGAGGCGGCCTGATGAATTCCAAGCTATATCAGGGGCGTGTTTTCCATCAACGTTTAAAACCCAAGAAACATCGCCTTTCCTATCGGATTTTCAGTCTGCTGGTAGACATTGATGAATTGCCGGAACTTGGTAGTAAACTGACGTTCTTCAGTTATAACCGGTTAAACCTCTTTTCTTTTTGGGATAAGGATTATGGACCCGGGGACGGAGAAGCTCTGCGCCCTTACGTTACGTCAGTCTTGCAAGGGGCGGGACTGGATATTGGGAAAGGGGCCATCAAACTACTCTGTTATCCCCGCATGTTCGGATATGTGTTCAATCCGTTGAGTATTTACTTCTGCTATAATGAACAGAACAGTCTGAAAGCCATTGTTTATGAGGTGAGCAATACTTTCGGTGAGCGACATAGCTATGTGATCCCGGCAGAGGTTGATGGAAGAAAAACAGTCAGGCAGAGCTGTCGCAAGGGATTTTATGTGTCTCCCTTTATGAAGATGGATTGTGATTACCATTTTGCTATCCAACCGCCGACGGACCGGATTTCCGTCGCGATCAATCAAACAGATAAGAATGGAGCAGTCCTGAAGGCCTGCTTCAGCGGGACGGAGCTCGAGTTGAGTGACAGAACCTTGCTCTGGATGCTGGTAAAATTCCCCCTCATGACGCTCAAAGTCGTGGCCGGTATTCATTGGGAGGCGCTGAAGCTGTGGCTCAAGGGCCTGCGGCTCGAAAGCCGTCCCGCACCTCCAGCTTCATCAGTAACCTATGTGGATGCCACATTCACGGAGCCAAAATCATGACGGATAACAGGGTGGCCGACTTTGCGGCTCCGACTTCATTACAATCACTTAATCCCTGGGTGAAAACCCTTTCCAGTCAGTTGGGCAGATTAGAGCATGGGCGCCTTACCATTGTTCTTCCGGGTGGAAAACCGCTCCATTTTGGATCAGGGGAAGCCCATGCGACGGTCATTCTAAATTCCTATCGGCCTGTTTCCAAGTTC
Source organism: Alphaproteobacteria bacterium UBA6062 (assembly GCA_002428885.1). Classification (GTDB taxonomy): domain Bacteria; phylum Pseudomonadota; class Alphaproteobacteria; order Sneathiellales; family Sneathiellaceae; genus Sneathiella. The sequence continues at coordinate 20,652 of DIYE01000285.1, forward strand.
CTGCTCCAGGGCGATCTTGCCTTTGCAGAAAGTTATCTGGATGGAGAATGGGAGTGCCCGGACCTTACAGCATTGTTTAACCTGGTCCTCAAAAATGAAAGTGTGTTTGCGCTGGAAAATAAAGGAAGCTGGCGGGTGAAGTGGCTGAACCGGTTGCGGCATCTGATGAATGCTAACTCCAGGCGCGGATCCAAGCGTAATATCGCCTATCATTATGATCTTGGAAACAGGTTTTATGAAAGCTGGCTCGACAGGACAATGACGTATTCTTCAGCTCTTTTTGAGGGAGAAGAAACCCTGGAAGAGGCACAACAGACCAAGTATCGCGCAATCGCTGATATGGCCGACTTGAAGGCAGGGGAACGGATCCTTGAAATCGGATGCGGCTGGGGCGGATTCTCCGAACTGGCCGCTACGGAATATAGCTGCCGGATAGAAGGTCTGACCCTGTCGAAAGAGCAGCTGGAATATGCACGCGATCGCTATAATGATGCTGATATCGGCCATCTGGCAACAGCGTCTCTTTTGGATTATCGGGATAGTAAAGGACAGTATGACAAGATCGTTTCCATCGAAATGTTTGAAGCGGTCGGGTACGAAAACTGGGATACCTATTTTGATATTCTCTGGCAGCGCCTAAAGCCGGGCGGAACAGCGGTTTTGCAGACAATCCTTATTGAGGATGAACGCTTCGAAAACTATCGCCAGAATGTGGATTTTATCCAGAGATACATTTTCCCGGGAGGCTTGCTGCCAAGCGTGGAAGCTTTGTCCCGGACACTTGAGCGGCATGATCTGACCCTGGAAGACCAGCACTTATTCGGTGCCTCTTATGCGCGCACCTGCGAAATCTGGCAGCGGGATTTTCAACACGCTTGGGATCAGATTTCCGCGATGGGTTTTGACAACCGGTTCAAGAGGATGTGGGAATATTACCTGTCTTATTGTGAGGCCGGATTCAGGGCAGGGACAATTGATGTCGGCCTTTTCAAAATCCACAAACCTGCATAGGGGGCTATATGCTCTGCCGGCCTTTGTGCTGGCCTTTCCGACAATTCCGGTTTTTGTATTATTGCCGGCTTTCTATGCAGAAACCGTTGGCCTCGGATTAGCGGCTGTCGGCCTGGCTTTTACCGGCCTCAGGCTTTTGGATGTGGTCAGCGATCCTCTTCTGGGGTGGCTGTCTGACCGTATTCCTGGCCGGTATGGACGGAGAAAGCTGCCGATTGCCTTTGGCGGTTTGATCGGTGCTCCTGCCTTAATTGCGCTTTTTTCTCCGCCGGAACAGGCGTCCATTCTCTATTTGGTCATTTGGGGGGCTCTTCTTTTTCTCGCCTGGACCGCTATACAGATCCCTTATCTTGCCTGGGCAGCAGAACTTGAACCCGATTATGGCAAGCGTGCAGCGTTGAATGGCTGGCGAGAAGGTACCGGATTACTGGGAATACTTGCTGTTTCTGGACTGGGAGTTTTACTGGCAGATCGGGATATATATGAACGATTTAGCTTGACCGCCTGGCTGACGGTAGTTGCAGGTTTTATTGTGATTAGCCTTGCATTGAGATTTGTTCCATCAGGACATGTCGCAAAAAAACAGACCCGTATTTCTTTTCCGGGGAAGAACCGGCTTTTTCTTAGAGTGCTGGGAGCCTGGTTTATCAACGGGTTGGCCAACGGCCTGCCTGCCGTTTGTTTCCCTTTGTATCTGACCCATATTCTAAAAGCGGACGAACAGGTACAGGCTGGTCTGATCTTCATTTATTTCCTGTTCGCCGTGATAGGCATCCCTGTTTGGGTGACGTTGGCAGCCTCTGTGAATAAACACCGGATCTGGTGTCTTTCAATGGTTCTTGCCTGTCTGACTTTTATTTTTGTTCCCTGGGTGGGAGCCGGAGATTTCATTGCCTTTGGTCTGATCTGTATCTTTACCGGCCTTGCCCTTGGCAGTGATTTGTCTCTGCCTCCGGCCATTCAGGCGGATTGCGCGGACTGGGATCGGTTGAAATTCCGGCAGAACCGTCTTGCAACACTTTATTCCTACTGGAGCATGGCGACAAAGATGGCATTGGCATTGGCGGTGGGGTTGGCTTTCCCGCTTCTGGAGTATGTGGATTTACCTTCAGAAAGCGTTCTCGCCAAAAATACGCTCATTGTGATCTATGCAGGATTACCAGTCGTATTAAAGATAATCGCCATTATGCTGATGTGGAATTTCCCGCTAGGGCGCAACCAGCATCTGGCCGTTCAACACGCTCTGGAGCGCCGTCTATGAAAAACACCGTTGCAATCATTGGCTTCTGCTTGTTTTTGATAGGGTGTAGTTCGATGAAACCGCAGGATTTTACCAATCAGGAACCAAAGCTTGATTTGTTCGACTATTTTGCCGGGCAAACACAAGCCTGGGGTTTGTTTGAGGATCGATTTGGGACGGTGCGTCGCCAGTTCACTGTCGATATTACCGGCACCATCGACGGTGATACACTGACCCTGGATGAGGATTTTCTCTATGCTGATGGAGAAAAAGACAAGCGCGTCTGGGTTATCCGACGTCTTGGAGAGGGACAATATGAGGGAACGGCGGCGGATGTCATCGGAACAGCTGCGGGGATCTCTGCGGGAAATGCTTTGAACTGGTCCTATAACATGGCGCTCAAAGTCGGGGATACCACTTACAACGTTCATTTTGATGACTGGATGTTCCTGCAGCCGGATAATGTACTGATTAACCGAGCCAAGGTCACCAAATGGGGATTTGAGGTTGGTCAGGTTTCCCTGTTTTTCAAGAAATCTGAAGACGCCTCCTGATCAGGCGAATGAGGCTTCCGATAACCGGCAGCCGGTTATAGAAATGCGTTGAAGCATCCCAATAGTCCACATGACGGCAAACCCGTCCCTGATCGTCAAATTCGATCTCGCTCAACCCTGTGACAGACCAGTGTCCAATGACTCTGACGGAACCGCTGAATTCCCATTTCAGATAAAGAATGTCCTCATCTTTTATCCTGCGGGTAACCTGGAACACTGGGTCCCGAACATCTTCCAGGGTTTTGTGAAGGAGCTTTTTGAAAGCCTCGATGCCTCTGATGTCATTGAAGGGATCGATAAAATGAATATCAGGGCTCACATAGGCGTCGCAGCCCCTGATCCGGTCTTCCGACAGGTTTTCGAACAGATGGATGTAGTTCATGTCCGGGTTACCTTTTGGATCAGCGGAAAGAAAAAGCGATATGGCAACAGTCTAATGAATTTCAGGCGCCGGACAAAGGGAGCAGGGAAGGCAATTTCGAACCGGTTACTTTGCAGTCCTCTTAGAATAATGTCGGCAGCCTCTTCAGCTTCCATTAGATAAGGCATTTCAAAATCATTCTTTTCTGTGAGCGGACTTTTAACAAAGCCGGGATTTATGAGCTGAAATTTAACGCCGGTTCCGTCCAACTCGGCTCTCATACTTTCACACAGGCTGATCACGGCGGCTTTGCTGGGGCCGTATCCTGACGCATTGGGCAGGCCGCGATATCCGGCGAGAGAACCAACAACCGCTATATGTCCGCCCCTTTCGAGCATTCGGGGCAGCAGGGCGGTCAGGCAGTTAATGACACCGAAGTAATTCACTGCCATAGCCTGCTGAAACTCTTCCGGGGAAGCGGTATGGGTTGGACCCGGGCTGTATGTACCGGCATTCAGGATGGCAAGATCAGGCGGCGGCATTTGTATTAACGCGTTTTGCACGCTCTCCGGTTTTGAAACATCGCAAGGGATGGCGGAAATATCGGGAGAAACGGCTGATAACTTCTCTTTACTCCTGCCGGAAATACAGACGCTATGCCCGTCGAGGGTCAACTGCTCTGCCAGGGCGCGGCCTATCCCGCTTCCGCCACCGGTAATCCAAACCTGCATCAGGATGCTCCTTCCGGCTTGCAGGTACGACAGATATAATCAATCGTAGAACCGTCTCTTGCCTTAAAGCGTAATTTGACCCAGCGACCTTCACGATCATACCAGGCTGAAGTATCCTGAAGATCACCCGTATAATCATACCGTGTTGCGCGCAAGACACCGTTACGGGTTTCAACGTCCTCAAGGCCGATCTTTTTGATGATGACGCTATTCAGGTTGCCGGTGAGTGTGTTCAGAACCTGTTTGTCCTCCAGAACCGCAGCATTCCAATGGTTGGTCGGGAAGATATCTCCTGGGAGATCTTCGGAAGATTGACCTCCGATCCGCTTTAACCGATCCTTCTGGCGGCTGAGTGTCAGGGTTTTTTCTTCCCCGTCATCAGAAACTTTCACGATAAGGCCGGACAGTTTCCCGTCCCGCCATATTTCCCTGGACTGGTAATCGAACTCGTAAACCGGAAAAAAGAGCAGAGAAAGGTTGATGGACATGAGGGACGTCACCGTCAGGCCGCTCTCAGCACGTTCAAAGCGTGTTTCATGTTTGCCGACAATAGCGCCATCCCGCACTACATCGAAAGCAATCTTTGGACCGTAAAGTGTCATCGGGTTCTGATTTGACGCAGACGCGACCGTCCCGATCATCAAAACCAGATAGACCACAAGAGCAGCGATGAAAACGCGCATGCTTCATCCTCCTGTAAGAGCGCATGTTTTTCATACGGTTTGCCGCAGGAAATGGATTGCAATTCTATTCGTGTAACCTCAGCCAACTTGGCACGGCCTTAGAAACCATCCCGGAAGAGGCAGCTTCGACACAGGATGACAGGTTGTGAAATCTGACATCTTTCCCCGTGATACCGGGGCCGTAATGGGCATATTTCGCAGAATTCGTCATGATGGTTTGAGCCGTAACCGGAATAACCGGTTCTTCAATCATACACCAGCAGGTATCTGTTATGATTTTTGCACCATAAGCTGTGATTGGATCTATAAAGCCTTCCTGTTTCGCTTTTTCTGCCACGTCCCGGCTTGTTGTGATCATCATTTTCACTGACTTGTGAGCTGTTTTTCCCTGGCAAAGTTTGGCCAATTTACCAAACTCGGCAAGAGAGAAATGCGGATTGCCAAGAGACACCAGCTCCGTTTTTTCTGTCGATGACCGATTTGAAATGTTCCAGCTTTCCAACAGGTCGGAGAGAGCCAGGTCGATTTTTTCAACCAGGTCGGTTTGACGGATGACGTCCTGAAGAACGGGAGCCTCCGGTGTGACACCAACAATGTGAAACATCGGTGCGCTTGAAACCGTCGCGAAGGCCGCGCCGAAAGCCTTCAAGTCATCCAAATCAGGTGCAAGATGGGCTATGCCGTCGATGGCGGCGATGCGGTTGCCGGTGATTTTTCCGACCTGATAGCCCAATAATGGATAAAAGGCATCATCAACATTTTCTATATCGGAGATGGAGATATGCAGAGTGGCGTAACGATTCTCGTCGAGATGAGGACCAGCGAGAGGCGCGCGTCCGGTTAAGGCAATGCAGGCATCCAAAAAATCGGGATATTTCATTGTACGGGCGCCAAGAACGCTGTTGGCGAAAACAACGGCGTTGGATTCGGCCCAGGCGATTTGCGTCCCTTGTTTTGGCGCTGTTTCCAATAGATAGGGCGCGCAGGTGAAAGTCGGTTGTGCTCCCATGCCGGTATAAGCATCTGCCAAAGATCTCGCCTGGTTGGCAAATTCTTGTTCGACCCCTTGTTCTTGCCAGTGACGATAGTCAACCGATATGGAGTTAAGGCTGGTTGGAACAGCGACCCGGCCACCCATCTGACAGAGTTTCTGGGCGAACTTTAAAGAGGCAGGCCCTGTATAAACACACCCGTCTATGTGAACCTGATGAACGTCCATCAGTTCTGTTGCCCCAACCAGTTGAGCCATCTGGATAATAATTTTCATGGCTATATGTGCAGCCTGGCCATGGTCACCATCTAGCGTTGATTGGTCAGACTTGCTCAATTTTACGGGCTTTAGCGTCGGAGCATGGGAAGGAATGATGTTCCTGTCTACGCTCAGAGGTTCGTTCCCGCAGAGAAGAGTGCCGTTTGAAATGGCTGCATATTTGAAATCAAGGAGTTTTGCAAAATCCGAGCCGCTTAAGGTGACGACCGGAATTGACTGATTAAAAAGTTCCTGTGCAACCAAAACACCCAGGGTGATGATATCATCCGGTCTTGAAACGATGATAGCCGCAGGTCTATTGCCGTTCACCAGCATCTCCAGAATGACCCCACTGCCTGAGCAGGAACCGCGACCACCGGGAAGGGCAAGGATCTTGTTTTTAAGGCATTGCCCACTCAAAGGGTGATGGCGGTCAATAACAACGCCCGTTTGTGGGTTTACACCACCCCAGAAGCTAAGCTCCAGATCAGATGTGAGGAGGGGAGCGCAAGCTGTCCCGGAAACGTAGGGAATGCCTGAAAATGCAGTGTGTGAGGAGTTGCTCATTCTCTATCCGGATATCTCAAGCTCATGGGGTGACTTATTTCAGTCAGTTCTTTGGAGGCAGAATATCCGATAAATTTAGAATCCGGTAGGTCGCTGCGTCAGACAGATTCTCTTGTTTATGCTTCCTCTGTCAGCAATGATTTCGCAATGGTCGCTGCTTCGGTGATATGATCCCGAATAGCCTGGCTGGCAGTGTCCGGGGCATTATCTTCAATACCTTTGCAGATCTTTTCCATGCGGGCAAATCCGGCAGCATGACGGTCGCGGGTGCCGAGGGTCATGGCCCGTAAACGACTTATGCGTCCATTAAGGCGCTGAACAATTTCCCAGGCAACGTGATGTCCGCTGGACATGAAGATTACTTCGTAAAAGTCGGTTGTTGCAGCAAACAGGGCCGGGGTCTCTCCGTCCGAATAGGCATTTTTGAGTCGGGCAAGGGCTGCTTTAAGATCTGCTTTTATCTTGTCGTCCGCGAGTTCGGCGCAGGCTCGGGCCGCGTCAGATTCCAGCAGTAGCCGGATGTCATAAACCTGTTCTGCAAGGTCCCAGTCCATGCGGGCGACGATAGGACCTTTATTGGGAAGAATCTCAACAAGGCCCTCAGCCTCCAGATACCGGATGGCCTCCCGAACGACGGAACGGCTGACCCCCAACTGGTCACATAACGGACGCTCCACCAATCGTTGCCCTGACTTGAAATGACCGGAAATAATCGCCGTTCTCATGCGATCAAGAGTCATCTCTCTTAAGGTTTGCGGTGGGCGCTCGATCTTTAAATCTAATGTTTCTGATTGATTCATAAGGATAATTTAACCCGATAAGAAAAATGAATCAAGAAAATGTTGACATTCCATATTTTGGTATACCATATTACGGATCACTATATGTCAAGTTCCTGAAATGGATTTAGAGTGATGCCTGCAGAAATTCGCAAAACCTTGTTGCATGTCGAAGATACCTTCATAGAAGGGGGGAAAGTGGCGGAGAGACCGCTTAGGCTGATTGCCGCCATGGCGGTTATCACCAATCCCTGGGCAGGGCAGGGATTTGTTGAAGATCTGCGTCCTGTGATTCAGGATTGTGCTCCCGGTCTCGGGGCGTTGCTGACAAAAATGATTCTTGATGTCACTGGTTCCGGCGAAGCCGTCGAAGGATATGGCAAATCTGCTGTGGTCGGCGTGAACGGAGAGATTGAGCACGCTTCAGGTCTTATTCACACCTTGCGTTTCGGTAACCATTACCGGGAAGCTGTGGGGGCAAAATCCTACCTGGCTTTTTGCAACACACGCGGCGGACCGGATGCGCCGGTGATGATCCCGCTGATGGACAAAATTGATGGCGGCCGACGGTCACACTATCTCACCATACAGGCATCCATTCCTGATGCACCAGGACCGGATGAACTTGTTATTGCACTCGGTGCGTCTGTTGGAGGGCGTCCGCATCACCGGATCGGTGACCGCTATCAGGATCTAAAGGAGTTGGGGCATGACGTTGAAAACCCTGCTGCTATCTCCTCCTGACGCATCGGCGACTGGCACGAAGAGTGTCAGGTATGAGGAGCATGGTATTGGTGAGCCGCTGGTTCTCATCCACGGCGTCGGTATGCAGAGCGCTTCCTGGGCACCCCAGATCGAGTGTTTCGCTGCCACCCATCGAGTGATCGCTTTGAATATGCCGGGCCATGGCGGCAGTACAGCTCTTCAGGAAGGGGCTCAGTTGCCGGATTATGTAGACTGGTTGCACCGGGTGCTGACGGAACTGGATCTTGGTCCGGTCAATCTTGCCGGACACTCTATGGGGGCTCTGGTTTCCGGCGGATATGTAGCGACATATCCGGAAAATGTGCGGCGTGTCGCTTTATTGAATGGTGTTCACCGGCGTAGTGAAGAAGCTCGCTCTGCCGTCGTTGCTCGTGCCATGCAAATCGCGGCCGGGGACATGGATATCGATGGCCCGCTATCCCGTTGGTTCGGGAATAGCGATCGGGAGCTTCGGGCTAGAGAAAGTGTACGCGCATGGCTGCAATCCGTTGATCGACAGGGGTATGCCATCACATATAACGCCTTTGCTCATGGTGACGATATCTACGCGGATAAATGGGATGAAGTTATCTGTCCGGCCCTGTTTCTGACAGGTGATGGTGATCCAAACTCCACCGCTGCTATGTCCCGGACCATGGCGAGCGCAGCAAAACATGGTCGGGCCTGTGTCATCGAAGGGCATAAGCATATGGTCAATCTAACGGCCCCTGATTTGGTGAACGGAGCCATGCGGTCGTGGCTTCAGGCATCTGAGGCCGGACAAAACGAAAGGGAGAAGAGTACCATGACAATTCAGGACCCTCGCGCCTTGCGTGACGCTTTCGGTGCTTTTCTGACAGGCGTGACGGTTGTAACGGCTTTTGACAAAGCGGGGGAGCCGCTTGGTTTTACCGCGAATTCTTTTTCTTCTGTGTCTCTGGACCCGCCATTGCTGCTGGTTTGCCTCGCCAAGACGTCATCCAACTATGAGGCCCTCACCGGAGCGACCGGTTTTGCCGTTAATGTGTTGGCAGAGGATCAGAAATCCGTTTCCAATACATTTGCCAGTAAAGTTGAGGATCGCTTTGCCACCGTCGATTGGCAGAAAGGGCCTCATAGCGCGCCGGTTTTTAGTGGTGTCGCTGCCTGGTTCGATTGTGCCATGCATAATGTGGTGGATGCGGGTGATCATGCTATCCTGATCGGTGAAGTGAAGGCTTTTGAAAACGGCACTGCCGGTGGCCTTGGTTATGCGCGCGGAGCCTATTTTACCCCAGCTCTGGAAGCCAAAGCACTGCAAGCGAATATGAATGTGGTCGTGAGCGCCATTATTGAATATCAAGGCCGGGTTCTTCTTAAAGAAGATGGGAAGGGTAATCTTGTTTTACCTGAGCGGCGCGTTGAAAACGGTGTGCCGAGCGAGAATCTTACCCTATTGCTGCAAGCAGCAAGTCCGGAAGCGTCCATTGGTTTTATCTATTCAGTTTATGAAGATGCGGAAAAACAAGCGCAGCATATGGCATATCACTGTCGGGCGGCGGATGAGGAAAGTTCCGTCGGGCATTTCCATGTGCTGGATGAGGAGACTTTCGCTCGCATCGAAGACAGTGCCACAAGCGACATGCTCCGTCGGTTAGAGAAGGAAAGCCGCATGGGGAATTACGGTATTTATTTCGGAAACCAGGAACACGGCGAAGTTCGCCGCATTTCCTGATCACAGTTAAACAGTGGAGAAAAGACAGTCATGAAATTTTCGCTCTTTGTCCATCTAGAACGCATTTCTCCTGAGGAAAGTCAGCAGAAGCTCTATGACGAATTTATCGAGCTTTGCGAAATGGCTGACAAGGGCGGTATGCATGCCATCTGGACCGGTGAACATCATGGAATGAATTTCACCATCGCGCCGAACCCGTTTATCAACCTGGTGGATCTTGCCCGTCGCACCAAAAATGTTCGACTGGGTACAGGTACTGTGGTCGCGCCCTTCTGGCATCCGATCAAACTGGCCGGTGAGGCCGCCATGACCGATATCATTACGGGCGGTCGCCTGGATATCGGCATTGCTCGCGGTGCTTATTCCTTTGAGTATGAGCGTATGGGGGATGATCTGGAACCCTGGAAATGTGGTCAGATGCTGCGGGAAATGGTCCCTGCTGTTAAAGCTCTATGGAAAGGGGACTATGAACATAACGGTGAATTCTGGTCTTTCCCGAAAACCACATCTGCGCCTCAACCGCTTCAGGAAGAGCATCCACCTATCTGGGTTGCCGCCAGGGATCCCAACAGCCATGACTTCGCAGTCTCTAATGGTTGCAATGTCCAGGTCACCCCACTCTGGCTTGGAGATGAAGAGGTTGAAAGCCTGATGGAGCGGTTCAAGACAGCCTGCGCTGACAATCCCTCAATTCCACGGCCGAAGATCATGATCTGCAATCACACATATGTTGCGTCCAGTGAGGAGGATGCCTGGCGTGGTGCTGAAGAGATCAACAGGTTCTTCAATTATTTCGGTGCCTGGTTCAAAAATGAACGGCCGATTCATCAGGGACTCATCGAAGAACTGAGTGAAGAGGATATTGCCAAGAATCCGATGTACAGCCCACAAAGCATCCGGGAAAACAAGGTGATTGGCCAGCCTGCAGAAGTTATTGCCCGCCTGAAGAAATATGAGGCGCTGGGCTATGATGATTATTCCTTCTGGATTGACACGGGTATGAGTTTCGAGCGGAAAAAAGCGTCTCTCGAGCGTTTCATCAATGAAGTGATGCCGGCGTTTCAGGATAGCGAACTGTCCGAGTCAGCCTGATGGAAACGTTCCAGCATTATATAGACGGCCAGTTCAGCAGTGGTGCCGGGCAGTTTGAGAGTATCGATCCGGCAACAGATAAGCCGTGGGCATTGATGCCGGAAGCCCGGACCGATGAAGTCAATCAAGCCGTTGCTGCGGCAAAGCGGGCTTTTCAGTCGGTCGAATGGGCAAACCTGACCGCAACGGCGCGGGGTAAACTCCTTTACCGGTTGGCTGATCTCGTGCAGGAGCATGCACAGGAACTGGCCGTTCTGGAAACCCGGGATACCGGTAAGATCATTCGTGAAACATCAGCGCAGATTGCTTATGTCGCGGATTATTATCGCTATTATGCAGGACTGGCGGACAAGATCGAAGGGGCTCATTTGCCCATCGATAAGCCGGATATGGATGTCTGGCTGCGCCGCGAACCTGTTGGCGTTGTTGCGGCCGTTGTCCCCTGGAACAGCCAGTTGTTCCTGTCGTCGGTAAAAATCGGACCGGCGCTGGCCGCTGGCTGTACCGTTGTTCTCAAAGCTTCTGAAGAAGCGCCGGCACCCATGCTGAAATTCGCGGAACTCGTCCATGAAGCTGGTTTTCCGGCTGGTGTGGTCAATATTTTGACCGGCTTCGGAGCGGAATGCGGGCAGATCTTGACCCAACATCCGGATGTGCAGCATATTGCCTTTACCGGTGGTCCGGCAACAGCCCGACATATTGTTCGTAATTCTGCTGAAAATCTCGCCAGCACTTCTCTGGAACTCGGTGGGAAATCTCCGTTTGTGGTGTTCGAAGATGCGGATATCGAGAGCGCAGTCAACGCTCAGATATCCGGTATTTTTGCCGCAACCGGGCAGAGCTGTGTAGCCGGATCCCGACTGATTGTCGCGAACAGCATTAAAGACGTGTTTCTGAGCCGCCTGAAAGAAAAGGCGGAACAGGTTGTGATTGGCGACCCGGATCAGATGGCAACGGAAGTCGGCCCTCTTTGTACCGAAGCGCAACGATCTCGTATTGAAGATATCGTCCATCAGTCTTTGGAGGAAGGCGCGGTGCTGGTGACCGGTGGCAAGAAGCCAGAACGGTCTGGATTCTATTATCCGCCGACAATTCTGGATTGCACGAAGGCAACAGGAGCAGCGTCAGTGGTGAACGAGCTTTTTGGTCCGGTTCTCTCCGTACTTTCCTTTGATACGGAAGAGGAAGCAATTGCGCTTGCCAATGACACGCGCTTCGGGTTGGCGGCTGGTGTTTTTACCCAAAATCTGACCCGGGCACATCGCATGATCAAGGCAATCCGGTCCGGTATTGTATGGGTTAATACCTATCGGGCCGTGTCGCCCATT
>DIYE01000340.1 GCA_002428885.1 Alphaproteobacteria bacterium UBA6062
CGGAACAGCAGAACCTGTTCCGCCGCCGGAGGGAGACGAGGGGCTTACAGGGGCAACCTGTTGTTGTGACGAGGTTGCCCTGCCTCCTGTATCAATGGGCGGTGGTGCGCCCGATGTGGATTTTATCCCGCTCATCTCTCTTATCTGTCATCAGACAGACCCCTGTATCAGGGACGCTGCAAGGGCTTCAATATCACCTGCTGCCTTACTTGTCGGATATCTGCTGAGCAAAGCAGCCTGAGATCTGATCGCTCCGGCAACTTTGTCATCCTGCTCCACGATACCGGCCAGTAGCGGTTCCAGCTGCAGGAAATTCCGACAGGCGGTCAGCAATTTGTCATAGACTTTCTGACCGTCATTCTTTGACTTTACCATATTTACAAGAATTCTGGTATCCGCATTCGGTTGCTGTTGGTGGGTGACTTTTATAAAGGCATAGGCATCCGTGAGAGAGGTCGGTTCGCCATTGGTAACGACCAGTTTCGGACCGGCGGATGAGGACAGGGTTCTAACGGCCCCATCGATACCGGCGCCGAGATCCAGAAGGATATAGTCATATATGGAACCCAGCCGGATCAGTTCCTGATGAATGGCGGATAAGTGATCCGTATCCAGGGTTCCAAGAGAACCGGAGCCGGAACGACCTGCGATGATATCGAAGCCACCTTCTTCGTACCGGAACGCTACGTCGGACAGTTTTTTATCGCCGGAGATGACGGAAGCCAGGTCATATTCAGGCATCAGGCCCAGCTGAATATCCACATTGGCGAGGCCGACATCGCCATCAAAGAGCAGGACTTTTTTCCCTGCATTGGCCAGGGCATGTGCAAGACTGGTGGACAAGACGGTTTTACCGACACCGCCTTTGCCGGAGGCAATGGTGATGAGATTCCTGCCAGTCCCTGCCGTAGCGGGATGCGCATCCGGGCGATGTGTAAGTGGGCTGCCTGTATCTGTCATTTCGATGCCTTGTCAAATTCGTTACTGATACCCGATTGTGTCGGATCCCGGAGAACAAGCCGGGCCAGATTGACGGGCGTTATAATATGAAGACCTGTCGCTACGGACGGTGAAACACTGGCGTAGGAAAATGTCAGGTTAGCGCTGTCTGCTGCGGTAAACAGTCCGCCATAGCGCCGGGTTGTGTCGAGCCTTGTGGCGATAAGGCGTTTTGCGCCGATGGTTGAGAAACGGGAGGCCATGTCACTCATTTCCGAAGCGTCTGTACCGGCTGCCAGGACAACCACTGCTTCCGCATTCGCTGCCAGGATTTTTGATGTCAGATCACCGACCTCGACATCATCATAGGCATTGATGCCGCCTGTATCGATAAGAGTATGGGCACCATCCTTGAATTCCGAGCCGCCGAGAATGGCTTTAAGGTCTTCTGCGGTTTCAGCTACATGGAGCTGGAGGCCGAGAATGTCGGTAAAGGATTTTAGCTGGTCGACAGCGCCGGCCCGGCTGACATCCGTCGTGATAACATGAACGGCCCGGTCCTCCATTTTGGCGGAAGCCGCCATCTTGGCAATGGTCATGGTCTTGCCAACCCCGGGCGGACCAATCAGCATCAGTGGTCTATTGCGGGCTGAGAATTTGGGAGAATATCCGAAGTGCCTGTCCAGGGAGGCGGCCAGCGCCAGTGTCAGATTGTCTGTTTCAACGGCCAGAGCTGTTCTGCAGATCCGTTCGGCCAGGAGGGTCGGGATACCATGGTAAGCCATTGCTTTCACCAGCATCTCCATGTCTGGTGAAATATCGGCTACTCCAACCGGTGCCTGTTTTAAAGACTGATCAGCTTTCGGTGCCGGCGGCGTTGTCGCCTTGGCTTTGGCTGAAACAAAAGGCTTGGGTTCCGGTTTGACCGAAATGGGTTCCGGTACCTTTTTCTTCGGTGTCGCTTCCAGCTTCCAGTCGCTGTCCCAACCGGAGGCCCAGTTGTCATCCACCTTGATTTTGGCAGGGGCCGGATCGGATTGTTCGATGGCTGCGGTTACCTGTGTCTCGCCGGACGGCAGGTCCTGGGTTGCCAGGATAATCGCGTCTTCACCCAGTTCCATCCGGACCTTGTTCATGGCTTCTGTCGCCGTCGGTCCTGTGAAGGATTTTATTCTCATTCCCTGTTATTCCTAAACCTGCGCAAGCGTTTTCAGCTTGGCTTTGGGATGGATTTCATTTTGTGACATCACCACGGTTGTCGGGCGGAACCGCTCGACAATGGAGCGGACGTAGGGCCGTATACCCGGGCTGGTCAGTAGCACCGGGTTATGTCCCTGTTGCGCCAGTGTGTCAAAACTCTCACGCACATTGGCGATAAATTCCTGTAGCAGGCTTGGTGCCATGGAAAGCTGTTTTTCCTCACCTTGCCCGACAATGGATTCAGCAAAATTCTGCTCCCACTGAGGAGACAGGGTGACTAATGGAATAAAGCCGTCCGGTGCCGTATTCGTGGCAGAGATCTGACGTGCCAGACGCGCCCGGACATGTTCTGTGATCATATTGATATTCTGGGTATAGCCGGTGGCTTCCGAAATGCCTTCGAGAATGGAGGCGAGATCGCGAATGGATACACGTTCGGTCAGCAGGTTCTGCAGAATGCGCTGGACACCGCTCACGGAAATCTGGGTCGGGATCATATCGGCGACCAGTTTCTGGTGAGCCTGCGGCAATTCATCGATCAGTTTCTGAGTTTCTGCATAAGACAGCAGATCCGCCATGTGATCTTTCATCAGTTCCGTGAGGTGGGTCGTCACAACCGTGGCCGGATCAACGACTGTATAGCCGCGGAACGACGCTTCTTCCCGCTGACCTTCATCGACCCAAACGGCTGGAAGGCCAAAGGTGGGTTCAGTGGTTTCCTCACCCGGCAGATCAATAGGCAAGCCCTGAGGATCCATGATCAGCAGATGGTTGGGACGAACATTACCTTCACCGGCTTCGAGCTCCTTGACCCGGATAACGTAGTTATTGGCGGGCAGCTGCATATTGTCGAGGATACGGACACTCGGCATCACAAAGCCCATGTCGCTGGCGATCTGCCTGCGCAGTGCCTTGATCTGGTCGGTCAGGCGATAGCCTTCATTGTCGTTGATCAATGTCAGCAGGCCATATCCAAGTTCAAGCCGCAGATCATCAATGGCAAGGGCGGTTGAGATCGGCTCTTCAGCCGGAATAGCCTCCTTCTGCTCTTCGATCAGTTGTTGCTGTTCGGCGACTTTTTCTTCTTCTTTCTGTTTCGACATAACGAAGGCGGCGTAGCCGGTTCCTCCCGCCAGGATCAGGAAAGGGATCATCGGAATACCGGGAAGCAGGGACAGAGAAACCAGTAGGAAGGAACTGACGCCAAGGGCCCGGGGATATCCGCCAAGCTGTCCGATAAGCGCCTTGTCTGCCGTTCCCGTCACACCGCCGCGGGAGACCAGCATACCGGCGGCAACCGAAACGATCAGCGCCGGGATCTGACTGACCAGACCATCGCCGACGGTCAGAAGCGTGTAGCTTTCGGCAGCTTCGGAAAATGAAATACCCTGCTGGGCGACGCCGACAATAATGCCACCGATAATATTGATAAAGGTGATCAGCAGACCGGCAATAGCATCGCCGCGTACAAATTTGGACGCACCATCCATGGAGCCGAAAAAGGCGCTTTCATCTTCCAGTTCCTTACGGCGGGACCGGGCGGTCTGTTCGTCAATCATACCGGCGGACAGATCGGCATCAATGGCCATCTGCTTGCCGGGCATG
>DIYE01000339.1 GCA_002428885.1 Alphaproteobacteria bacterium UBA6062
TTCCACATAAACATTCTGCCCCCAGACACCGTCCAGAAGCTGTTCGCGGGTCAATACCCGCCCTGCCCGCTCCATAAAATAGCGAAGCAGCTTAAACTCGGTCGGACCGAGATGCAGTTCACGGCCAGCCCGGCTGACCTTGTAAGCCACCAGATCCATAGTGACATCCGCCACTGTGATGCTGTCGCTTCCCATATTCGGGTTATGGCGGCGCAAAACCGCCCTTATCCGGGCCATGAGTTCCGCCGGCGAGAAAGGTTTGGACATATAATCGTCCGCACCGACATCCAGGCCGCGCACCCTGTCCGTTTCCTCACCGCGCGCCGTGATCATGATAACCGGCAGGTTACGGTATTCCTGATCCCGCCTTAGCCGCCTGCAAATCTCAATACCGGAAAGCTTTGGCAACATCCAGTCCAGCAGAACCATATCCGGTTTCTGCTCTTCGATGGTCAGCATGGCTTCCTCGCCATCAAGGGCGGAAGCAACTTCAAATCCTTCACTTTCCAGGTTGTAGCGCAGGAGCTCAACCATGGACGGTTCATCTTCAACAATTAATACTCTCATGGGCACTTTTCCTTAAGAGGTCTGAGAATTGTCATTCTCGATCATGGTTACGCTTGTCTTATCCCCCTTAGGCCGCTGTTCCGTCGGCGCCTGCCCTGTTATCTGATAGATAATGATCTCAGCGATATTGGTCATATGATCGCCAACCCGCTCGATATTCTTCGCCATAAAGATCAGATGCGTGCAGCTTGTTATGCTACGCGGATCTTCCATCATATAGGTTAGCAATTCACGGAACATACTGTTATAGAGCTGGTCTACATCCCTATCACGGCGCCAGACATCATAGGCAAGCTCTGCATCCTCCTGAGCGTATGCTGTTAGGATATCATCGATCATATGCCGAACCATTTCGCCCATCCGCGGGATGGCTGAGACCGGTCGGATCGCCGGTGCCAGGTTCAAAGCAATGACCCGCTTTGCTATATTGGCAGAATAATCGGCCACACGCTCCAGCAGGGAGGCGATTTTCAACGCAGAAATCACCAGCCGCAAATCATCCGCAACCGGATTGCGCAGTGCCAGTAACTTGACAGCCATAGCATCGATCATCTGCTCCAGTTCATCGACCGCCACGTCTGCTTCAATGGTGGACTGGGCCAGATCGGAATTCCTGTCTACCAGCGCCCGAACCGCCGCCTCTAGCTGGGATTCCGCAAGACCGCCCATTTCAATAATGGCGTTGCGCATCTCCTGAAGATCTTCGTCAAAAGACCGGACGATATGTCCTGTACCACTCATGATTTCTCTCCTTAACCGAAGCGACCGGTAATATAACCCTGCGTCCGCTCATCGGAAGGGCTGGTGAATAACTGCTCCGTATCACCGACCTCGACGATTTCCCCAAGATGAAAAAATGCGGTTTTCTGGGAAATACGGGCAGCCTGCTGCATGGAGTGGGTCACGATGATGATCGTGTAATTCTCACGCAGTTCTTCAATAAGCTCCTCAACCTTGGCCGTCGCAATCGGGTCAAGAGCGGAACAGGGCTCATCCATCAGGATAATATCCGGCTGCACCGCGAGCGCCCGCGCAATACACAGCCTCTGCTGCTGACCGCCGGACAGGCCCGTACCAGTCGCGTTCAACCGATCCCTCACCTCTTTCAGGAGGCCGGCTTTTTCAAGACTGGTCAGAACGATATCATCCAGTTCGTCCTTGTTCTTGGCGAGACCATGAATACGCGGGCCATAGGCCACATTGTCATAGATGGATTTCGGGAAAGGATTGGGTTTCTGGAACACCATACCGACGCGAGCCCGCAGCAGAACCTCATCCACGCTCGATGCGTATATATCATGGCCATCCAGTGTAATCTTGCCCTCGACCCGACAACCCGGCACCGTATCATTCATTCGGTTCAGGCAGCGCAGGAAGGTTGATTTACCGCAACCGGACGGGCCAATCAGCGAGGTAATCTGATTTTCACCGATATCCAGCGAAACCGCGTTCAGTGCTTTCTTATCACTGTAATAAACGCTGACCTCTTTCGCGGAAATGATCGCGGGATGTTCGGAAGTTTCGGGGGGCTGTACTTCAGCAAGCATTTGCATGTCCTTATATCCTTATACCAGCGATTTCTACCAGCGGCGTTCAAATTTCTTACGCAGCAGTACAGCCAGCGCATTCATAAATATCAGAAATCCGAGCAAAACCAGAATAGCGCCGGATGTTTTTTCGACAAAAGCCCGTTCCGGACTGTCGGCCCACAGGAAGATCTGGACCGGTAGAACCGTTGCCGGATCCGTAAATCCACCCGGGATATCCACAATAAACGCCACCATGCCAATCATCAGAAGCGGTGCCGTTTCGCCCAGGGCCTGAGACAGGCCGATAATGGTTCCCGTGAGGATACCGGGCATGGAAAGCGGCAAGACATGGTGAAAAGCCGTCTGCTGTGGTGAAGCACCAAGCCCAAGAGCGCCTTGCCGAATACTGTCCGGCACGGCACGGATCGCTGCACGGGCAGCAATAATAATCGTCGGTAATGTCATCAGGGCCAGGGTCAGGCCGCCAACCACCGGCGCCGATCTGGGTAGATGCGCCACGTTGAGAAATAGCGCCAGTCCCAGGAGGCCAAAGACAATGGACGGAACAGCCGCCAGATTATTGATATTCACTTCAATAATATCGGTGAATTTGTTCTGGGGGGCAAATTCCTCAAGGTAGATCGCCGTCATGACACCGATCGGGAAGGAAATAAAGAAGGTCACCATCAGCGTGTAAAACGAACCGACCATAGCACCCCAGATACCGGCGATCTCCGGCTCCCGGCTATCACCGGAAACAAAGAAATCCGTATTAAAGACCGTTTCTACGGCTCCCTTCTGATCCAGTTGGTCAAACCAGGCGATCTCGCGGTCTTTCACGCGGCGGTCTTCTTCAACCACATTCCGATCAATAAAGCCCTTATTGAACATGTCCATATCGTCACTGGCAACCAGTTGTACCGGCAGGGTCTGGCCGATAAGATCCGGGTTTTCCATGACCATCTCCCGAAGCTGGGCCGCCGCTCCTTTACTGACGATCCCGAACAAGGGGCGCAAGTCCCTGCGGGAGGTCACTTGCGGGAATTCCTGGCGCAGGGCGTCCCTGACAAGAGAGCCATAGCTTGCAGCCCGCAGGACTTCTTCATCCCGCTCCCCTTTCGGATCGATAACCTCTTCAGAAAAAGTAATATCGATCGTAAAGCGGGTCTGGACAAAGGCTGAGTATCCCTTTCCGGCGATACTGACCAACAGGGTCGCCAGCATACAGAGTGCAATGATAATGGCACTCAGACCAATATTCCGGAACAAACGTTCTGATCTCTGGCGCCGGGCCAGATTTTTCCTGGTTTCCGGACTGTCCCAACTGGCCTTCTTTTTAGCTTCCTGAATATCAGTCATATTTTTCTCGATATTTGCGGACCACCACCAGGGCAATCACATTGAGGGCCAGGGTTATAACGAAGAGAACCAATGCCAGTGCGAAAGCAGCCAATGTCTTGGCGCTGTCAAATTCCTGGTCGCCGACCAACAGACCCACAATCTGCACGGTAACGGTTGTAACGGCCTCCAGCGGGTTAGCGGTCAGGTTCGCTGCAAAGCCCGCCGCCATCACCACGATCATGGTTTCACCGATCGCCCGGCTGACCGCTAGCAGGACCGCACCGACGATCCCCGGAAGGGCCGCCGGCAGG
>DIYE01000005.1 GCA_002428885.1 Alphaproteobacteria bacterium UBA6062
ATCGTTGGTATAACAGGTCTGATCGGTGCGGGGAAAAGCGAGCTGGCCAGTGTCCTTTTCGGTCTTCGCCAGCCGGTCTCCGGTGAAGTTCTGATTGACGGACTGCCGATTACCAGTCGATCAGTTCGCGAAGCCATTGATAACGGGATCTTCATGGTCCCGGAAGACCGGGCCAATAACGCGGTCGTTCCGGATTTTACCATCCGTCAGAATATGACGCTGCCGTTCCTCCGGAAGTTTTTCTCAAACCCGCTTGGCCTTTTAAAGCACGGCTTTGAAAGTGATGAAGCAAGCCGCATGGTTGATGCCATGGGGGTAAAATGCGAAAGCGAAACCGCGAATATCGGAGAGCTGTCCGGTGGCAATCAGCAGAAGGTGGTCGTTGCCCGCTGGCTGATGACCAACTTCAATCTGCTGATCCTTGATGAGCCCTTCCAGGGGGTGGATATTCGCTCCCGCCACGATATCAACGCCTATATCCATGCTAATCGGGGAGAAAGAGCCATTCTGATGCTGGCTGCCGATCTCGATGAAGTGCTGGAAGTAGCGGATCGCGTGATCGTCATGAACCACGGCATGATCGTCGGTGAACAACCGATCAATGACATTGACCGCCAGACTTTGTTGCACTGGACGTCCCAATCCCCTGATGAATTAGAAATGCAGGTTTAAGTGAGATTATTATGGAAAGACTGACTTCTTTTTCCATCAAGTACGGATTTATCATAGTCATGATAGCCTCCTTTGTGGGGTTTGGTCTGACGGAGCCTGCTTTCTGGGGATGGCATAACCTGTTCTCTATCCTTCTGGGTGTGACCATCTATGGCATCCTGGCGCTGGGTGTTACTTTTACGTTGGTGACCGATGGTCTTGACCTGTCCGTCGGATCAACAGCGGCCATGTCCGTGATGATGGCATCCTATTGCATGGTTGTTCTGGAAATGACCGGACTTGCGGCGCTGATCACCTGCCTGCTGATTGGTGCCTTTATTGGTCTCGCCAATGGCCTGCTGATCGTCAAAGTCAAAATTCCGGATTTGCTGGCTACCCTCGGGACCATGTTCCTGATCCAGGGGTTGCAACTGATCCCGTCGGGCGGTCGTTCCATCGGAACCGGCATGATGCTGCCGAACGGCGATGAAGCCATGGGCGAATTTTCCGAAGGTTTTTTGTATCTGGGGCAGGGACGTGTCTTTGATCTGATCCCGACGCCGGTGCTGTTTATGGTGGCGCTTGGCATCGTGGTTTATGTGGTGCTCGAACACACCCGTTGGGGCCGCGTTTTCTATGCCATCGGCGGTAATGCGGAAGCGGCGCGACTGGTTGGTGCTAATGTGGACCGCTATCGTATCATGGCCTATGTGCTGTCCGGGTTGATCACCTCTTTCGGCGGTGTCCTGCTGGCCGCCCGTGTCGGGCGCGGAGATGTGTCCAGCGGCTCCGGTTTGCTGCTGGACGCGGTTGGTGCAGCACTGATCGGTTTTGCCGTGTTGGGGGCTCGTAAACCCAACGCTTTCGGGACCATCATCGGGGCGATTTTTGTCGGCATGTTGCTTAACGGTTTGACCATGCTGAACCTTCCCTATTTCTGGCAGGACTTTATCAAAGGAACTGTTCTGGTCGCGGCGCTTGCCTTTACGTTCAGTCTCGCTAAACAACGATAACATATTGAAATAATAAAGAATTCAATGAGGAGGAAGAAGATGAAAATGAAAGGCTTTTTCAAGTCACTCGGCCTTGCCGGGGGATTGGTTGCCGGTCTTGCCGGTTCTGCTGTCGCAACGGATGCACCGGCACCGTTCGACGGTTCCAAAAAAGTACATATTGCCCTGATCCGCCAGTTGGTGGAAGGCGAGTTTATGCAGATGTATCAGGCCGGCGCTGACCGCCAGGCGGAACTGATGGGCATCAAGCTGACCACCTTCGGCAAAAACACTGACAATCAGGCGCAGGCCAACTTCGTTTATCAGGCGATCAATATGGGCGTTGATGGCATCATCATTGATCACGGTCTTACGGAAACCATGAAGAAACCGGCGGCAGACGCTGTTGCCAAAGGCATTCCAGTTGTCGCTTTTGACGTAGATCTTCAACATCCGGATATCAACCAGATTGCTCAGGACGATCACAAGCTTGGTGCGATGTCTCTGGACGCCATGGTCAAGGATTTCGGTGGTAAAGCCAATGTGGGTTATGTCTATGTGGCCGGTATTCTGCCGCTCGACAAGCGCCATGTAAGCTTTGAAAAAGTCAAAAAAGACAATCCCGGCGTTAAGGAGATTGCCCGCACAGGAACACTGGAATCTCCGTTCTCCGTCAAAAACGCGGAGCAGGTGAAAGCGGTTCTGCGCGCCAATCCGGAAATCAATGCCTATTTCGCACCATTCGATGAGTTTGGTAAAGGCGTGATCCTGGCATTGGAAGAAAACAACATGACCGAAAAGGTTAAGGTTTATACAGCCGATATCTCAACCCAGGATATCCAGCTTATGATCAAGCCGGGTAGTCCCTGGGCCGCAACGGCAGCAACCAACCCGGCGGCCATTGGCGCCGTTAGCGTTCGCGCTATCGCCAAGAAAATTGCCGGTGAAAAGCTGGAACATGACATCACTATCCCGCCGATGCTGTTCACTCAGCAGATGCTGAAGGATTCCGGTGTTAAAAATATGAAACAGCTACGGGCTAAATTCCCGAAATTCAACCATGTTGAACGGGCGATGGCCCCGTGGATTCCAGTTGATAAAAAAGGTCTGTTTTAAGACTTGAGGAACCGGGCGGAACATCGATTTTCGCCCGGGTTTATGCTATCTTTCGAACGCGGATGAACGCAGGAGACACCGGTGCTTGAAACCAAACTTATCGCGGATACTCTCCCCATGGCTGTTACCTGGGAGGATGGAGATCTCTTCCTTCTGGATCAGACACAGTTGCCTTTGGCGACAGTGATTGAAAAGCAGGAAACGGCTGAGCAAGTCTGGGAATCCATCCGTCTGTTGAAAGTACGCGGGGCACCTGCGATCGGTGTGGCTGGTGCCTATGGCCTCTGTGTGGCCATGAAAGGCGATACTGATCTGCCGCTTTCCGACTTTATTGAAAAAATGGATAAGCAGGCTGCTTATCTTGATAGTTCCCGACCCACTGCCGTCAATCTCGGCTGGGGCCTTCGCCGGATGGTTAGAACCGCTAAAGCAGCACAGGTATCGACGGCCGCGGAACTCTATAATGTGCTGGTGGCCGAAGCCATCGCCATTCATGAAGAAGACAAACGCCTTTGCATTGGAATGGGTGAGAACGGCGCCCCTCTGATCAAAGAGGGGATGGGCATTTTAACTCACTGCAATGCGGGTTCTCTGGCCACCTCTATCCTGGGCACGGCGACAGCACCTATGTATATGGCCCATAATCAGGGTGTTAAGTTCCGCGTGTATGCCGATGAAACCCGTCCGCTGCTGCAGGGCGCACGACTGACCAGCTGGGAATTACAGCAGGCGGGGATTGATGTAACGTTGATTACCGATAATATGGCGGCCCACATTATGTCCCAGGGGTTGATTGATATGGTGATCACCGGAACAGATCGGGTAGCGGCAAACGGTGATGTAGCCAATAAAATCGGCACCATGGGTGTTGCCATTCTCGCAAAGCATTTCGGCATTCCCTTTTACGTGGCTTGCCCATCGTCGACTATTGATCATGATACGCCCAGCGGGGAAGGGATCCCCATTGAAGAGCGTGAAGATTATGAAGTGACGGAATTTGGGGCCCGCAGAACGGCGCCGGAAGGCATCAAGGTTCGTAATCCGGCTTTTGATGTCACCCCCAACGAGCTGGTGACAGGACTGATTACTGAAAAGCAGATTATTACTGCGCCTTATACAGAAAATATCAAGGCGCTGTTTGGGTAAGGAATTCATGTCTGATAATGCGTTAAGACAGGATCTCCTGGACACGGCCCTTCAAATGAACGCCGTTGGTATCAATCAGGGGTCAGCAGGGAATGTGAGTGTCCGGTCCGAAGACGGATATCTGATCACGCCCTCCGGCATGCCTTATGATGAGTGCCTGCCGGAAGACATGGTTCAGATGACATTGGAGGGAGAGGCGTCAGGTTCTCGTAAACCTTCCAGCGAATGGCGGTTTCATCAGGATCTCTATCGGGCGCGGCAAGATGCTGACGCGATTGTCCACGTGCATTCCACCTTTGCAACAACCCTGGCCTGCCTTGGAAAAGAAGTTCCGTCTTTTCACTATATGGTCGCTGTTGCCGGCGGGAAAACCATCCGCTGCGCGCCTTATCATACGTTTGGGACACAGGAATTATCTGACGTTGTCGTTGAAGCAATGAAAGACAGGAAAGCCTGTCTGATGGCCAACCATGGTATGCTGGCAATGGGACCAAACCTCAAGAAGGCACTGGCCATGGCGGTTGAAGTCGAGAAACTTTGTGAGATCTATTGGCGGGTGTTGCAACTGGGTGGCGGCACTATGATTGAGGATGCGGAAATGGACCACATCCTCGAAAAGTTCAAAAGCTACGGACAGTTTTCAAAGCCCGGAAAATAAGCGATCAGGAGTGGACTGGTTTGTAAGTCCCGGCCAGTTCATCGGCGAAGCCGTGATTGACATCCCGATGTCCGGCTTCGTCTTCCCGAACCACCAGCACCACATCCCTGAGTTTGGCCGTTGCCGGTAAATCCCAGTAATCGATAGCGATCTGTGGTGCAGGGACATTCTCATGATGTCCGGCGTCAATTTCCTCCAGATAGCGCGTATAGCTGATAACGGCTTCTTCCTCGAAATAACCGACAACCCGATGCGCCGTCTTAGGGGCAAACAGATACAGGAAGAAAAAGGCGTTATAGAAAAGAGCCTGAACAACCATGATCAGCATCCGTTCAAAGACGGAGGGCTTGGCAATCTCAACAAATGTCATCAGATGCATACGTTCATTTTCGGCCTCCTCCAGCAAGGTCCGGATCCACCCCTGATCGTCTCGAATATGTCGGATGGCTTTGAGATGCTGAAGCAGTCCGCCAACCATTCCCGGAACAGCCGCGACTGTTTCCAGGACAACAGCCCGGTGGCCGTATTTTTTCCGGAAAAAGAGATCCGCGCAAAACCTCAGAACTTTGACAAAGCCGTAAGCGAAATGATCGCTAAAGCTCTTCGGTTTTACATGGACATCAAGATTGATACCTTTGGTGGAAGTCATGATTTGTTCCTTTCACTCCACTAGGACACATGCTCATCCTCAATATGGTGTACAAAAATCATTTGGCACTGTGGCATGTGGACGCATGACCTGTAAGGCGTTATCGTGGGATAAGCTGGGTTGAAGCCTGACCCTAAGAACAATAACAAGGAGGGCAGCGTGACGGGGGAGTTTTCGGGAAAAGTCGCTTTGGTGACGGGCGGTGCTTCTGGCATTGGCCGTGAGACCGTGCGGCAATTTATCGCGGCAGGCGCGTCGGTTCTGGTCACCGATATCAACGAAACTGGCGGATTTGCCCTGTGTGAGGAAATCGGGCAGGCGGATCGCATTCGATTTTTCAAACTGGATGTCGCTTCTGAGGAAGCTTGGGAAACGGCGATGGAGTTCAACCGGGCGGTTTTTGGCCGGTTGGACATTCTGGTCAATAGTGCCGGTATAGCCATCTCCACACCCTTGGAGGAAATGTCTCTGAAAGAGTGGCAGTTCCAGAACAGCATCAATCTGGATGGTACTTTCCTTGGGGTGAAAAACGCTATTCTCGAGATGAAGGAGAAGGGTGGGGCGATCGTCAATATTGCCTCAATTGCCGCAGAGGTCGGGATTTTTGCGGCGCCAGGCTATTGTGCCGGTAAAGCCGGAGTAAAGAATTTTACCAAAGCAGCCGCACTCTATTGTGCCCAATATGGCTACAAGATCCGGATCAACGCCATTATGCCGGGCTATATTGAGACACCGATGGTATCCGGCGTCTTGAAGCAGCAGGGAACACCCGGTACTTTTGGAGAGAAACTCAGGAAACTGCATCCCGTCGGCCATTTTGGTCAGCCCGAAGACATCGCCGCGGGGATCCTGTTTGCCGCATCCGATAAAGCAAAATTTATGACCGGTAGTGCCATTCCGATTGATGGCGGATATCTTGCGCAATAAAGGGTTGGTAAAAATCCCATGACCCTGAGACGTGCAACCTGGTTTCTGGCTTTTGGGCAGACTTTCATCTGGGCCGGCCTTTATTATATCTTTCCGGCCCTCATTGTGCGTTGGGAAACCGCGTTTGGTTGGACGAAAGCAGAACTGACGGGGGCCATTACACTTTCTATCGTAACATCGGCTCTGGTTTCTCCTTTGGCAGGCCGGTTGATTGACAAGGGATATGGACCTTATCTTCTGGCTGGAGGTGGGTTCGTTGGCGGTTTATTGCTGGCTTGCCTGTCATTTGTCGACAATCTGACGGCTTTTTACGGGATCTGGATTGCCATAGGGGCCTGTATGGGATGCAGCCTTTATGATCCTTGTTTCGCCTTTGTCATCAAGACCCGTGGCCTGGAAGCCAAGCGAACCATTACGGTGATTACCCTGGTTGCCGGGCTGGCAGGGACCCTATCCTTTCCGGTCTCCCATATGATTGCGGATCTGTTTGATTGGCGGTATGCGACTTTCAGTTTTGCTGTTCTGATTTGTGCTGTCGGCGTCCCTCTCATGTGGACAGGTGCCAGGACATTAACGGACCATACTCTATCGGATCCGGAAGAGCTTGAGGAGACAGAGAGCGTTGGCAGGGATCGGTTCAGGTTTTTATGGGGTGCTAAATTCTGGTTGCTCGCCATCGGTTTTACGCTTCTTTATATGAACCATGTCGCGCTGGTTAATCATCTGCTGTTGCTGCTCAAGGAAAAACAGTTTGATTCGGACACCGCCATATTGATGGCAACCTTCATCGGCCCCATGCAGGTTCTGGGCCGGATGAGCATGATTGTCGCGGAGCGTTTTGTCTCCAATACTGTTGTCACGGTCCTGTGTTTTGTCTTTGTCATTATTGCAAATCTGGCGCTAATGGGTATCGGGACCGCTCCCACATTGCTTGCCTTGTTCATTGTTTTTCAGGGCAGCGGTATAGGGGTTATCAGCATTATGAAACCAATGGTCAGTCGGGAGATCATGGGCGGTGAAAATTTCGGCCTTAAATCAGGAGCGCAAGCGGTTCCATACCAGATTGGTTCTGCCTGTTCGGCCCTGATTGGTTCTTTAATCTGGGCCGTCGGCGGATATGATCTTGTCTTGCAGGCTCTTCTGTTTGCACCGATCGTTGGTTTGGTGATGTTCCTGGGAGCATCCTATCTGGCGCGGCAGTCATGAGATTGTTGCAAAAACTGAAATAGTATGTTGTCAGTCGGCGTTATGGTCTGATACATCCGAACGTCTTATACTCGCAGGGTACGACTATTGTCCCCTTTGCCAGAAACAGAGTCATCAGAGAATAAATATGCGCCAACAGTCCAGTCTTTTTACCCCTGTCCTGATTGCGGGGTGCTTTATCCTGATGACCGGCTTTGCGATCCGCGCCAGCTTCGGTGTGTTTCAGATCCCGATTGCCGAGGAATTCGGCTGGCTGCGATCTGAATTTTCGCTGGCGATTGCTATCCAGAATCTGGCCTGGGGCGTGGGGCAGCCTATCTTTGGCGCTTTTGCCGAGAAGTTTGGGGAAAGGCTTGCCATCGTTCTGGGCGCCATTCTCTATGCTGTCGGCCTTATTTTCAGCAGTTATGCCGTAACGCCGGAAGCACATCAGCTTCTGGAAATCCTGGTTGGTTTTGGTGTTGCAGGTACGGGCTTTGGTGTTATTTTGGCGGTTGTGGGCCGCGCATCTTCTGATGAAAACCGATCCATGGCGCTTGGCATTGCAACAGCCGCGGGTTCCGCTGGACAGATTATTGGCCCGCCGGCCGCTGATTATCTTTTGCAATCCATGAACTGGTCGACTGTGTTTCTGATTTTTGCCGGTGTTATCATGACAGTGTTGCTGGCATTGCCGTTTTTGCGTTCAGAAACACCCATGGCCAGCAAGGCGGAACTGGAAGAAAGCATGGGCGCTGTGCTTCGCAAGGCTTTTTATGATCCGTCTTATAGCATGATTTTCTTAGGCTTCTTTTCCTGTGGGTTTCAGCTTGGCTTTGTAACAGCGCACTTCCCGGCCTTTATTACGGAGGTATGCGCAGCCATAGCGCCTGACAGTATCATGCGCAGCATTGGCGTAAACTCAACAACAGCTCTCGGGGCCTTCTCCATTGCCCTCATCGGGGCCGCCAATATGGTTGGAACGATTGCTGCCGGTGCTCTTGGTAAATACTACACCAAGAAATATCTGCTGGTTGCCATATATGTCGGGCGAACGATCGCTTCGGCGGCTTTCATTCTGTATCCCATGACGCCGACCAGCGTTGTCTTGTTTTCCATCGTTATGGGATCT
>DIYE01000042.1 GCA_002428885.1 Alphaproteobacteria bacterium UBA6062
GATGCCGGTCAATGAGGTGATCGCCCTGTATGGACAGGAAGGATATCGGCGGCTTGAAAAGCAGTCCGTCGAGCGGATCGTCGCCACGCATGATTCGATTGTTCTTGCCGTCGCCGGTGGAATTGTCTCTGAACCCGAGACCTTTAATTACCTCTTGCGACATTATCATACCATCTGGCTGAAAGCCGATCCGACCGACCATATGACCCGGGTACGCGGGCAGGGTGATGAAAGGCCGATGGCCGGTAACCCGGAAGCCATGGATGAACTGAAAAGCATCCTTATGAGCCGGGAAGCCTTGTATGAGCGGGCAGAAATCCGCATCAACACCGCGGGACGGACACTGGAACAGTCCCTCGGTGACGTCCTGCAAGCGATCGAAGACAAGGGATATCTCAACGCCTGATTAAAGCCGTTCTCATCATCAGTATCAGCACATGGTTAATGTGTTCTCTTTTTGTTCTTGACATTGGAACATAATGAGAACATTCTGCGTTTCACAGGATAAATGGAGGTTGATCATGACGAACTGGAAATGGCTTAAAAGCGGATTTGAAGGATTGGTTTTCGGCGGTGCCCTGATGACAATGATGTTCTGGGTGGAAATTGTCGGCAGCTTTACAGGCTGATACCAGGTTACTCAGCTATGCAATGTTTTGCGGGCAGGGAAACACTCTGCGATCCAGCCGCAATAACTTATCCACAGAATTCTGACGACAAGGAAGGTGTCAAGGACTGATCTTTTTATAGGGATGTGAAATAATGGGACGCATGAAGTCACTGATGGAGGATGTTTCCTTGTCCCATGCCGGTTTTGTCCACTTGCGGGTTCACTCCGCTTATTCCCTGTCTGAAGGGGCGATACCGGTCAAAAAACTTCTGGGGCTCTGTCAGAAACATGACATGCCCGCCGTGGCCATCACGGATACCAGCAATCTTTTCGGCAGTCTTGAAATGTCCCTGTCCTTCCCGGGCGGCGGCGTGCAGCCTATCATGGGGTGCCAGATTGCCTTGTCGCGGCAGGATGGGGCGGATCGCAATGGCCGCCGTCCGGAACCGGATCCGGTTGTTCTGCTCGCTCAGAATGAAACCGGCTATTACAATCTTCTCAAATTGACGTCACACGCCTTTCTAAAAACCGAAGCCGGTGAGACGGCCCAGGTGGCTCTTGAGGTGCTGGAGCAACATGCTGATGGGGTTATCTGCCTGACGGGCGGGGCGGAAGGACCGATCGGACGTCTTATTGCGGCTGATGATCTGGAAGAGGCGGAGATCTTCCTGAAGGAACTGATGCGGGTTTTTCCGGACCGGCTCTATATGGAAGTGCAGCGCCACGATCTGGACATCGAAAGGCAGACCGAACCGGCCATGCTGGATTTCGCCTATGATCTGGATATCCCGCTCGTCGCAACGAATGAGTGCTTCTTCCCGGATCGGGGTATGTACGACGCCCATGACGCTTTGCTGTGTATTGCCGGCGGAACCTATGTGGGGGATCTGGAACGCTTAAGACGGACGCCGGAGCATTACTTCAAATCCGCAGATGAAATGCTGGCCCTGTTCAGTGATCTGCCCGAAGCAACGGCCAACACCCTGACCATTGCAAAGCGGTGCGCTTTTGCTTCTCCGGTCCGGGATCCGATCCTGCCGGCCTTCTCATCCTCTGAAGGGCGGGATGAAGCCGGGGAACTGGAAGCCCTGGCGAGGGCAGGCCTCCAGAAACGCATGGATCATGAAGTCTATACGGATGACATGAGCGAAGAGGAAAAGGCCGAAAAACATAAGGAATATTTCGAACGCCTGGATTATGAGATCGGTGTGATCAACCAGATGGGTTTCCCGGGATACTTCCTGATCGTTTCCGATTTTATCCAATGGTCCAAGGAACATGATATTCCGGTGGGGCCGGGCCGTGGTTCCGGTGCCGGTTCTGTTGTTGCCTGGGCACTGACCATTACGGACCTGGATCCGTTGCGGTTCGGCCTGCTGTTCGAACGTTTCCTCAATCCGGAACGTGTCAGTATGCCGGACTTTGATATCGACTTCTGCCAGGATAAGCGGGAGCAGGTTATCCGTTATGTGCAGGACAAATACGGCCATGACCAGGTCGCCCAGATCATTACCTTTGGTAAGCTGCAGGCTAAGGCTGCCGTCCGGGATGTGGGACGGGTGCTGCAAATGCCCTACGGTCAGGTGGACCGCATTAGTAAGCTGATCCCGTCCAATCCCGCCAATCCCATAAGCCTGCAGGAAGCCCTGGATACGGAGTTTCCGCTCAGGGAAGCCCGGGACACCGATCCGGAAGTTGCTCGCCTGATCGAAATTGCCCTGCAGCTTGAAGGGCTCTATCGTCACGCCTCGACCCACGCGGCAGGTGTGGTGATCGGGGACCGGGAGCTTGATGAGCTGGTACCACTCTATCGGGATCCGCGTTCCGATATGCCGGTGACACAATATTCCATGAAATATGTGGAAACAGCCGGTCTTGTGAAGTTTGACTTTCTTGGCCTTAAAACCCTGACGGTTCTCGACCGGGCCAAAGATCTTCTGGCGAAACGGGATATCCCCATTGATTTCGCCAAAATCCCGCTGGATGACAAAAAAACGTTCGAACTTCTTTCAAGAGGCGATACCGTTGGCGTGTTCCAGCTTGAAAGTTCGGGCATGCGGGACATGCTGCGCAAGATGCGTCCCGATGCTTTTGAAGACATCATCGCGATCGTGGCCCTCTACCGTCCGGGCCCGATGGAAAATATCCCGACTTATATCCGATGCAAGCATGGAGAGGAGGAGCCCAACCTCCTTCATCCAAAACTGGAGCATATTCTGGAAGAAACCTATGGCGTGATCATCTACCAGGAACAGGTGATGGAGATCGCCAAGGTCCTGGCCGGATATAGCCTGGGTGAAGCGGATCTTCTCCGGCGTGCCATGGGTAAGAAGATCAAGGAGGAAATGGACAAGCAGCGGGAGCGCTTCTGTGAGGGTGCGGTAGAGCAGGGTGTGAAATCGGGTGATGCCAGCCATATCTTTGATTTGGTGGCTAAATTCGCAAGTTACGGTTTCAACAAATCCCATGCGGCTGCTTATGCGCTTGTCTCCTATCATACGGCGTATCTGAAGGCCAATTATCCGGTTGAGTTTATGGCCGCTTCCATGAGCCTTGATCTGAATAATACGGATAAGCTGAATATCTTCCGCCAGGATCTGGATCGGATGAAAATCCCGGTTCATCCGCCGTGTCTCAATCATTCCGAGGTGGAATTCTCTGTTGAGTTTGAAGGAGATCAGGGCGCTGTCCGTTACGCACTATCCGCCGTCAAGAATGTGGGTAAGGAGGCCATGGCCGGCATTATCCGGGAGCGGGAGGAAAATGGAGCCTTTAAGGACCTTTTTGATTTTGCCGCCAGGATCAACCCGAAACATCTAAATAAGCGTCAAGCCGAAAACCTGACGCGTGCCGGAGCGTTTGATGCTTTGCATGGAGACAGGGCCCAGGTGTTTGCGTCTCTCGAGCTGTTACTTCGCTATGCACAGCAGGCTGAGGAGGAGCGGGGATCCGGTCAGGTCAATCTGTTCGGCGGATCGGAAACCGTTGCAGAAGTGACGCCGACCTTACCGACAGTTTCCCGCTGGACATCCATGGAATCCTTGAAACAGGAGTTCGATGCGGTTGGCTTCTATTTATCGGGCCATCCACTGGATGCCTATGCCAAGACCCTGGATAAAGCCGGCGTTCGGCCGAGTGCGGCCTATCTTGAAAGCCTCGGTGCATCCGAAACAGCGGCGAAGTTGGCCGGTACGGTTATGGGGAAAAGGCAGCTTCGAACCAAAAAGGGCAAGGCGCTTGCCTTTGTTCAGTTGTCCGATGCGTCCGGTGCCTTCGAAGTCACGATGTTTGAGGAAACCCTCTTCCAATGTCGGGAGCTTCTGGAGGTGGGGAATTCACTGGTTATCAATGTGCTTGGCAACGTGGATAATGAGCAGCCGCGCCTGACAGCACAGGGTGTCCAGCGACTGGAAACGGTTGCGGCTCAGACCGGGGACGGTGTTCGTATTTTTGTTGATGATGATGCACCGCTCAATCAGGTTGCGGATATTCTGAATAACGGCGGAATGGGACGCGGGCGCGTGGCGTTCGTGGTGACCCTTGAAGGCGATTCAAAAGAGGTGGAACTGGATCTGTCGCGCACCTTCAATATCTCGCCGGAAATCCGTCAGGCGATCAAATATGTACCCGGAGTGGTTGACGTACACGATATTTAGGGGCTTATGGGACCCAAACCGGGAAAGAGTTATTTTTCCCTTGCATCTTGGGGCGGAGGGCGTTAGACACCGCCTTGTAAATTCACACGTGGGTTCGGGTTTTGCTGTGTTGGTAACGCCCATCCGGTGTTCGGAAAGGTTTCCGGACCAAGGCTCACGGAGGTTCAACCGGAAAAAGGAGTAATGCAGAATGGCTCTGCCTACCTTTACTATGCGTCAGCTGCTTGAAGCAGGTGTACATTTCGGCCACCAGGCCCGCCGCTGGAACCCTAAAATGGGTCCGTATATCTTCGGCAAAAGAAATAACATTC
>DIYE01000338.1 GCA_002428885.1 Alphaproteobacteria bacterium UBA6062
AGAAGCCGCGACGGCCGTCGCCCGGCAGATCCGCCTTCGGAATTTCAGCGGTATTATCCTGATCGATTTTATTTCCATGAACCGCAAAGGCGCTGCGCAAGAACTGAAACAGCTGCTTCAAAAGACAACCCGGACTGACCCCAATCCGGTCCAAGTGGTTGGCATGACCGAGCTTGGCCTGATGCAGATGACCCGGCGGCGAAAGCAGGCTGCGCTTCAAGAGCTCCTGGATCGCCCTGCCCTTCCCGAAAACAACACTCCTTCTTTCGCCCTCGCGTCGCGCATCCTCCGGGACCTGGTCCGCTACCGGGCGGATCACAAACAGGCCTCCCTTGTTCTGGCTCATGGGGAAGACCTTGCGTCTTTCCTGAAAGCCGAATGCCGAGCCATCGCCACCTTTCTCGGAATAACCCTTTCTCTCCGGCAGGAGCTTGCATTCGCTCCAGAGGCCTATAGGATTGAAAGTTCCAATGACACGGCCAGAGACACGGTATGAGTAGCGCCCCATGACAGCAACAGAAACACCCAAACGAAAATGCCCTCATTGCGGCAAGCTAGCAGACCCGACCTTCCGGCCTTTCTGCTCCAAACGGTGTCAGCAGGTCGACCTTGGCAAGTGGCTCAATGAAAGCTATGTGATTCCGGGTGAAGAGACCATTCCCGCCAATGATGAAGACCTGGATTATTGAGGCAAACCACCGGAAGCCGCTGAATTCAGACGTAAAAACCGCAATTGCCGCCTTTTTGAATTTTTTCTGGAAAGGGGTATGGACAGCCCCCGGAAATTCTTCTATAACCCAGCTTCCTCGCGGGCGGACTACCGCCCCGAACACGGTATGCCCAGGTAGCTCAGTTGGTAGAGCAGCGGACTGAAAATCCGCGTGTCGGTGGTTCGAATCCGCCCCTGGGCACCACTTTTCACCCCATCCTCTCAGACTCCTCTAAAAGCAAGAATGGCTGAGCAATTGAAGCAGTTCGAAACCCTTCATTTCATACATAACCCAATCTGTCGGCAAAACTTGACCCATTTTGGAGTTAGTGCTTTTGTTAATTTAACGGAAGCACTTTAAAAGCCTATGAAAAAGCGATACGGAAGTTTCCGGAGTACGTATAAAGGCTTTTAAATAGCTGCTTCAATAATCCCTTGTTGCTGTGCCCAACTAAACCAATCTTTCTCTTTAGAGCAGGTCACATCCAGCTTGTGCTCAAGCTCATGATTATCAGTATAGAGCATCAGATTATCACACTCCCACCTCGCAGATGGGGCGATCAGACCATCGAATCCCAAGAAGTTGAGAGCAGCACCAATTTTTTGAGTGGTCAAATATTCTCTTTCTTGATAATGCTCCATATCCACACCAAGCGCGCATAAATCAACTTCTAACAATTTCAAAGAATTTGATGTACTTACCTCTATAGTGTGCAGCATTAGTTGCTTCTGAGGAATTGGAGTAAGCAGGGCCAAGTAAGAAGCCACCTCAGCCAAAGCACCCTCAGGTTCCAAACTTGTATATAGTATCGGAATAGTCAACCCGTCCCTCTCAGGGAGTGCCCAACGCCCTCCATTGGAAGACGCAGCGCACGGTTCAGCATTATTTGCTGTTACTCTATATACAAATCCACTGAACTCTATTGACGAGTACGACGAAAGTTTGTCTGTCAGTACTGGGTCATGAAGCATTAATTAATTCCCTTACATGTGAACAGCATCTCTAATCTGGTTCACTAGTAGAATAACTTTTTCTATCTCTCCTTTTTGGATCATCGAAGCAGGGGAAACGTCACCTAATAGTTTCTGCCTTGAAAAAATCCACTGACGCGCTTCATTGGGGGTATAAAAACCAGATAACTTATCAACGATATATTCAAGCTCAAGTAAAGCAGTCTCTTTGCTAGACTGCGGATAGGCCTTTCCTTGGTTCCAGCGAGAAACTGTTTCTGGACGAGTTCCCAATAAATTAGCTACATCTACATTGCGCATTGCAGCCTTACTTCTTATTAAGTCCAGGTTTCTTGCAACAACAGAACTCATATCATTGCTCCTTTCCTATAGTACATAAATCACTTCTTTTGCTTTCTTGCCGTAGAGGACAAAGGCTTCTTCGGTGCTTCAATAGCATGTTCTTTATAGTTATCAACCAAATGACTCATTGTCCGGCGAAACTTACTAACAACACTCTGCTTTTTCTCAACTTTCCCCTTGAAAACATCAGACACCGATTTCAGTGAAGCTGCAGCAGCAATATCATCAGATACTTTTCGAATCCGCTCATCCAAGAATCTCTGTGGCCTAATTGAAGGAGGCATATGAATGAGCGACTTCACTTCTTCACTTCTCTGATGAATAAAATGTCGTACGGGGCGAGCAACCATATCTTTGATACCATTTGGGCAACAATGAGTGTCCTTACATCCATACCGGCTCTTTACACGCGTCGAGCTAGAAAACAGCCCTTGAGCTTCATTTGGCTTCAACAGCATATCTAATTCAGGAAGATAGACGCGAGTGGGTTGCGTCCATACATTACTTTCTTGTTGCGGCTTCTTCCAACCGGCAATGCGAAAATGCTCCTTTTCGGCAATTCCATGAGCAATACCACCTACAGCTCCAAACGCCAAAAGACTGGTTCCGACCAAACCTCCTACATGATCGGCTACTAAGGGGACGCCAAAAGACTTCAATTCTTCACACGCAGCAATATAAGCCTTTGTTTTTTCGCCTGTCGCGTCTGAACCAAAATTCTCAATTCTAAGCCATATAGCGTCAAATGGAGCATCAGAGATTGCACCGATTATTGCTCTAAATTGGTGCGTATCACGCATCACTTTCATTGGAAGAGCAAGTGGATAAATCAGCTCCACATCCTGCGGCAACTCTTCAAGTTCATCTTGAACAAACTTCATCATCTCAATATCAGCGCGCAACCATTGATCATTTGCGGAGTTTAGCAAGTGAGTTGGTCCAAGAATTTGATTAAACTGTGCCTCGACAGCAAACTCAACCATCTGCTGAGCACGACCCATACCAGCTGCTCCGATGAAGTCATCTACTTTGTGATGCCTCTCTAAACCCCAAGGCAACTTTGCTAGGCTTGCATTGTGACCACCAATCGTAGCCGATGCATGTGTCTTAGTGTCTAAAATCAGATCAATGCCTTTCTTCGCCGTCTCGATTCTTAGTTCTTTGTGACGCTCAACACTCTGGGCATCGATAACAACTCCAATGAACCCATCTTCCCCCTCCGCCATCACATCCATTACTGCTCGGTGTTGATTCCAACCGACTCTCAAATACCATCCCAATGAATCATCATTTTCACGCAAGCCTTCTGGACGAGGCAAATGAATAACATTACTTGCCATTTTCAAAATCACCTTTCAAGCATCTCGCACAATACAAATTGACATATTAGATGCGTTTTTTAATGATTTTAATGTAGTGTTTATAGTTGACATTTCAATTGTTTTTTTAGAATTTTGTCACATTAATATTCGCCGCAAATTTCTGAGCGGGTAATGATACGCGAGGGAAGAAGCTTATAGCCCCTTACTCTTACCACCGTTGAGATCCTCCCGCTCGCAGCATGGAGGTCCGACCTTCCCGGCCACTGAAGTTAGTCGGTATAGCCCCAATGATTACCCCAACCTCTAACACCTCACCATAGCCTGTTCAGAGGCGCACCCACTTGAGTGTTCATAAAACCCTATCGATATTCATCAAACTGACCTCGAGGAAACTACGGTGTCTGGAAGTGTGCAATTAATGTTCACTATATACTGCTCGATTAACAACTGACTGCATAAACGCGGCAAACATCTTACGGTACATTAAAAAGCGGTAATCAGATTATTCAGCGTTCTGAATTCAAGGTTTCAGTCAAGGACCGTTGAATTTATGCCTCATCCATGCTCTTATAAGAAAAAAGCGAACTAACAAAAAATAAGAATAAGAGGGAAAAATGTTAGATCTCAAAATCATCAATGCACGAATTGTCGATGGTACCGGCGCGCCCGCTTATAGGGGGGAGATTGGCGTTAAAGACGGAAGAATAACTACCGTTGGAAATGTCAGTGAAGAAGCCGCAGAAATTGTGGATGCCGAGGGCCGTGTCGTTTCTCCCGGCTTTATCGATGTTCACACGCATTATGACGCGCAAGTTTTCTGGGATCCCAAAATCTCCCCGTCCTGTTATCACGGTGTCACGACAATTCTCGGCGGCTTTTGCGGGTTTTCAATCGCGCCGCTTTCTGCAGATGCCGCGCCTTATTTATTGAACATGCTCTCCCGCGTGGAAGGCATGCCGGTTACGTCTCTTAAAGAAGGAGTTCCCTGGGACTGGGAAAGTTTTGGGGACTATCTGAGCCGCCTGGATGGCAACGTGGGTCTCAATATGGGATTTCTTGCAGGTCATAGTGCCATTCGCCGCGTTGTTATGGGGGAGCGCGCTGTTGGTGAGCAAGCAACGGAAGAGGAGCTAAGCACCATGTGCGCGCTGCTTAAAGAAAGCCTTGAAGAAGGGGCTCTTGGCTTTTCCTCAACGGTTTCCACCACCCATAATGATGCTGACGGTATGCCTGTTCCGTCCCGCCATGCCTCCAATGAAGAGCTTATCGCCCTTGCAGGTGTCTGTAAGGATCACGAAGGGACGTTCCTCGAATTTCTGCCAGGCGTCGGATACTTTTCCGATGAAACCATACAGCTGATGACGGATCTGACCGTGGCCGCCCAAAGGCCTTTGAACTGGAACATGATTACCGCAGGTAACCAGAAACTCGCTGCAAACCAGCTTTCAGCAACGGATCATGCCCGCGAGCAGGGCGGCGAAGTTCTTGCTTTGACAGTGCCCCAACCCCTGACCTTGCGTATCAATATGCATGCCGGCTTCATCTTCGACTCCTTTGAAGGCTGGGCCCCTCTCTTTCAGATGCCGGTTAGCGAGCGTATGGAAAAACTGAAAGACAAAGAGCTTAGAAAAGAACTGGATACCCTCGGGCGCACCAAAGGTCCGATGCGCAACATGGCGCAGTTTGAAAAACTCACCGTGGATGCAACCTTCAACGCAGAAAACAAGAAATATGAGGAACGCACCATTGGTGGGATTGCCGAAGAGCTCGGTAAAGAACCCATTGATGCCATGCTCGACCTCGCTCTTTCCGAAGATTTACGAACTTCCTTCAGAACACCTGCTGTCGGAGGGGATCCCAGTTTGTGGAAGGACAGGGCAGACCTTTGGGAAGATGACAGAACGCTCATCGGTGCTTCCGATGCCGGTGCCCATCTCGATATGATTGATACTTTTGCCTTCTCCACAAATGTTCTAGGAAAAGGTGTTCGTGAGCATGGCGTCATTTCTCTTGAACGGGCCGTTCATGAAATGACGCAGGTGCCGGCCGAAGCGTTTGGCATTGTGGATCGCGGGCTCCTTAAATCCGGCTATTACGCGGATATTGTGATTTTCGATCCTGAAACCGTGGGATGCGCGGACGTTTACATGAAGTCTGACCTTCCCTGCGATGAACCCAGACTCTACGCGGAATCCATCGGCATTGATCATGTGTTCGTCAACGGAACGCCCATCGTCCGAAATGCCGAGCATACCGGCAACCTTCCCGGCACCGTATTCCGCTCCGGCAAAGATACGAAAACACCAGAGTTAAAGCGCGAAAACAGATCCCGCAGCGCCGCGTAAGCGGATTTAATAAATATTACGAAAAGGAAGAAGGTCCTCACAGAGGGTCGAACTTCCGTGGAAAAACATCATGACCTTACCCTCCATTTTTCAGGGAAAACTAAAAATTCCCGTTATTGCTGCCCCGATGTTCCTGGTGTCAGGAACCGATCTTGTCATCAACGCCTGCAAGGCAGGTGTGGTCGGGACTTTTCCCGCCTTGAATGCACGCTCTACGGATGAGTTTGCAGATTGGCTGGACCAGATTAAAGGTGCGCTGCAAGAGGAGGATGCGCCTTACGGAGTGAATGTACCGCTTAGCGCCCATCGTCGCGCCCGGCTAGCTGAAGATTTGGCTATCATGAAATCCCGTGAGGTTCCGCTTGTGATCACCTCCATCGGTAATCCCAAAGAGATCGTTGAAGAGATTCACAGCTATGGTGGCCTGGTCTTTCATGATGTCACCACCCTGCGACATGCCCGAAAAGCGGCTCAAGCAGGCGTTGATGGTCTGATATTGGTCTGCGCCGGTGCCGGCGGGCATGGCGGGACCTTAAACCCTTTCGCCTTCGTTGAGCAGGTCCGTCCGTTTTTTGACGGAACCATCGTCCTTGCCGGCAGCATCGGCACGGGCCGGGCTGTCCGCGCAGCCGTCACCATGGGCGCGGACCTCGCTTATGTCGGCACACGCTTTATCGCCACAAAAGAAGCCCTTGGTCCCGAAGGCTATAAAGATATGCTGGTCAGTGAAGCAACGGATGACGTGGTTTATACCGATGCCATTTCAGGTCTGAACGCCAATTTCATGGCGTCCTCCCTGATGGAAAACGGGCTGGACCCCAAAAATCTTCCAAAACCAAAAGCACAATTCCAACCGGATCTACCGGACGGCCTGACAGCCTGGCGGGATATCTGGTCGGCCGGACAGGGGGTCGGCCTTATTAATGACATCCCGCCCGTCAGAACTCTGGTTGAGCGCATGGCAGCTGATTATAACGCAGCCGAATAATCGGCCCCTAATCAGTCGTTATACCAGTCAAAAATGACCCGCTGGCCGGCGAAGTCAGTGGCATTGAATTTGTAATAGCCGACCCGCTTCATTTTGATTCCTTTCGTTTTCCAGAAGCGCCAGGTGACCGTATTCGGACCTGCGGGATGTTCGGCGCAGCTCATCTGGCCTTTTTTCTTGATCACATAGCGCGGCTTGGCGGTTTTCTTGAAATGCAGGCCTTTGTTTTTCCCGCTCGCCGAGTTTTTCAGGCAAACCTGCACTTTATTGGGATCGTCAGACCGCCCACTGGAATAAATCCGGATGCTGTCCTTCTTATCCGATGTTCTGAATATCTTGTCGATGGACGCCTGTACTCTTTTGTTGCTTGTTCCGGAAGATCCTGATCCACCCGTTGTCGCAACAACGCAACCACTCAAAGCAAAAAGGCCGGCTGCCGCTATCATAAAACCCGCTGATTTCTTCATCACACTCTCACCTGTTAAAATTCCATAGTGTCCCGGAATGATAAATCGAGGCTAAGAGAGAGAGCTATCAGGTGATCACCCCATTTCCGGGGGAGCTGTCTTCGTTTATGATTCTGACTTAGAGCAGAATTTTCAGGGGTACCTTTATTGATGATCGCCTTCGCTGACAAAACCGTCCTGCAACGCCCTGGTCAACAGCTCTGCGACAGAATGGACCTTCATTTTTGTCATCAGGTTCGTTCGGTGGCTGTCCACGGTTTTCGGGCTTATGCCCAGATTATCGGCGATGATGTTATTCGTCTCACCGCGGGCGATCGCCTGCAACACCTGCAATTCCCGTCTTGTCAATTCCGGACTGGGATCCTGGCCAAGAACCGCCTGGGCGTCAGGCTGAATAACCCGCTCTCCGGCGGCAACCCGACGAATACCATTCATCAGTTCTTCAGGGGCGCAGCTTTTCAGGAACAATCCGTCAATACCGTTATCGACCATGGATCGAAACATGGCCGCCGCCGCCAGACCGGTCAGGATAATAACCCGCGTCTCGGGAGACCATCTGCGCAGTTCAACAAAGACCTCAGCACCACTGACCGTCGGCATCTTCAAATCAATCAGCGCAAGATCGGGCTTCAGGCGTTTGGCCAGGCTGATCGCCTCCAGACCGTCCCCGGCTTCCCCAAGACAGTTGAACTCCGCCATATCATCAATCAGGGCACGCACCCCCTTGCGCGTGATCTGATGATCGTCAACAATAATCACCGTGTAGTTTTCGATAGTACCCCCCAATCTACTCACAGAAACAACACTCAAAAACAATGACGCTACAAAACGAGCCGATAACGAGAGTTCTGTCTTATTTTTTTGCCCTGATTATCGGGGCTTTCTCTCTTGTCTTTGCCCAGGACGGCTCCGCACGAACACTGATAACATTGGGCCAGTCCAGCCAGTATAAGGTTGAGGGCCGCAATATCGAGTTTTTTCGGGATCCGACAGGCAAAATGACGATCCAGGAAGTTCTGGCTGCCGGCGATTTTAAGCCCTTTCATAAGAAGGAGATCGGGTTTGGCTATACCACAGATCGCCTCTGGGTCTGTTTCGATGTCCTGAATAACAGTGACCTCGGCGATAGCTGGCTGATTGATTTTAACCTGAATTTTGCCAACGGACTGGATATCTATCGCCTCGACGAGGCCGAACCGCCGAAGCATCACTATCGATATCGTATTGATATGCCCTTTGCCGAACGGGATATTCAAAGCCATCTATTGGCAACGGAGTTCAGCCTCAAGAAAGGAGAACAAACCAGATTTTGCCTCCGCTACTGGATGGACGGTCATTCAGGTATGCCGCTCACAATCGAAACGCCGGACAATTTCTTTGCCGCCGATCGCGATAAAGCGGCCAAGGCCTTTTTGTTTACCGGGATGATGACCCTTCTGGTGGCCGTTAGCCTGATAACCTACTTTGTTGTCCGCAGTTTCACGGTTTTTGCTTACAGCATGTATGTTGCGGCAACCGCTATTTTTGTTTTCCACCGGGACGGTTTCTCTTTTCAGTTCCTATGGCCTGACGCGACTGCCTTCAACCTCTACGCGTCAATCCCGATAGGCGCCTGCATGGTCATTGCCGGGACGATCTATGCCCGCAG
Source organism: Alphaproteobacteria bacterium UBA6062 (assembly GCA_002428885.1). Lineage (GTDB taxonomy): Bacteria > Pseudomonadota > Alphaproteobacteria > Sneathiellales > Sneathiellaceae > Sneathiella. Next base: position 8,794 of record DIYE01000338.1, read on the forward strand.
TTTCCTTAAAACTCCGAAACTGCATCCGATCTATGACAAGTTTCTGGTTGTAAACATCCTTATGGCTCTGGCACTGGTCGTTGGCTCTATCTGGTTCCACCATGGTGACGTAAAGCGCCTGATGGTTATGTGTGTGAGTTACAGCACGCTTACTTTCTTTGTCGGAGGTCTCGTTGCCTCTTACAAGCGGTTCCGGGAAGTTCGCTTTTTTGTCCTCGGCTGGTGCGGCGTTTTGGTCGCCGCGGTTCTCATGTCCGGACGCCACTTGCTTGGCCTGAATATTACCCGTGAAATGACCATCGACAGTGTCCGCTATATCATCATCTTTGATGGCTTGATGATGGGTCTTGCGATGATCGACCGATATCTGCAAACCCGGCGAACCCAAAGGAAAACACTGGAAGAAAATCTCCGTATCGCCAAGCAGAACCTGGACTTCCGTGGGCGGCTGGACCGGCTGGAAGAGCGTTATGCCATCGCCAGTAATCAGGCTGAAGCCCGGCAGAGGCAACTCAGCGATACCAGTCATGATCTGCAGCAACCCATACAGTCGCTACGCCTTTCCGTTCATCAGATGGCTCAGTCGGAAACGTTCGATCCGGAGCTCAATAATCGTATCCATGACAGCTTTCAATATCTTGAGAATCTGATCAGCACTTACCTGAAGGATGAGAATCCTCCTGAACTCCAAACAGAGGACATCTCAGATCCGGTACATTTGTCCGGCTTTCTCGAGAATTTATCCAATATGTTTGAGGAAGATGCGAAAGCCAAAGGCCTCAAGCTGTCCGTTGTCCCAACCTCCCTTCAGGTGGACGCTCCGGCCCTTGATCTGATGCGCATTGTCGCAAATTTACTCAGCAACGCGATCAAATATAATCCGGACGGGCGGGTCCTGCTGGGCTGCCGAAGGTCTTCGGACAGGATTTCCATAGAAGTTCATGACGATGGCCCCGGGATCACAAAACAGGATATGAGCGAAGCCAGCCGCCGGTCGGTTCGCCTGGCGCGAGATGCCAACCGGGAAGAAGGGCACGGCCTTGGGCTCGCCATTGTCCATGACTTATGCAAGCGGCATGATTTTAAATTTTCCTGGCACTCTGTTCCCGGACGCGGCACCATGTTTGCTGTCGAGGTTCCTCTTGCAAATACTCTATCGCGCTAGAGGCAGGGCTGATGAATGCTGCCCCTAACAGCGATAAACATTTGCTCTGGCAGATCCGATGATAAAGTCCGTTATATAGATGGCATTGCCCCCAAGAGCTCCGGCCTTGTTTTTTAGGATCGTGCGGGAGTCATTAAGAGCGGTTAGGGAGGAAGGCGCCTCCACTTCCCCGAGCCGGGTACACTGGCTCACCAGATCTTCCGAACTGGCTTCTTTCACCTTTTTACCTGCAAGGGTCAAACTTACGCAGGCTCCGAGCAGGAAGAGAGATCCGGTCAACAGCAGAGACGAGGCAATGAGGCGCATCTTTTAAAATCTTTCCATCAAGAATAGCGAAACCCTATATTCTTCGACCGCTATCAGTTTTGACCTGCAGCCTTAACGCAAAGAGTTCGTAAAGTACCGAGTAACCGCAGCAAATGCTCCCGGTCATTAGCGGCGCGTTTGGCCGCGGAGGCGGAGCGTTGGGCAAAATCCGCAAGATCAGCAGCCGACAAGCCTGACTGCCGCAGGTTCGCATCATACGGCATCAGGATCTGCTCCAGGACAGTCCGAAAACTCTCCGCAGCCTTTTGAAGTTCCTCCCGGCTGCTGGCATCGATACCGTCAATAAGGTCCTGCACATTAGGCGCCGCAATCATCATATCGAAACCAACGACGACCATTTGTTCAAACACCAGATCAAGCTGAGGGCCAAGCTCATCCATGGTTTCTCTTCCCATATTGATCTCGGCGATGGCATTTTCGGCATAGCGCCGGATCTGGGCGCGTAAGATCTCTCCTTTATTTTTGAAGACATTATAAAGGGTCTGCCGGGAAACCTCAGCCTCTTTGGCAACATCCCCCATGCTCGTACGCTTGACCCCATAGCGCATAAACAGGCGCATGGAGGCATCCAGAATAATACTCTCTCTCTCATTCATCGTTGAAGTATTGACATTTTCGTCCATATGTCAAAATATGGACAATCATACGAATAATGTCTAATTGATTGGAATTGAAATGCAACGGAACGTCCTGATCACCGGCGCTACGGGAATGATTGGCGGATTAGTGCTTGAGCACTGCCTTGCTGAACCAACCATTAAGCAAGTCACGTCCCTTGTTCGCAGATCTTCCGGTATTTCCCATGACACATTACAGGAAATCATCGTTCCGAATTTTATGGACTTAAGTGCCTTTCAGGGTGTTCTGTCAAAAATCGATCTGGTCTTTTACTGCCTTGGAACCTATACGGGGAGTGTTTCCGCTGACGACATGCGACGAACGACTGTCGACATGCCGGCACATCTGGCAAAACTGCTGGAACAAGCCGGTGCACGACCCCGCTTTTGCCTTCTCAGCGGTGCCGGTGCTGATCGCCGGGAAAAGAGCCGTGCGGCTTTTGCCCGCGATAAAGGAGCGATCGAGAACATTCTAACGAAAGCCGACTTTTCGAGCTTTCATACCTTCAGACCATCCTACATCTATCCGGTTACGCCGCGCCAGGAACCCAACTTGTCCTAACGTCTGATGCGCACTGCCTGGCCTCTGATCCGCTTGTTTGGGGACGGCATGAGCATCCCATCTACGGAGCTGGCGAAGGCAATGGTCCATGTGGGGCTCAACGGTCATGATAAAGAAATTCTGGAAAACAAGGATATTCGCCGATGTCTTCCCCGCTGAAAGTTACCACATTCCTCCTGCTTTGCCTTGTGATCGCCTCCTGCTCCTCCTGGGGCAGCGACCCGACCGACGAAGAAGTCGCGCGATATACCCAGTCGCCAAACTACCGACCGTCGGAAAACAGGTTTGTCAATCGCAACCAGGCGGTTGTAGACGCCATGTGGGACAAAGTATGGACATGGGAAAATGTATGGAAACAGCTCTTTTCCGACATTCAGAAAGCACCGCCTGCCCCGCTCCCCGAAGTAAAGCCCGACTTTGACCTGATGGCGAAAGCGGAGGATGACCTGAATGTTATCTGGTTTGGCCATTCCAGCTTTTTGCTGGATATCGGTGGCCGACTTGTTCTTGTGGATCCCCTTTTTGGCAATGCCGGTCCCTTCTCTCTCCTTGGAAAGCGGTTCCAGCAATCGGCGATAAAAGCCACAGATTTACCGAAGGTGGACGTGATCCTGATTTCCCATGATCACTATGACCATCTGGAGATGAACACGGTTCGCCACTATGCCGACACAGACATCAAATTTGTTGTTCCTCTCGGCGTTGGCCGCCATCTGGTTAATTGGGGCGTTAATCCGTCCCGCATCACGGAACTGGACTGGTGGCAGGACGCAAAAGTCGACGGACTGCAATTTGTCGCGACCCCATCCCAACATTACTCCGGGCGACGGGGCTTTGCCAATAACGATACTCTATGGGCTTCCTGGGTGGTTAAATCTGAAGATCATGCTGTCTTTTTCAGTGGCGATTCCGCTTATGACACCCATTTTACCCGTATTGGCGAAAAGCATGGCCCGTTTGACATAGCCTTCCTGGAAAATGGCCAATATAATACCGTCTCCCGCCAGGTTCATATGTTTCCGGAAGATGCGATCCAGGCTTTTGAGGATCTGGGAGCTGAAAAACTGTTCCCCGTCCATTGGGGAATGTTCGCCCTCGCAAACCACGCCTGGGACGAACCGATCCGAGAGATTGACCGCCTGGCTGCCAAAAAAAACATCCCCCTCATCGCCCCGAAAATCGGTCAGATCATCAATATAGACAAACCGTTTTTCCTAAAACGCTGGTGGGAAGCGATAAAGGCTGAGAGCTGAAAAATCCTTCCAAGGATTGACATAGGATGGGAATCTTACTGGTGCCTGACGCGTTTCCGGGTGATCCAAATATAGCCAACACCAGACAGAAAGCCTAATAAATGGCTTTCGACGGATATTCCTGATGCAATCGGCAGCAAACCGAAAACCAGGCCACCATACAGGAGTATGGTTATCAACGCTGCTAGCAGGGACTTCATATTCCGGTCAACAAAGGCGGCCATCAGCAATGCGCCGAAATATCCGAAAACCAACCCGCTGGCGCCGACATGATACACCCCCCGCCCGACAAGCCAGACACCTATCCCGGTGAACAGGATAATAATCACCGTCATGGAAATAAATCTTGAGCCCTGGGAAACAGAAGCCAGCAGCCCCAAAATCAGTAACGGCACCGTATTGGATATAGCGTGCCATAAGCTGCCATGGATAAAGGGGGCGAATACGATACCAATTAATCCAGACATATCCCTAGGCAAAATCCCCCAATGGAACAAACCGTGCCCCGAAAACAGATTGACAACCTCAACCAACCAGATGATGGTCAGAAGAACAATCACCGGCTGGATTCGCGACCTATAGAAGCCTTGCACGTGTCAGGATCCAAGCAGGAACACCGCGTCAGCCTGAACCTGCTCATGCGCGGATGGTGCCGTTATTATGGTATCTGTATTGCGCCGCCGGTAGGCAATTGCTATGCCTAGGTCAGCCTCTAAATATTCGGTGACAACCTCTTTCCAGGAGCCTGAAAAGTCTCGGTCTTCTCGGCGGATACGCTCACCTTCCATGGTGAACAGATTCTCCAGGATGATCGTAGCTCCGGGACTGGCGATCCCACTGACAATCATTTCCGGATAAGCCCTTATCGGCCGCAAGACGAGAGATGCTCCGGCATTTTTAAGCCTTTGCCGGTTAGTGTCTTCCACACATTCAGAAACGATCGTTACTTGACTATTCAGGTCTGTTATCCGGTTGATCACATCAAACGCCACCCCGTCGGAACGGGCATCCTGTCCGTCCCAGGCAAGCAGGATAACAATCGCTGCCGTTTCCAACCCTGCTCTTTTGAGCGAATCCGGGTCACTGCCATAGCCGTTGACAAAATGAATATTGAACCCATCCCATGAAGCCGGCAACCCGTCCGGAAAGCCGCATGAAATAAGGACGATCTCTTTGTCGGCCGTCACTTCGTTTCGTACGCATTCCGCAATCAACCGCTCCAGATGCTGGCGCTGATCCTGCTTCGAGCCAATAATCACAATATGGTTTTTCATTTTATTCCAGTTCCAATTGCCCTGACGAATACTTTCGCGCCGCATACTGCGATAATCGAAGAAATCCCCGGCGGCTTTCCCGAGTACAAAGATCCCTCCGACATAAAGGATCAGGATTGTAGAAAGACGGCCTGGTAGCGTAGAGGCGGACAGGTCTCCATATCCGACAGTCGTAATACTGGTTGCAGTGAGCCAAACACTATCCTGGAGACCAAGATTTTCAAACTGCATCATGGCAGCCGTGTGGGCCACCATAATTGTTAGAATAATGCCGATTGATCTCAGGCCCGGCAGCCAGGTGTGCCTCAGTGCCCCGGTCGCTGAAGAATGCCCGCCATTTCTTTTATTGGCTCGCTTGCGGAGGTAAATCTTGAGGAAATGAAGCATTAGCCGATCGAACCATTTTTCGCGGGCATCAACTCTTCAATCTTGTAAAGAGGCAGATGCTTAACGAAATAGACATCCGTTTTTCCGCCATCGAATATGAAGACTTCAATGGCTGCATTGCCGTCCGCGCTGCTTAGCCGGAAATAATCACATGCCTGTTCATCATTGGACAGAGTATCTCCAGCCTGTTTCTGCAACGGATCAGCATCAAGCCAATACACTTCCGATGCCTGATCCTGAACATAGTGCCCTGCCAGCCAGGGGTTTTCAGGCATGGCCAGTGGCAGAGCGTCAACGACCACCAGATGGTTTCGTTGCGGATCGAAAAGCTCAACAAACTGATCCATGTTCAATTGGCTCTCGACATGGGGCTGATCGGCACCATATGCGAAAGCCAAACGTTCTTCTCCCTTCTCCTTGTCCACCCAAAGAACAAGCGGAAAGCCAGACTTTGTCTGACCGAGATGGAAAATCCGCCGTTCAAATCCGCTTTTCGCTGAGAGATCCAGACCAGTCACCTTTTGAACAACAAAATCAGTGTCGGAGAGGTCGGTATGTTCATCAAGTCCGGTTTTAAACATATCCCCGATCCTGAGATCCCGAGGATGCTCCAGAGATCTGGATCCGGCTTGATCGCCCCCAATACCGAACAGTTTTCTGAACATACTGACCTCCGATTTTCTTGCCTCTTTGACAGAGGCTGTTATCCGTTATTTCTTCGCCTTAATACGGGCCAGTATGTCGTCTGTTTTGGCGACATCTTCACCAATCCCGGCATTCCGCATCCGGCGATCCAGATCGTCTCCGCTGACTTCGTTGGCCAGCTCTTCTGCGGACGCGAAACGGTCGGCGCGCTCCTGCTGCCGCTTTTTAATCCGATCCAGCGAATCCATCGCATTCCCCATCCTGGAAGAGGAGCCGGAAAAGCGGCTGGCAACGGAATTTTGTACTTTTTGCACAGCTTCAGTTGCCTTCAGGACATCCTGCTGCTGCTTTAGCTGCTTTAAACGGCTTTCCGCCTTTTTCAGGTTAGCCTTGAGCATTTGTTCACTCTGCTGAAAATTCTCGAAGATCGTCTGTTCAGCAGCAAGCTCCTGTTCAAAATTTCCAATCCGGTCGCAAATATCCCTGGCCAGATCCTCGTCGCCCTTGTTAAGGGCAGCCGCGGCATAACCTTCATGCTCTTCAATTTTCTTTTTGATATCCGACAGTTTGCGTTCAGACCCTTTTCTTTTTGCCATAATGCCGGTCAGTTCCGTCTTGCCGTTATTCAGTTCGGCTTCCGCTTCGCGCAATTCCTGATCCATAATCCGCACCGCCTGATGGTCAGCAACTTTCTCGCCGGTTTCGGACACCATTCCTTTAAAGGCCGTAAAAACTTTGCTCCAAGACATCTCTGTTATCCCTTTCCTAAATTCCAGTGATCCGCGTCGGCCCGTCAGGGGCGCAGAAACTCTCCGCAATATTCGATGGCGTCGACAACATTATTCGACAGTGTGACGATTTCTTCGATAATTTCAGTGATATCGGAATTGATGCTCAGCGCACCAAAAATCACATAACGGTCACCGACAATGGAAAAAGCCGATAGCGGGACCGGAAGATTGGCGCGCAGCAATACCGCATTCAATTCATCCGCTTTACCATCCTGCACGTCATCAACACCCCACAGATCGGTCATCGCCAGGATCTGCTCCTCGCCAACACTGAGCATCACCGGAAATTCATCAATATCCTGAACTGTTGCCCGGATGATTGGAGTTTCTCCGTCCATTTTTACAACGGATATTTCACCGTTTTTCACATCATCCGTTTCTTCAAGCTGCGTGAGCAGCATTTCCGATGTCATTTTGCCCATAATATTCATTCCCCTTCCATTAATTGCAGAAGCCGTATTACAAAGAGTGTCTTCCAGATCACGAATTGCCTTTCGCCCCCAGGGCGGCACCCAGACTTGCAGAGATACCAGACCCATGGAGCGTTTTTTATCTCGCGCCCTTTTCTGACGCTCTGCGCCTGTTAGATCCTTTACCATTTCCATTCTCGGCCACATCAATAGTTGTTACACATCACACTTAAGCGTGACACGTAACAATTTCAAGGCGTGACGTGGAACTTAATTTGTCACATCATTCCAGTCCTGCTGATGATAACGGTAGACAACGCCGGAACGGGGTTTGTTGACTTTGATTTCATCCATTCCAGCGAAGAAATCCCGACCAAAAACGAACGAGGCCCGGATAACATCGACAGTTGCCCAGGCCGGCGGCAAATCAGGGCCGGAATATGCACCAATCCGCTCACGCGCAGCTTTCCCCTGAACCGTCGCTATGCTCCATCCCCATTCCCCGAAACTGGGCACATTGGTATGGTATTGGTCAACATGTTGAAAACCGGCCGCTGATATGGTTTTGCCAATACTCAGAAAAGTTCGCCGGGCATGATAGGGGGATGTAGATTGCACAGCCAGAGCCCCATCTGCCGCAAGCAAGTTTCTTAATTTGGTATAGAAGGCGGTCGAATACAGCTTGTTGAGATCCGGGTGACTTGGATCGGGAAGATCCACAATGATAACATCAAACCGCTTCCCATGATTGATCAGCTGGTCCGTCGTCAGCCAGGCGTCTCCATAGCTGATCGCCACCCTGGGATCCTCAAACGCCTGCTTATTCATCTCGATAAACGGCGCATTGGATCTGTCCGCCCTCATCGTCTGAAAAAAGCGAACCAGTTCTTCATCCAGATCCAGCAGATGAACGGCTTGCGGATTCCATTTCAGCACATCCCGAAGTGCAAGGCCATCTCCGCCCCCCACAATAAGAACCCTTTCCCGCCTGGCGCTCGCCATCATCGCCGGCACCACGAGCATGCTGTGATAAATCGCCTCATCATGACTTGTGAACTGAACACGGCCATTGATATGAAAGGTATAGAGTGGCCGCCCTTCCGGCCCTCGGTCCCTTTTGGTAACGACCAGCCGCTGATAGGAAGTATCATGCTGGTGGACGACCTTGTCCTCATACATCACCCCTTCTGCTATTGCCTGCCAGTTCGTGCCGTGATAGGCGATGATGAAAGCAAGCACAAAGAATAGTCCATGTGCAGCCAGAAGGATCTCTCGATAGCGGATGTGAGTGTAAAACCTGCAGATAAAGACGAAACCGATCAGCAGATTCATCATCGCCGTGAGCGCTCCCGCCAACGCGGGATCGATGGACAGCATCCAGCCAACCCAGACGATAGCACCTATCCCCGCCCCAATATAATCCGCGCCATATATGGTACCAATATTATGACGCAAATGGCGGGCATGCAGAAATTCACGAACCCGGGCGATCAAGGGGATCTCCATCCCGATCAGAACTCCCAGCAAACAGGCCATCACATAGGGAGAGTATCCCGCCAGTGTCTCAATCTGGGCAAAAACACCTCCCTGGACAGGCAGGCCGCCGGGCAGATTTAATGTATCGCTCAGCACTTGCGGCAGGATAAATGCACCAGCCATCAATCCACTGCAGATGAGGACAGCTCCGCTCCCCGCAAGTGCCATCAGGAGTTCTAACGTCACAAAACCAAGAAAGGGGTCCTTGACGCGGGCAGACAGAAAAGAACCAACGCCCATACTGACAATCATCAAACTGATGATCGTGAAAATAACCGTTTCGACCGCCCCTAAAACACGTGCCGCATAGTGAGACAACAGATATTCATAGATCAGGCCGCACCCGGCCAGAATGCCTGTTATAAGCACCAGCGTGACGTCTATCCGCAGGCGTGACACCCACTCTTTTCTATCGGCGACTTCCGACATCTCAGCACCTCGTAGAGGGCAGAATCATTAGCTTAGCAAGCTAACCAGAAGCAACCCCAGACCAATATAAGCTCCGGCCTCAACCGTCGCCACCCCCATATTGTTTTCCTGATCCACTTCCTGGGACACTGGAATTCCGTATAGAACCACCTTTTCCAGAAGGGTCGTCAGTAGGATAATGACCAGCAGCAGGACAAAAGCAACAGCAGCCCAGACCAGTATGGACATTAGCAAGCCACCCCCTTCATCAAAAACAACAAGATTACCGGCCATTGAAAGGGATAGGGCGACACCGATCTGAAACCCCGCGAAGCGGACAGCAAGTGCCGCATTCCCTTCCGCGATAGCATCCCCGAATGCTTTGTTATCATTGCGGCGCCTGAACAATCCCACCCTGTATCGGGAGGCAAAAACCAGTATAGCCTGGGTTACAGCATACATGGCAATGACAACCCCGAGAGATGTCAACCAGTCTCCGCTCACCCAGGAGAAAACACCAAATATGACAACGGATGTTGCCACCATGTTGCCTGCATCCAGAATCCCCGCAGCAATATGCCCGCCATTGATTAATGCCTTCAGATCAATGCTTGGGAAGGTAATTCTATCGAAAATCCAGCGGGTACACAGCATCATAATGATACCGAGAATACCATAGCCCAGGACAAAGCCGCCTTCGTATAACAGACTGGTCGCGATATCGCCGGAGGCAACACCGGCAAAAACAACAGCCAGTGCTGCCGTGGCTCCTCCCAGGGAAATTCCGAATGCGTGATTATCTTTTTCGGCAAGTTCAGCTGTTGAATTCCCGCCGCCGATGACCCGCCCGAACAGCTGCCTGACAACCACCAACAAAGCAAACAGCAAGACGAAATCGACAACCAGGGCCGCATAATAATAAGGATCATCCGAGACAGTCAGATAGTTCAATATGGTCATGATGGAGCCTCTTGTTCGTTATTTGCCCAGGCTGCGGCTTCGAAAGCCACTACGACTTGATGGTGCTGTTCTACTGTTTGAATAGGAACTCACACGTTTCGGGCTGTATGTAGATTTGATTGCTTTCGGGGCATTTGCGGTCTTTGGAGCATAGCTTGAAAGCCTGTTGGAGCTTTTGAATTTTTTGACCGTAGCGGCTGGCACCTTGTTTTTGGCAGCCCCGGGATTTACCCGTCCCGCATTCGCCCAAACGCGATTGTTTCGGTCCGTTCCGTAATAGTGACGACCAACATCCCCGTAATAGGAAGCACTGCGGTTCCGATACCACCGATCCCGGTTAAACTGGTACCCTGTCCCCCATCCAGCAATATCGGAAAACAATCGGTATTGACCATACCATTGCCAAAAGCTGCTGCCACCACTGTTTGACCAATACCCGTATGTCGGGTTCCCCACGAGGTGCTGAGAGGGCGGCATGTTTTGATCTTCGGTCTTCGCGAATTTCAGCTTCGGCAGTTTGCCCTTGCTCATATCCGCCAGGACATTAATCACATCCACCAATGAATCATTGAACACAGTTGGATCGGCGGCACCAGAAACAGAGGCCGCCTCCGAGGCCACGTCTGATACAGCGATTCTGGATTTCTTCCCGTCATTCGCGAAAGTGTTTTGTGCATTCGTCAGACGTTTGCGGAGAAACGTAAAACTGCCGCCCCTGACGGTCCCTTCCGCTTCAAGTGTCGCAATCAGGTTGCTCAAATCGGGATCGGATTGCTTCAGGATATGGGCATATTCTTTCAAATACTTGATATTGGGCAACTCAAAGGGAGTTGTGCTTTTATATCCCCGGGCCTCATCGGCTTTCAAAAGCGTTTCCAGCCTTGAAATGTCTTTACCCGCCTTTTCAAGCAGCTGGCTGGCATTATCATACTCCGGATCCGAGCAACCTGTTACGAACACCAGCACACTGGCCAGCAGGAGGAAGGGAATAAGTATGTTCCTTCTCACTGTGCCCATTCAGCACCCCCTTCAACTAATGGTAATATAAATTATTATTTTCTCTATTAATGTGAAAGAAATACGACAAGTCTCCAGATACCGCAACTACTTTTAAAGATCCGAGACACTGGCCGATATCACATCATCGGTTCCATACAATCCCCGTTAAACCACCGACTACATTAGCTCCCTTTACTAAATCTCCCACTGCTTTTAAGCTTTTAGCTGATGGGTGGGTTTCTGAGGGTGAAACCATGATGAAGAAAGAAAAAATAACGCCGGCGAACGGTAGAAATATATCAGAAGGCCAGCATCCGAAAACGGCTGTCTTTCTGATCAAGGAAATGGCTCTCGTCACATCTGTCAGTACTGAAGATGTTTGGCGCTGGCTGGCCGCCGGCTGGGCGGACCTTAAAGCGAACAGCGGCGTCAGCATGAGCTATGCAGCCCTGTTTATTATTTCAGGGTTGATCCTGTCCTTCGGCTTTTATTTTATGGGCTGGCTCTATCTGATCCTGCCCGGCCTGACCGGATTCCTTCTGGTCGGTCCTGCGGTCGGCATTGGTTTTTACGAAATAAGCCGCCGCTCAGCAGCCGGTGAAAAGGTCACTCTATGGGCCGCTTTAACAGCCGCAAAGCGCAACAAGCTCGGGATTTTTGGTTTCGGCGTGGCGCTTGCCTTTATTTTCCAGATGTGGATCCGCCTGTCCTTTACGGTCTTTGCCCTGAACTTCCCCGGGATCATGCCCGAATGGGACATCATTCTATTCCGAGCGATCAGCCTGGAAGGGATCTATTTCGGACTGTCCATTGCCATTGTCGGGGCTGTCTTTGCAACGGGTATCTTCTTTATCGGTGCCTTTTCCATGCCCATGATGCTCGACCGAAAATCCATGTTCGTTCCATCCTTGCTGACCAGCGCCTATGCGGTAATCCATAACCGAAACGCCATGATCCTCTGGGCGGCCATGATCGTGATCTTTACCGGGATCGGCCTTGCAACACTGGGCGTCGGACTGATTGTCACCCTGCCGCTTATCGGCCACGCCACCTGGTACGCTTACAAGCAGACCATGTCCGGCGACCTCCCACAAGGTCAGTCCCATCCGACGGACCGGTTTACCGAGGCAGAATAAAGAAGAAAGCGCTAGATCATCCCGGCAATGGTATCGGCGGCTGAGCGGGCGTCGGTTTCAGAGTCTCGGACGAGCTGGTCGAAATGATCTGTGAGGGCCTGGATCTGCCGGGTTTCGCGGAGGACCATATAGTAGCGGCCCACATAGACAACAGCGAGCAAGGGGCCGAAAATTGTTACCGGCGCGGAGAAAACCGTCCGGGCATCATAGAGATAAATCCGTAAAGACGGGTACAAATCACGGCAGCAGTCGGCCATATAGGCTATCTGCTCCCGCCGGGCTGCCTCCGGTAATCCTGTCCAGTAGCCTTCGCCCAGCGCCAAGGATTCAACCAGGTGTCTGGGGACGCAAATTTCATAATCAGAGCCGGGATTGCGGAGCCATTTGGTTGTATCAAGAATGGCAAGGCCCGCCTGCTCCGGGGTTTTTTCGACAAAAGCGGAATATTCGAACTCAAGAACCGCATCGGTCTTTAAGATATCCGGCAGGGTTGCCGGCACATGCCGGATCTTGTAGCCCGCAGCTTCCCTGTGCCATTCGCCAATCTGCGCATCTGCCGGTGTGCGTTTGGCTTCTGTCAGCCGGAAGGAGGTATCCAGCAAGGCCGCTGTTGTCTCACTCCGTTCCGTTAGCGCCAGCAACCAGTCGACACTCACCCCGAGCGCTGAAGCGCACTCCGCCGCCACATGAGCGTTGGGCAGTCTCACTTCAGCTTCATTCAATAGTTGAGCAATGGTCGACCGATCCACCCCACATGTCCGGGCCAATGCACTTCGACTCATGGCGGCGCGGCTCATAGCTTCCTCAAGTCGGGTTCTGAAAATCCGGGATCGTTCCAGTTTATCCATGCCAGCAATTTACACCATTGTTTATAATTATCAACAATGCGCATAAATATATGCATAAACGCCCAATTCCCGCGATTTACAACGTCTGATATAGTTTCCTTATCCAGAAAGGAAAATGATTTTTATGGAAACGGCGCAGCGTACTCTTTTAAAAACAATAACATGGCAGGTGATCGGGATCGCAACCATGATGATTATCGCCTACCCGCATACTGAGTCGCTTTTTGACGCCTTCACCCTCTCCCTCACCTCTTCAACCAGCGGCCTGATCCTCTTTATGGTCCACGAGCGGATCTGGAACGCTGTCCGTTGGGGTCGGCGATGACAACGAAAATGTCTCAATCGCCTCGGCATTTTCCGTTAAACTTAACTTCCCCGCTTCCGTCAATGCGTAAACACCGCGCGAAACCCTCTCGAACCAGCCGTAATGGTTTTTCTGCAAGATTGACGCAGCATTGGAGACGCCGGCTTTTTTCCTGATCTCGGCAGCTTTCATCTCACCTTCCGGCGACAGAAGGAGGGCACAGCGCAGGGCATTTTGCCTGTACGCCGTCATAATCGTTGTTTTGCTCACGCCTCCCTTGTTGGGATCACCGGTGCGGTTTTTAAACTCTGTTATCAGACGGCTCTGCTTCACCTTGCTTTTGCGAGGTGCATAGGGTTTGGGATCCAGCAGGACCAGTACGGATCCGGGCTGATCGGATGGTGGCGTTACCTGCATCAGGCCAAGCCCCAGTTTGCGGCACAGCTTCAGATAGTCTTTCTGCTTCAAACGCCAGTTTTTGCGTTTTCGGGGTGTTTCAGGAGCAAGGATAGCCAGATACACATCATCTGAAAGGGCCTGACGGCTAATGCCCTGCAAGACCAGATCCAGTGAAAAGATAAGTTTCAGCTCAACAATAACAGTCGGCTCGCCATCCTTTACGGCCACGACATCACAGCCTTTTACCTCCGACTTGACGTCATAGCCTTTGCTTTCAAGCAGCGCTTTTACCGGTTCGTATAAGTCTGTTTCTTTGGTCATTCTTCCCTGATACAGCAAACACGGCCGCGATAGAAGAACCCGATCACTTATCTACATGGATTTATAATATATTGATCCGGGCCGTCTTTTTATGTTTACTGAAAGCGATCCAAACAAACGAACTCGGGGGGGTTTACGTATGGTGAAGTTTCTAACGACACTATCAGTGTGTCTTTTTTTGACCATTGGGGCTGCCGTTGCGGCCTCTGATATAGACCGAAATGTCAGCAGTGCGCTGACGGATATCACGAAATATGAAGAACAGTTTGCCGGACAGACATCTGTCTCCAAAACAACGGCCCGGCGAACCTTAAAACTGCTCACACTGACCCGGCAACGGCTGGACAGCGCGGCAGATCACAGTCACCCGGCCTGGGTCGAGGCAGACGAGCGGCATAAGAGGCTTGTAGAGTTCCTTAACAACGTCATCACGCCCGGCCAAACGACAACGACTGCTCCGGCACCTGAACCAAAAACACCCAAAGAGACAGCCTCCAAACCGATGCCCAGCGCATCCCAGGCGTCCAAACCTGCTCAGCCCGCCGCCCGGAAACAGGCGCCTGCAAAGCGGATGATTTCGCAGCAGCGGGTTCGGGTTAAAAAGCTGCAGCGGGATATTGCAAGCGCCTCTGACACTCTGAACAAGGCCGGTCCAAAACCGTTTCAGGATGCCAGATATGTGGCGAAAGCGGAACAGCGCCTGAATAACTTCAGTGTCTCATTAGGTAAATATAACGACTTTGCCGGTGATCCGGACGTTGTCGCCGCCGGGAATGCTCTTGCCAATTACGGTAACATGATTGCTTTTGGCAAAGATCATGCAGCGAAGGAACTGGAAGTACTCGGAGACGTTCAGAAGAAGCTGGCGGCTATCGAGCAGTCCATCCGCAAATTAACGGCTCCGGAAACACCGTCTCATCCCTATCAACAGGGTGAACTCAAGACCTGGCTGATCCAGCTTGCGAAAACCAGAAAGGCGGCCATTGCCATCCACAAACCGCTGCCGGAAATAAAAAAACGGGCCTGGCTTCCCGATACCCGACAAACCGTCAGTCAGGGCGGCGCCTATGATCTGAAGGATGTGGACAGGCTGGACCGATCCCTTCGCGGCATCGTCGGCAAGATGGAGCAGGATGTTAAGACATTCTCCGCCAATCTGGCCCTTGCCGTAAAGCATGCGTCGGAAACACTTCCTTTCTTTGATGCTTTTGATCCAACGGATTCCCTTCAACAGACAAAACACTTTCTGTCCGAGGGTCGGGCAGATGAGGTTCGCAAATCCCTGGCGGATACGGAACTGCTATTCAGTGAAGCTGCTGAATACTCCAAGCTTCTCAAACACAAGGATTATGAACAACGGCTGACCCTGCTCGAAAAAGCCAGAAAGAGCAGCGACCTTTACGAAGACAATTACCGTAAAGCCATGGAGCTGGTGCGCCTACCGGAAGCCGCGTCAACCGATTCCGATCTGCTTGAGATTGCCGAGGAAACTCTGGGTAATCCCAGATACGACTATGTCGGAGATATCAAACGGCTGGTTATCAACACGGACAAGACCACCCGCTCCAAGGAAACCAGCCAATCCAAGTTTGATAAACTGGATATCAGCTTAAGCGGTGACATCACCTTGTCGGGGACCAAAACGACTTACTTCTATGAGTGGGAGGAATTTCAGGTCGCCACCGCTGAGCCGGTTAAAGACAAGTTCTTTATTTTCTATACGACTTTGAAGAAATTCACCAAAGGCTCAAACACAACACCGCTGAACAGATGGGTGATTGCATCCCGTTTGCAGGGAAGTGAAATTCCCGAAGACAATATCGATCTGGATTAAGATCAAGAGCAGCCGGGCGGCGTCCGCCCGGCTACCTTTCGAGTATATCGCTCAATCGCATCAATGCGTTTCGCAACCGACCCAGTGTTGAGGAGGCCAGGGCAATCCGGACAGACGGCGGTGCATAAGCCGGGTCTGCCGCAAAAGCCGCTCCCGGAACCAGGGCAATGCCTTCCCGAGCTGCTTTCGCAACAAAGCTCTCAGCTCGATGCTCCTTCGGTAGCCTTAACCAGGCATGATAGGCGGAAGGATGACTGATAATATCAAAAGAAGAGAGGCAATCCTGCAGGACTTTCTGTCGCTTTCTAGCATCCCGTCGCTTGGCAGTTTCCAAATCCACCACCAAACCGCTATCCAGCCAGGCCCTGCAGGCCTGCAGGGCAAAACTTGTCGCCGACCAGCCGCCTTGCAGCAAAGCGTCCTGAACATCTTGCCTATATCCTTCGGGAACAGCCAATAAACCCAGATTAAGGCCCGGCGACAAGCGCTTCGAAAAACTATCCAGCACAATGACATGGTCCGGCGCATATTGCGCCACGGGCGAAAAAGTGCGGGGAATAAGAAATCTGTAAACACAATCTTCAATACCGGCCATTCCGGTTTTCTCCAGAACCCGTCCCAACGCCTGACGCCTCTCCCGCCCCATCACCGTTCCGATCGGATTGTGAATAGCAGACTGGAAATAGACGGCTTTTACGTTCTGCCTCCTTTGAGCCGCCTCCAGAGCTGCGGGAATTAGTCCTTCCTGATCCATCTCAACCGGTAGCAACCGAATACCCAATCGCGATGCCAGAGCCTTCACAATCGGATATGTCAGTTTCTCGACCGCCAATGTTCCTCCCGCCGGTACAAGGGCAGAGAGGGCTGCGGCAATCGCCTGACGGCCACCAGCAGCAAATTGCAGGGAGGACGGATCCGGTCGCCAGGGGCCTGTCGCCAGGAAATCAGCAAAAGCCCTCTTTAATCTCCGGTCTCCTTCATCAAATCGACCGCGTGGTCGAAACAGACATTCTCCGGCTTCAGCCTCCAGTAATGTCTGCAACCCCTCCATCATCCGATGTTCCTGCCCGTCCAGGGTTGGGAAATTCACTTCAAGATCTACGGGCAGGTCATCCCTCGACGCTGATAAAGCCAGAGCCTGACCGGATCCGGCATCCAGAATATAGGTTCCGCGACCAACCTCGCCGCCGGCAAATCCTCGCCGGGCAAGCTCCCCATAGGCTCTGGTTATCGTGGAGGCGGCAATGCCTCGCTCATAGGCAAAGGTCCGTTGAGGCGGTAACCGGTCCCCCGGCTGCAGATCTCCCGCCTTTATCCGATTTTCAAGTTCATCCGCAATGTGGAGATAGGTTTTCATTATATTGCACCGAGCTCAATATATATATTGCACTGATAATTGTTTCTTTTTAGATCTGTCATCAGCATCTGTCACTCACTTTTCAGGTCGAATTTATGGAACTCCGTCTTTCACCTTTTACCCTGACGGACTGGTCTATGGTGCCAGAGATCAGGTACCCCGGAACAAATGGTCATGCGCTTTGGAAAACGGTAGAGTTGGGGGACATCCGCATCCGGAAGGTGGAATATTCAGCGGGCTACCTGGCCGATCATTGGTGTGACAGAGGCCATATTCTGCTGGTTCTTGACGGGCAGCTGATATCGGAGCTTAAAGATGGCCGCCGATACGAATTGACACCCGGCATGAGTTATCAGGTATCCAATTTTGGGGATCCAGCGCACCGATCCTCTACGGAAACAGGTGCTCGCCTTTTTATTATCGATTAACAGGAGCAAAAAATGAGTGACATCAAACGCTACCCCGGTAACGCCAAAGGCCGCTGCCGGGCTGTGGAACATAATGGCTATATATGGGTCGTAGGGGTTGGCGCCGGGGACACTGTAACAGAGCAAACGCATAATATGCTGGCGCTGGTGGAAAAACATCTGAACGAAGCCGGCAGCAATAAACACCGGATTCTGGAAACCACGATCTATCTGACGGATATGTCCAAAAAAGACGACATGGATGCTATCTGGTGCGACTGGATTCCCGACGATGGTTGGCCCTGCCGAGCCTGCGTCGGAACAGACCTCGCCCCAGGCGATCTAGTTGAAATCAAACTGATAGCAGCAAAAGTCTGAACCGGGTCAGTTTTTCTCTTGTTTCCCCAGTATCCGGAAGCGGTTTGTTTCCGGATACCATTCTTACCTTCCCTAATACCTCTCAACGCCACAGCTTGCGATATTTCCGCAAAAGGCCATCCCGTTTTACACGGGATAGATGATCCAGAAAGGTCCGCCCTTCCAGATAATCCATTTCATGCTGTATCACCGCCGAAAGAAAGCCTTCCGCGTCCAATTCACGCTGTTCCCCTTGCTCATCCAGGAAACGAACCGTGACACGGCTGGGCCGCTCAATCTTCGCCGAGATACCGGGGAAGCTTAAAGAAGCCTCTTCGAAAATCTGCGTTTCGGTCGACGCTTGTAAAATTTCGGGATTGATCATCGCAAGCGGCTGCTTTTCACCGCCCTCTTTCAAATCGATAACAATGATCCGTTTCAGAACCCCAACCATGTTTGCACCAATCCCGGCGCCCTGTTCCTGATAAAGGGTTTCAAACATATCGGCGATGAGTTCCCGGATATTATCATCGACAGTCTCAACGCTCTTCGCTTTCTTTCGAAAGACCGGATCCGGTCCAAAAACGAGGGGCAATGCTGACATGGTATTCATTCCTGACACAAGACATCAAACAACGTCAGAATAGGTCATTGACGAAAAGATACCAAAGCAAAACCGGCGCTTGCCTCCCAACAAGCGCCGGTTTCAGCCTCCCTAGCAACTCCCTATGACCGGCGTGTTTCCGGATGCAGGCTCCGTCCCAGGATATGTTCGTTATTGCCGATGACATGATGCCCGTATCCAACAATCAGCGGATCCGGCTCGCGAACCACCTCAGGATCCTTACCTGAATAAGGCAGAGAATTGAGAAAGTGGCGCATACATTCAAGACGAGCTCGCTTCTTATCGTTGGATTTAATAATCGCCCAGGGCGCATCCGCAGTATCCGTATAGAAGAACATCGCCTCCTTTGCTTCCGTATAATCATCCCACTTATCAAGGGATTGACGATCAATGGGAGACAATTTCCACTTCTTTAGCGGTTCCACTTCACGGGATTTGAAGCGCCGATGCTGCTCTTCCTGGGTCACGGAGAACCAGTATTTGTAGAGCCGGATACCGCTCCGGACAATCATCTGTTCAAGATCCGGGGTTTGCCGCATAAATTCCAGATATTCCTGTGGTTTGCAGAAACCCATAACCCGCTCGACGCCGGCCCGATTATACCAGGACCGATCAAAGAACGTCATTTCACCGCCTGCCGGCAGATGATGGATATAGCGCTGAAAAAACCACTGGGTTTTCTCCCGCTCCGTCGGCTTATCCAATGCCACAACGCGGGCACCACGGGGATTCAAATGTTCCGTAAAACGTTTGATCGTTCCCCCTTTACCAGCGGCATCCCGTCCTTCAAAAAGCAGGACGACCTTCTCGCTATTCTCTTTAACCCATTCCTGAACCTTAAGAAGCTCAATCTGTAGCAGCGCTTTTTCCTTTTCATAGTCACTGCGGGCAATCTTGGTTTTGTAGGGATATTCACCCGTTTCAAAAATGCGGCGAATTTCATCAGGGTTCTGGGTAATGGCAGGTTTCTCCACGGTATTCTCCTGCACCGTTACCGGCTCTTTCTCCATCGCCCCTTTTTCGGTTTGCGAAGCTGTATTTTGTCTGACCATCGCCACTCCTTCCGTCCGTCTCTTTTCGATCAACACCTTCAGGCTATCATTCTTTGAAAAGCCTAAACTTGATGCAGATCAAAAAGAGGCGTTTCATCAGTGTCTTCATACTCGTAAAGTACGGTATGGCGGGACATCGATAATCGGCGCTATACTGAAGAGAAACAAAACAAAAAAGGATAAGGCATGCCGAAAACCGCCTCTCAAGAAGCGGATATTCTGGATCAACTGGAAAGTTTCGCAAACACTCGTATCGCGCCGCAACGGGAGAGACTGATTTCATCAGGAAAACTACCCGACGACGTCTGGCAGGCCTTTGCAGAAAGCGGCCTCTCCGGTCTGACCACCCCACCTGAAGACGGCGGATTTGGCGCAGATTATCCTCTGCTGTCGGAAGCCATATACCGCCTTAACAGACAAGGTGGCGTTCCCGGCCTTACGATGGTCTTCAGCTCGCACTGGCTTATCACAAAACTACATGTTCTTGCCGCCGCTCCCGAAGCTTTACAAAAGATGCTGCTTCCCAAGCTGAAGGCAGGCGAGACAACTCTCTCCATCGCCATTTCAGAGCCTGGCGCGGGTGCTCATCCCAAAAAGCTGGCGACGCGTGCAGAGCAGGACGGTGATCACTATATCCTGAACGGAGAGAAAGCCTTTCTGACCAATGGTCCGATCGCAGGCTATTATATTACGCTGGCCATTACAGATGAGAAGAATAATCGCAAGGCCTTCAGTGCCTTTCTGGTACCGGCCGATACACCTGGCCTGGAACGCACAACAGGCGTGCCGCTGGATTTCCTCCACCCATGCCCCCACGGGGGCATAAAGCTCAAAAATTGCCGCATCCCTGTGCAAAATCTGATTGGACCGGAGGGAAAGGCCTTCGAACATATATCCCTTAAAATGCGCGCCGTTGAGGATGCAATCGGCGCAGCGGGCCAGGTTGGCAGCCTCGAGAGACTCCTGGATGACGTAACGCCCCTGACGAAAGAGACAGAAGCTCGCCAGATAGGTGCTCTAAAAACCCAACTCATGTCTCTCAAGATCGTTGCTGATCATCTGGCAGAAGCAGCCGCCGATACCACTGACGATACAACACTGCTTCTGGAATTACATTTAGGTTTCCGGCAACAGAGTGGATATTGCCTCAAGGGTTTCGAGAGCCTTATAGAAACCATACCCGGTCCGCTGCCACCAGCCACGGGACTCCTTGCCCGGGATATAGCAAAAACCCATGCTATCGCTCACGCCGCTCATAGCTCGCGGCTTGTTAAAATTGGGGAGGATTTGCAAAAAACAGGGACCGTTTAGAGCCGTTTTTCATACGCTGTTTCATCAAATTTGATGAAGAAAGAGCAATCCGTACAGGTAATACTGCGCTTATCAGGGAGGGGATATGAGCCAGTCTGATGATTTTCACCAGCTGATTGACAGCGCCTATCGTGTCATATTGGAACCGGACCGATATGACAGCATGATGGAATTATGGGAGTCCTTTGTCTCCACCGACATTGATGAAGAGCAACGCACGATCCTGCAAATGCACTTCTCTCGGGCGGAACAGATGATGGACGCCGTTAGTACGGCTGACCATAAAACAAGACCTCTTCATGCATTGCTGAACGGATTTGCCGGTCCGAGCCTTGTTTTCGACAAGCAGTTCAAGATCGTCATGGCTAACCAGGCTGCCAACGATATAGCGGACGATTCGGAAAATCGCTCTCTGGAAGAAACGCCTATCCTTAATCCGGATATCCTCGATGATCTGAAAGAATGGTGCCTTGGCAAGCCGTCCCAGCTCGGCAGCGTCTTCTTTGCCCGCGACAGCTTTATGTCAAAAGGTCAGAAATCGGGGTATATGATTGTTACCCGCATCACTTTCCCACAATTTGACTTTCGGCAAAACCGACAGGAACCGCAACCACATTTCCTGCTCACCAGCGGCGGCCTCCACTTCGACAAGCGCACCACGGAAGCTCTAAAAAATGCATTTTCTCTCAGCGATGCGGAAGTTGCGATTGTTGAAGGGCTGGCCAAAGGCAAAAGCCCCAACGAAGTCGCAGAAGACAGAAGCGCCAGCATCAATACTATTCGGACCCAGGTCAGAAGTGCACTTGCAAAATTTGATGTCAAAAATATTGCGGAACTGGTGGGGCAGGTCACTGGCTTTGTCGCCAATTTCAATGCCAGCATCAGCATTGCCCGACATCTGGACGACTCGCTCGTTCCTGCGCAACTCTTTAGGGAAGGAGAAATCCTGCTCCCCTCCGGTCGCCGACTGTCTTATGTAGATCAGGGTTCTCTACACGGAAAACCGGTCCTGTTTATTCATGGCATGCTATTCGGAAGACGCCTCACGACGGATGCCGCCGAGGCCGCCTCCAATAAAGGATGGCGGGTTATTGCGCCTTCGAGGCCCGGCTTTGGAGAATCCGATATCAGGCAACTGGATACCCCTGAAGGTCTGTTGGACGGTGTTGCCCGGGATATCGTTCATCTGCTGGATCATCTGGGATTGGACTCTGTCTTTGCTGCTGGTCTCATGGGAGGTAGCTGTTATGCCATCCGTCTGGCGCAAAGGGCGCCGCAACGGGTCAAAGGTGTCTTGCTGCTAAATCATATTCCCATCTGGAAACCTGAATATGCGAACAGCTTGCCCATACGCCAGCGGATTATTGCCCAGACATCCATCAGAACACCTCCTTTGTTCCGGTTTATCTGTCAGTCCGGTGCGACCATGATTAAATCGGGCTTCGCCAATCAATTTCTGGAAGCTCTGACCAGATCCAGTCCGGCAGATAGCCTCGCCCTTCAGAACGGTCAGGTGCGGGACGTCATTATGGAAGGGTTGCAACATACGGTCTTGCAGGGTGTAGAAGGTTTCTGCAGGGACGCACCCTACACGGTAACCGACTGGTCAGACATGATCCGCAAGCTCCAACATCCGACAACCGTTCTGGTCGGTGGAAAAGACCAGGTCAATCCGGCGGAACGCATCCAGGACCATATGGATCTGTTCCAGAATGCCCGCTTTGACAAAATCGACGATGCCGGCCAGTTCTTGATCTGGAGTCACTGGCCCCGTTTCTTCAACGCATTGGAAGCTCTTGAAGTCCGGACCGGTTAAAGGATGTTTCCGCCTGACAAGTCCGGCTTTTCAGTTTTCTTTGACGCAAATTGTATAGCAGGTTTAGTGCCCGCTCCGCCGAACTGCACTGTTGGCTGGTACCCGCCATAACTGGTTGCACCGCCCAAGCCCGGCAGTTTAGGCGGTTCTCCCCGGAAATGTTCCAGAAGATCGAAATGGCTCGGTAATTTGGCGAGGATATCAGCCTCGTAGGCCGCAAATTGCTGCATGCGTTTATCCCAGTCGACCTTTGAAATAAACCGCTCAGCAGGAAAGCGGACATCCTTGAAGAAGCCTTTCGCAAAGAGCACCGTCAGATAGCTCATATGATTGAACAAAAAGGTCTGATCAAATGCCGTTTGCACCGGCAATGTATGCCGATATTCCTCCAGCAATGCCGAGACGCTATCCGGGATCTCCATTTCCTCTCGGGCAACCCGCCAGTAGTCGCTATCCTGCCGGTTGTTGGTGCAATAATGTAGAATGATAAAATCCCGAATATCCTGGACCATCTTTCCGGTAACGTCATTGAAGCGATCCGCCAAGGCATCCGGATAGCTTTTATCCGGAAAGTTCAACATCAGGAGTTTCACAAAATTCTCGATCATATAAATGGCGGTGGATTCCAGTGGTTCGATAAAGCCGGACGACAGACCGATCGCGATACAGTTCTTTTCCCAGGCCTTCTCCATACGCCCGACACGGATGGGGATGGCACGCGGTTCGGCGTCTTTTCCATCCTCTCCCAAATGAGCTAAAAACTCATCGACGGCCTCGTCATCTGTTCGAAAATGACTGGAAAAGACATACCCCGTTCCAATCCGGCTATAAAGAGGTACTTTCCAGACCCACCCGGCCCCTAAAGCCGTGGAATTGGTGCAAGGCTCGATAGCCTCCAGATCTGTATGCGGTATCTGGACAGCAAGCGCCCGATTATTGAGGAGATATCGACTGTAATCTTCGAACTTAATTCCCAGAACCTCCTTAATAATCACCCCTTTAAATCCGGTGCAGTCGATGACGAGTTCTACCGGATGATCGCCGTTTCGCTGAAGTTTTAGGTTCGAAATATACTCTTTCTCATCCTGTTCGACAGCTTCCACATCATCCAGGATATGGTTGACGCCTCTTTCAACGGAGATATCCCTCAAAAACTCCGCAAAAAGGCCTGCATCCAGATGATAGGCATAGTTCAGGTGTTTTTCATAATCGCCGTGTTCAAGCCCTTTCGGGCCTTTGCGGTTTCGAATGGCAGCGACACTGACGGACAGGCAAGCATCCAGATTATCCCGTCCGTCCGGGCCACCATATTTATGAAAATGATACGCCGGGTTCTGCCCTCCCAACTGCGTTCCGATACCATCAAAGGGATGAACAAAAGACAGGGAATTCCCCTGTTCGTCATGGTTCCAGTTATTAAAACGAACTCCCAGCTTGAAAGACGCATTGCACCGCCGGAAAAACTCCTTTTCGGAAACCCCCAGGCTTCTTAAAAGGTCGGGCATGCTGGGAATGGTCGCTTCACCAACCCCGATTGTCGGCACATTGGGCGATTCAATCAGGGTAATCTTTGTATTCTTTTCCTTATCCGCCCTGAAATTCAAATAGCGGATCAAGAACGCCGCCGTTAACCAGCCTGCAGTTCCGCCGCCTACGATTGTAATTTCACTGATCTGATCAGTCACATGCCCCTCCCATCTTTCCCGAACAGAAATATAATCATACCCTCATATATTACTTCACAGGAATGAAATATTTTAAAAAAAATTGTCCGCCACTACCAATTGCACCCGGCGACATGAAGCGGCATAATAGTCTCGTCATTTCCTTGAAAGTGGATCCATGAACAAAAACAATAAGATCCTTATTCCATCTTCAGGCTCTATCCCTTTTGGTTTTCACAAGGCTCCGGTTGGCCGGATCAATTACCTGGATGCTCCCTTGCGCTCACCGTTTCGGGAAATGCTGCCTGCGGAAGAACGGGAAAAACGGTTTGTACATTTTCATTTTATGGGCTTTGCCTCTTCACGCTTTATTGCCGGTTGTTCTCTCGCCCGGGCGAACCGACAGACAACCGTCTTTTTCTACCTCTTCGACCGAGAAAAAGGGACGATGATCAAGCGCGGTTGCAGGGCGCGCTCCAAAGAGCATGTGAGACTTTCCCTGGACCCTGATGACGGTGAAACCTGGATTTCGGGGAATGGCATGGACATCCGGTTCACTTCAAACCTGCCGTCCCTCGAAAAGCAACTTCTGGTAAAACTGGATGATCAGGAGATTTTGAACTTACGCTTTTCTGAAACGCGCAACCGGTTTGAGACACTACGCCTTTGCACACCCACCGGACCAAACGGATGGACCTATTGTCAGAAAGTGGCCGGCCTGCCGGCGGAAGGCACCCTAATCTATGAAGGTGACATCTATGATCTGGGAATATCAGGCGCTTCTGCCCATCACGATTTCACGGCCGGGCATCTCAGGCAGGATACTTTCTGGAATTGGGCTTGCCTGACAGGTTCTCTTGAGGATGGCCGGTCCATTGGCCTCAACCTTTCAAATGGTGTTAATGAGACAGGCCATTCTGAAAATGCTCTGTGGATAGACGGAAAACAGGAATCTGCCGGACTGATTCAATTCATCTATGACCTTGATGACCTTCAGAAACCCTGGACAGTAACCTCTGACACCGGAAGGATTAAACTAACCTTCTATCCTGAAGGAGCTTACGTCGCTCATGATACAACAGGCGATACTCCTTTTGACTTCACACAGCTATTCGGGAAATTTGCCGGATCCCTTACAACAGAATCCGGACAACACCTTAATATTAAAGATATTCCCGGATTCTGCGAACGGCAATATGCGGTTTGGTGGCACTGAAGCTCTGCTATTTTTCTGGACAGTTTACACCGCTTGAGGGATCATAAGATTACTCAATAAAGGAACGCCAGTGTCCCTGATAACAATAATACGGGCAAACCGTACCCTCCAAGGGGTCTGCTGGATGGTCATCACCAGCTTTCTGTTCGTTGCAATGACAGGCATTGTCCGGCATCTCGGGTCCGATGTGCCGGCTATGCAAGCCGCTTTTATCCGCTACCTGTTCGGCTGCCTGCTGATCGCTCCCATGGTCTGGCACGCCTGGCCAGGACGCATCAAGCGCTCGACCCTCGGTCTCTATGCAGGGCGCGGTCTGGTTCACGGGATCGGTGTCATTCTCTGGTTCTATGCCATGGCCCGTATTCCCATCGCGGAAGTAACAGCGATCGGTTATGTAGCCCCAATTTTCGTGACCATTGGCGCTGCGATTTTTCTGGGGGAAAAACTCAGGGTCCGCCGAATTCTCGGCGTCGTTTGCGGTTTTATGGGGGCCCTTATTATCTTGAGACCCGGCTTTCAGGAGATTAACCTCGGACAACTGGCACAGCTCTGTGCAACGCCTTTATTCGCGATTTCTTTTCTGATTGCCAAGAAACTGACGGATACAGAAAACCCGTCCTTTATCGTCGGGATGCTGTCACTGGGCTGCACCATTACACTGCTGCCCGGTGCCATTCTTCAGTGGCGAACGCCAACAATGGAGGAACTGGGCTGGCTGGCCCTGACAGCGGCCTTCGCGACCATCGGGCATGTAACACTGACAAAAGCTTTCCAAGCGGCCCCCATCACTGTTACGCAGCCTCTGGGCTTCCTGCAGCTCGTCTGGGCAGCCATCCTGGGCATGCTCGTCTTTGGTGAAGCTCTGGACCCTTATGTTTTCGCTGGCGGCGGACTGATTATCGCCGCGACAACCTATATTTCCCACCGAGAGCTTCAGGCGAGCCGAAAAGCCGCCAAACTGAAAGCGGGGAGTGCGTCTCTCAGTTGAGATTTCATGTCCACCCCTCCCTATCCTGTTGCCCGCTTCCTTCGTATAGGGGCCGCATTTTCATAATAGCGCGGGTAATATGATCTCTGAATATCCTGAGCCTGGCGGTCTCCCGCAGATCGGGATGAGAAAGGATCCACAAATCAAAATAAGGGCTGCTGATACTCCCGGGCAGCCGCACGAGATCCGGCTCGAGATCAGCGGCAAAGCAAGGTAGCGATGCAATCCCCAAGCCTGCTTTAACCGCCTGTAACTGCATCATACCATTAGCGAGGTTGTTTCGTCCTGGTATCTCCGGATATAGGCTCTCCTTTATCCACTTGGGGAAACGGTCCCTTTCATCCCAGCGAATCCAGCTAACGGTCGGTGGTTCGGCTGCAAAGTTGTTTTCTTCCAGGAATACCCGGGAAGCATAATGCGCATAGTGGACTGTCGCCAGTTTGCGACCAATCAGATGTGGTGGCGGTTCCGAACTGCGCCTCATATAGCGAAGCGCAATATCCGCCTCACGCTTGGACAGATCAAACGCCCGATAGGATAAGACCAGCTCAAGATCTATGTCAGGGAAATTCCGGGTAAATTCGGTAATATCCGGCATTAGAATGCCGGAGGTCAGCGAATCCGGAAAGGTGATACAAATATCGCCTTCAAGGCGGGCATCCTGACCCAGCAACCGCCTTTCCAGGCTGTTCATATCCTGTTCCATCTGGATAGCACTGCCCATCATATCGTCCCCGGCAAGGGTCGTCACATAGCCGCCCGGCGTGCGATCAAACAGCCTGACACCAATCTGCTGCTCAAACTGTTCAATACGACGGGCAACGGTAGAGTGACTAACGCCGAGGGTCTTTCCAGCCGTCCGGATTGATCCGGCCCTTGCCAAAGCCAGAAAATACCTGACGTCATCCCAATCCATGATCTTCTCCCGTCACATATACGAACCAACTGGTTCCAATAATCGTCCATGCCGGACCAAAGTTGCAACACTATATTTCTAATACACAGGGGGAGTTTTCCACGATAGCCAGAGTCACACGGCATCGGGAAAGTCCCGTCATCCTGGCACTGAAACAGGAGCGGAACATGCAGGGAATACTGAAAGATTTTCACGATTTTGAACCGGAGCAGGAGAGCTTTTTAAGCGCTGTCCTGAACGGCCTCCGTAAACAGCAGAAATCCATACCCAGTAAATTTTTTTATGACGAGAGAGGATCCGGGCTCTTTGATCAAATTTGCGAGCTCGACGAATATTACCCGACCCGGACCGAACTGCAGATTCTGAAAGACCATTCTGCAGACATTTCAGCCGTCCTGGGAAGCCGCGCCCATCTGATTGAATTCGGTAGCGGTTCCAGCACTAAAATCAGGACCCTGCTGGATGCTATGGAACAACCGTTAAGTTATGTCCCCATGGATATCTCACGGGATCACCTGCTGATCGCCGCCAAAAGACTGGCCGGTTCATTTCCTGATCTTCCGGTGATTGCAATCTGTGCAGACTATACATCTGATTTTCCTTTCCCCAATCTGGGAGGAGGTCGGAAAACGGGATTTTTCCCGGGCTCCACAATCGGAAATTTCACCCCTCGAGAAGCCACGGAGTTCCTTAAAAAGGCTCGAAATCTACTGGAGGGCGGAGGTATGCTCATCGGTGTCGATCTTCTTAAGGACGAGAAGATCCTGCATGCTGCCTATAATGATACCCTGGGGGTCACCGCCGACTTTAATCTCAATCTGCTGAAACGCTGCAACCAGGAACTAAAAGGCGGATTTGATATCTCTAAGTTTGAGCATAGAGCTTTCCTGAACAGGGAAAAGAGCCGGATTGAAATGCACTTGATCAGCCTCTGTGATCAGATTGTCCCGCTTGACGGTGAGCGTATTGCTTTTCGGGAAGGCGAAACAATCCATACGGAAAACTCCTATAAATATAGCGTCGAGAGTTTTCAGGCATTGGCGGAAGAGGCCGGTTTCTCCCCCCAGGCTGTCTGGACTGACTCTGCGTCTTTATTCAGCGTTCATTATCTCAAATCCTGAAGGAGGCTCCACGATGACCATAACGCCATTACCGGTAACCGCCCCTTCCGAGACTGTTGAGAGACTCAAACAGGAATATTCCTCCGTTCGCCAACGCTCCCTGGATCTTATTGCTGATCTTTCTGATGCAGATGCAACGGTTCAGTCAATGCCGGATGCCAGTCCTGCGAAGTGGCATATGGCACACACATCCTGGTTTTTTGAAACCGTTATTCTCGGGAGTTTTCTGGATCATTATACAGTTTTCAATGAGCGCTTTGCCTTCCTGTTTAATTCCTATTATGAACAGCTCGGTCCTAGACAACCAAGACCGAGCAGAGGCATGTTGACCCGCCCTTCCCTGGAAGAGGTCACCCAATATAGAGATCATGTTGATCAACATATGCACCGCTTTTTCCGCTCGTCAGACTGTACAGAGAAAGCCGCTGGCCTGATCGAACTGGGTTTGCACCATGAAATGCAACATCAGGAGCTCCTCCTCACTGACATCCTGCATCTGTTTTCTCAAAATCCTCTAAAACCGGCCTTTCGTATTCCGGAACCTCTCGCTATTCCGAATACGCCACCGGCTTCTCAAACCTGGCAAAGCTTTGAAGGCGGTATCGTGAAAATCGGCCATTCAGGGCCTGATTTTGCATTTGATTGCGAGGGCCCGAGCCATGAACAGATTATCAGACCCTTCCGTCTTGCAAGCCATCCTGTGACCAACAGGGAGTGGACAACCTTTATAGAAGACGGCGGCTATCAAGACCCGCTTCATTGGCTGTCAGACGGTTGGGCAATTGTCCAAGCGGACAACTGGAACGCTCCGCTCTATTGGGGAGAAGAAACGGATGGATGGTGGAGCATGACCCTCCGCGGCTATCAGCCTGTGGATATGGACGCTCCTGTTACTCATATCAGCTATTTCGAAGCTGATGCCTATGCTCGGTGGGCCGGCAAGCGGCTCCCCACCGAATTTGAATGGGAGTTCGCCGCCAAAGATACAGTCATAGCCGGGAATTTTTCGGAAACAGATCACCTGAGGCCCCGCCGTCCTTCAGAGGACGGAATAGCATCTCATCAGCTATTTGGTGATGTCTGGGAATGGACCTCCAGCCCCTATATCGCGTATCCCGGTTTTAAACCCGCCGACGGGGCTGTGTCGGAATATAATGGCAAGTTCATGTCCGGACAGCTGGTTCTGCGCGGCGGTTCCTGCGCAACACCTCTCAAGCAAGTACGATCCAGTTATCGGAATTTCTTCTACCCTCATCAGCGATGGCAGTTTTCAGGACTACGTCTGGCAGAAGATATACCCTGATCAGATCTTTTTCAGCCCGTCATTTTTTCCCGCTGGGCATCCTGCTGGAGTTTGACTTTATGACCGACAGCCGCAATCGCCTCAATGGCCGGTAGTAACTCCTGACCAAACTCTGTCAGGGAATATTCGACGGAAGGCGGAGAGGTTGGCTTGACTTCCCGTATCAAAATCAGTCTTTCCTCCATCTCCCGAAGGCGGGTTGTCAGCATTTTTGCGGATACAAGCGGTATGTCCACCCGGAGTTCACTAAACCGCCTGGGTCCTGCTTTTAAGGACCACAGAATATTGGGTGTCCAGGCTCCGCCTATAATCTCCATGCAATTTGTAAGAGGACAATTATGAGGAAGAGCAGGGCTTTTGTTTTTTCTGACTTTCAGTGCCATGGTTACCGCCAGTTACCATTAGTTACCTTTTAGAAACACCATAATGTAATATCATATTGTTTTATAGTTTACAAATGTAACCACAAACTCCAGATCTCAGACACTGAAAATATTGGAACCTGCTTCACAGGAGATCCGGAACGAAACTCTATTACAAACCAGATGCCTGCTCACTAGCCGTATACTCATAAAGGACGCGTTTCTGACGCCACAGAGGAGAAAATTAATACTGTCCGGAGGATACAAAAACAGCTTCACTACCGCGTCACACCTCAACAAAACTGGGTAAGCATTCCCCCTTTCAAGATAAAACTATATGCGATACACATAGCACAAGCGGCATAAAAACAAGAAAAGGCGAGATCAATGGAACTGGCTAAAGCGCATCTGGATATCGGGCTCTATACCAACAATAAAGACGCCATGCTCGACTTCTGGCAACGCGAAATCGGCCTTGCATATGATCATCTTGGTAAACTTGGAGGGGGCATTCACCAGCATCGACATTTTCTGGGTGACGGTCCCAATGGCCCCATACTGAAAATCAATCATGCGCGGGATCCACTAGAAAACGGCTTCCCCTCCGGTATATCAACCTTACTGCTTGCCCGGAAGGACCTGTCGTCTCCAAGCACCCTGTCCGATCCGGAGGGAAATCGGATCTGCCTCGTCCCTGTCGGCTATCAGGGTATCACTGACACAGCCGTTGAGATAAAAACACCGGACCTGGATCAGTTCCAGAGATTTTATGGTAATATATTGAACCTGGCTCCGTTGACCACCGAAAACGGCCCGGCATTTCAATGCGGGAAAACCGTGATTCTGGGAAGAGAAGATAAAAGCCAGCCTTTATCGGGTCACCATGTTGCAAATGGCTACCGCTATCTGACAGTGCAAATACAAGATGCCGACCAGGAACATGCTCATGTTCTTTCAGAAGGAGGAGCAGAGGGCATGGCACCCAAAACACTGGGAACGACGGTTCGCTATAGCTTTGTCCGTGATTTTGACGGCAACTGGCTTGAATTGTCGCAACGCGCCAGCCTCACGGGAGATGATTTCTCTTAACGGCCCGACAGTTTGGCTTTGATAAGATCCCAGGCCAACGATAGATGCGTTCCGGAAAAATAGCGATTATCTACACGCCGACCTTCCTTCCAGACATCCAGAATACGAATATTCTGCAAACTGCCGACGGGAACCTCAAGCGGATTGTCAGACAAGACCGTGAAGTCTGCCCGTTTCCCTTCTTCGATAGAGCCAAGTTCGTCCCCTTCCCCCAGTTGAATGGCCGCGTTCAACGTCATGGCTCTTAGCGCGTTCTGTCGAGATATTTTCTCGTTCGGTGCACTGACTGTTTTCCCGGTAAATGACGTCCTTTCAATTGCCGTTTTCAATGTTCTGAAAGGATCAATAGAAGTGGCCGGATGATCTCCATGAACCGTAATCTCAAGACCGGCTTCCAGGGCAGACTGAAGCGGCATATACCGTTTCATCCGTTTCTCACCCATCAAAGAGGGCAAAACATCTCCGTAATAATAGAGATGATCAACAAAGAAACCCGTCGTAACCCCCAGCTTCGCGGCTCTCGCCATCTGTGAAACCGTTATCAGGGCATTATGTTCAAGCCTGTGCCTGAGAGCCGGTGCAGGCTTAGCGGTCTGCGCCATCTCAATAGCATCAAGCGCCGCATCGATAGCCCGCTCCCCCTGAACGTGAATGGCAATCTGATAGCCTTTGTTGTGATATGCGAGGATCTGTCTTTCGAACTCTGCCCTGGTATAGTTCAAAGATCCACTATGATTATGAGCAAGCCCGAGTCGCTCGATCACGACATCGGAATTTTCATAACTGCCTTCCAGGGCGGCACCTCCGGTGAAAGGGGATCCATCCATCCAGAATTTTATCCCCTTGATACGGAAGTCAGCTGATCCGGCCAAGGGCAGGTTCTTGTCCTGATGTGGCAGAAGATACAGATATGTTCTGAGAGGGCTCTCAGGATCGTCCGCCACTTTTCGGATCAACTCAACAGGATCTTTATGCCGTCCCACAGCCCCGGCAACACCAATCGTTGTATAGCCCGCTTTCGAGTAGCGAATATACTGAAAACGCAAAAGCAATTCCGTCGCCTGATCCGGTGCAAGGGGGATGCGGCTGATCAGCCGGTCAATTGCCTCGACCTCCCGCACAGTGCCAGTCAGATTTCCAGCGTCGTCCCGAATGAAACCCTCTACGATATCACCAGGGCTCTTCACATTGATACCCGCCGCTTTAAGAGCTGCGCTATTGACATAGGCCTCATGTAACATCTGCGTCAGAATAACCAACGGCTTTTTCGGCGACAGGGCATCCAGCTCCGCCAGGGTCGGCGGCTCCAGATCCGCAACGAGAAGCGGATCCCAACCATAGGCAACGATCCAGGGGGTCAGGGTAAAGCCACTCGACGCATCTTCAAGCACCTCCATGATGGCGGCCCGGCTGTTATACCGAAACCCACTGATATCCACCGCCGTTCCCAACAAGGCTGAAGCGACCGGATGTGTATGCGGCTCGATGAGTCCAGGCAGCACAATGGCTCCGTCCAGGTCAACAGTCTCGACAAATCCCGCTCTGGCTTCAATGCCGCGCTGGGTCCCGACAGCACGAATACGACCATCTTCAACCAAAACGGCTGATGCCACCGGGTTGTCTGGATCCATCGTGAGGATCGTGCCGCCAATCAGGATAAATTTATCAGGCGCTGCTGATCGATACATCAACAGAAACAAACCAAGTCCACCGACCAGAAAAACAAACAGCGTCGCTTTGAAAAATGCTTTCATACCCCCTCCGGAAAACACTATTTCTTAGGCAGGAACTCCAACCGCAACCCCTTTGCAGTTCGGTTTTGAAAGCCTTTCCAATAGGTGTGTTCAAGCTTCAGTGTTCCATCCTTTTCCGCAGCAAAAACCCCTTTATCCGAGTCTTCAACCAGGTCAAGATAGGCTTTCATTTTAGCATTCTGTTTCAGATGCTGACCGAAATAAGCCGTAGCGAAATGCTGGGTAATATTGTTCATTCTGACACTATCCCAAACAGCATCCGCATAATGCTCAAAAGGAACAAAATCCAGATGTGGTGAGGGTTTCCAGGCCTCGGCAGGTGCCGGTATAGGAGCCGCAGCATTGTGATTGGCGTGATTAAAGGTCAAAAGGTACCTGTCTATATTAACGGTGTTTTCGAAAAGAGCGCGCACCCCCTTCTCATATCCGGAAACATCGTCAGCGCTACCGGCGACAAAGAGGATAGGGATCCTCACACCCGACAGTCCCTTGGCATCCCAAAAACCGGTATTCATCCCCCAGGGTGCGATTGAAATCACCGCTTTAAAGCGATCATCCATAAGAGCTTCATGCTCTTTACTGCCTGACATCATCCGCTTCAACGTACCGGCCGGCGCCCCCCAGCTATACTCCGTGCTGGCTTTAGTGACACCGCCGCCTGCCGTGATGACAGATCCGTAACCGCCCATGGAATATCCGATAAGCCCAGTACGGGAGGCGTCTATCATACCTGACAAAAAGTGATCTTTCTGCTGACTGAACCGGGCCATTTCATTCAGCACAAAATTCTGATCCAGCGCCCTGTTCACCAGGGTGCTGCCAAAAGCGGCCTTGTCGTGATACATGCTGTCCGTGTGGTCAATAGACGCAACGATATATCCTTTGCTCGCCAGATTTTCTCCCAGATGACTCATGAGGAAGCGATTGCCGGGATAACCATGAGAAATAAGGATAAGAGGATAGGCTTTATCCGTCGCCCGGGGTTCGGCATCCCGAACGGCCCGACCGCTCAGCGTAACTTTGGTAACGCCGTCCCGGATATAAACATCCGGGTATTCCCCGCCGGACACTTTTCCTTTAGCCGGATACCAGATTTCCAGTGTCAGAGCTCTGTCATATCTGGGAAAATCCTGGTCTTTCTTGACATTGAGAATATCAATCTGTCCCTTATGGACGACATTCAGACTTCGGACACCAACCGACAGATCACCGGGAGCTGCCAGTTCTGGAGCATCAGGCCGCAGACCATCGACCCTGTTCTCTGTCGCCTGTCCTGTTCCCAGCATCGCAAACCCCACAATCAGCCCACAGATTATTCTTCTCATTGGTCTTCCCCTGAATGTTTGCTTATGTCCGCCTCTCACTTATGAGGCCAATTCGCTATCCTTTGCTTTGTAAATAGACTGCTTCGGACGTGTCAGAACACGCCTGACCATAGGCTCAAAAAAACTCAACGGTTCTGACTGATACTCTTTGTCAAAAGCATTCTGATCATATTTCGCACAGAATTCGGCGCAGGCATCAAAATAAGGATGATCCTTGAACCGATCCCTCATATTGCGGTCAAGACCGATATGCTGGAAAAAATAATATCCTTGGAAAACGCCATGATGTTTGACAATCCAGTGCAGCTCGTCTGACAGGAAAGGCTGCAGGATTGACGCAGCAATGTCCGCGTGATTATAGGTCCCCAGCGTATCTCCGATATCGTGCAACAATGCCATCACGACATATTCTTCGCTGCGTCCGTCCCGATGAGCCCGCGTCGCGGATTGCAGGGAATGCTGCAACCGGTCAATCGGGAAACCGCCAAAATCCCCGTCCAGCAGACGAAGATGATCCAGGACACGGTCCGCCAGTCCTTTAGAATAATCGCGAAAATTGTCCGAAATAATCACATAATCATCGGCCGTTGCCGCAGCCATTTCGCTGAAGTCAGCCTTTTCCTCTCTTAGTCCGCTCATCACATCACCTTTATCTTATTATTATTGGACTGACCGGTCGGCCAGCAGAGCCCCTTACAACCATTAGTGTCCTGTATTTTTTTAAAAAGGTCTAGGGGGCAGGGTCTATTTTTGATGGAGGTCAATGAAGCCGCCTGCAAGCCGTTTCTAAAATAGGACATCAACAAAACAGAAACGGATGGAAACATGTCTCACGTAGCCCATGAACTTGCTGAAGAATTTCCGGGAGAAAAAGATAAAATCCAGGAACTCAATCAGACAAACAATCACTTCGCCAAACTGACAGAGGAATATCACTCTGTAAATCGCGAGATACACCGGATCGAAACCAATGTCGCGCCGGCGGACGAAGGGTATGAAAAACAGTTACGGCGTCAGCGTCTCGCCCTGAAGGACGAGATCAATCTTATGCTGAAACAAGCCTGATTCAGGAAATCAGCTTCATTCCCGCCTTACCCGGGTGAGGCGGGATTCCTATGCTTTCTTCTTTACTTCTTGGAGGCAGCTCTGCTTCGTTTATATTCCAGGCCAATGTGATTCTGGGACGTTCCCCGCGATAGGGGGTGACCATATGAACAATGGAAGACGGAAAAACAATCATCGAGCCTGCCTTGAAATCGGGCACGTAGCTGTTGCTCATATACGTTCCATCAGCCTGACAGCATAAAGGCAGTCGCGGATCAGATATCAGAAACTTACCTGACATCGGGTCTTGCCGATCCTCATCTCCCATGGAAACCACATATACGACAGATCCCTGAGACCGGGAGTGCGCATGAGGCATGATATAGTCGCCCTTGTGGTAGATATTCGCCCAACTCAGATCAACAACCGATGTTTTAAATCCGGTGATTTCCCGGAAGAATGCCTTTGCTCTTTCATCAATAAATTGAGCCGCCGGAATATCCCAGGCGTCGACGTGATGTATTTTGACGCTTTTTGAAAAAGACTGCTTTCCTTCCTGCTGAAGACGTTCGGCTGCCTTTTTAACCAGGAAATCTTCAAGCTCCCGGTTCATACCTGCCATATCCGGAAAATCCGTCGTCGCAATGTGTTTTTCCGGAGTAGTAACATGTTGTCCCCGCGGAAGCAGGCTCATGCCCATAAACTTCTGCGCAGAAGGATCTTTGACAGCCATAACATTCCTGACCAGTTTTTGAAGAAGCCCTTTTACGCTACTCTGTTTATAGATTGATGACAGATCATTCAAGATTGCTCATACTGCTCGAAATAAAAGAAAAAACAGGTACAGCCATGTCAGTCAATTCCCTCAATGCTTCGGAAATCACCCAACAGTATGCGAAGAAAGAAATTTCGCCCGTCGACGTCACCTCCGACATTCTGAAAAGAGCAGAAAACCTAAACGGTTCCCTCAACGCATTTCGGCTTATTGATTCTGATGCAGCACTTGCCCAAGCGAAAGAATCAGAAGCGCGGTGGAGCGCTGGCAAGCAGATCGGTCCGTTTGACGGTATCCCCATCAGTGTCAAAGATATTGTGCAGGTTAAAGGACACGCCTGCCTGAGCGGCTCGACGACAACAGACCCCAAGGCCATAGCCCGTCAGGATTGTCCATCCGTGGCCCGCTTGAGGGAGGCCGGCGCTGTTTTTATCGGCCTTACCCATACGCCGGAATTCGGCTGGAAAGGTATAACTGATTCTCCGCTTCACGGCTTTACCCGCAATCCCTGGAACACCGATCACTCACCGGGAGGATCGAGCGGAGGTGCAGGCTCGGCCGTCGCTGCCGGGCTCGGACCGCTGGCTCTCGGAACCGATGCCGGAGGCTCTATCCGTATCCCCGCCAGCTATTGCGGTATTACCGGCATCAAACCGACCTTCGGACGCGTCCCGCACGCTCCCAACGAAAGCCCTTATGCAACCCTCGCATCGGTAGGCCCCATGGGAAGAACCGTCACGGATATCGCCCATATGCTGACGGTTATGAGCAAACCAGATGCCCGGGACTGGTATGCCGCCCCGGACCAGAAACTGGATTTCGCCGCTGATCTGGATCAGGGCATCAAAGGTCTGAAAATTGCCTATAGCCCAAATCTTGGTGGTGCTTCTCCTAACCCTGATATCCTGAAGCTGACACATCAGGCTGCGCAGCATTATGAGGAGCTGGGCGCCACCGTAGAAGAGGTCGGCCCTGTTTTTGATCCGCTTCGCCCCATCTTTGAAGATTACTGGAAAGCCGGCTTTGGTTATATCCTGAGACAAGTCCCGGAAGAAAAGAGGGAAAATCTGGATCCAGGCTTCCGCTCTCTGGCGGAAGAAGGCCTGGGTGTCGATATCGAAACCTATTACAAGGCCGCCTCTGCCCGTGTTGCCCTGGGATCAAAAGTGGAGCAGTTTTTTGATCAATATGATCTTCTGATAACACCCACCATGCCCTCGACCGCCCCGAGAGCGGATATCACCTACCATTCACCCGAGTTTGACAGATGGCAAGACGCGACAGCTTATACAGTGCCGTTCAACTTGACCGGCCATCCCGGCGCTTCAATTCCTGTGGGCTTTGGAAAGAACGGATTGCCTGTCGGGCTGCAGATTGTCGGTAAACGCTTTAATGAAAAGCTGATCCTGCAAGCGGCTTACGCCTATGAAACGGCTTTTGGTGATTCAGATCCTCTCCATGAATTGATTGAAGGCCTCTAAATGAGAACCGAACGAGAGGGACTGTTCATCCCGCCCCTGACCTTTGCCCGCCTACCCTATTCGCGGGATTTCAGTGGCTCCGATGCCGCTATTATCGGACTGCCTTTCGATTGCGGAAGTCACCCCACAAGACTGGGCGCCCGTCTCGGCCCCAATGCCATCCGGGAGCAGTCCGTCCTCACACTGGAACTGGTGGAAGATGCCGAACATGATCCGCTACAGTCCCTCACCGTCATTGATGCTGGCGATGTTAATTTTCCGGGCGGCGGCCTGGCTGCTATCCAGACTTTCTATCAAAGAACCGAAGAGGCAATACAGACTGTTCTGGAACAGGATTGCCTGCCGGTAACGCTGGGCGGTGACGGTGCCGTTATGTTACCGCAGCTTCGCGCAGTGCATAAAAAATATCCGGACGTGGCTGTTCTTCATTTTGACGCCCATACAGACTGCTATCCGTTGAGAAGCAACAACCATTTTGACAATGCCACTCCCTTTACCCATGCAGCCAATGAAGGCATTCTGGATGTCGCGAACTCGGTTCATGTGGGAACGCGGGCACCGGTGGATGCCGGTGACAGCATCCGATTCACCAGGAAAACCGGTTACCGGGTATTGCCCTGGCGGGAACTGGCCGGACGCGCCGTTTCGGAGGTCGCGGAAGACATCCGGAGCTCTTTGAACGGAAAGCCGGTTTATCTTTGTTTCGATATGGATTTCTTTGATCCCTCCGTCGCTCCGGGTGTTGCAACCCCGACACCGGGAGGCCCAACAAGCTTTGAAGGGCTCGAAATCCTGAAAGCCATGCAAGGCCTCAATATTGTGGCCTGCGACATCAACACGGTCAGTCCGCCCTACGACGTGAACGGGATCACAGCGCAGCTGGCTGCCACGGTGGCCCTTGAATGCCTGAGCCTGACGAGCTCCTAGACAGCCAGGTAGGCATCCCTAATTTCAGGATGCTCTTCAAGCTCCCGGATAGTACCCTGATAGCGGACACTACCTTTCTCAACAATGACGGCACGATCTGACACCAATTTCGCAAAATGCAGATTTTGCTCCGATAAGAGAACCGCCAGCCCTTCTTTTTTTAAGGCCGAGATCGTAAAGGCCATCTGTTCGACGATCACCGGGGCGATCCCCTCAGACGGCTCATCCAGCAGGATGGCTGACGGGTTCCCCATCAGGGTTCGGGCAATGGACAGCATCTGCTGCTCACCGCCACTCATCTGACCGCCCGGCCGGTTTTTCATTTCCCCGAGATTGGGGAAAAGCTCAAACAGTTTTTCAGGCGTCCAGAGGGGAGCGCCGTCTCTTTCATCCTGTTTACCGACTTCGAGATTCTCCATCACCGTCAGTTCGGTGAAAATGCGCCTTTCTTCCGGGACATATCCAAGACCCTTCTGGCAGATCGTGTGGCTTGGAAGATTTTTTATGGAACTTCCCATAAATGTCACGTCGCCCGCAGTGGATTTCACCATCCCCATCATGGTTTTCATCGTTGTGGACTTGCCCGCGCCGTTTCTGCCAAGCAACGCAACCACCTCACCAGCCTGAACGGAGAAAGACACATCATCCAGAATCTGGGCCTGGCCGTAGAACGCATTAATTCCGGAAACATCAAGCATGGACTGCACCCTTTTCACCGGCATCAAAGGTTGATCCGCCGCCAAGATAGACTTCCTTCACAAGATCATTATTGCGGATCTCATCCGCTGTTCCCGCCGCGATAATTTCTCCGCGGTTCAGGACCATCAATCGGTCCGAATGAGCAAAAACCACATCCATGTCATGTTCTGTAAAGAGCACACTGATATCTGTATTTTTGACGATAGAAGATACCAGTTCCATCAGGGTGATGCGCTCCTGAGGGGCCATGCCAGCTGTAGGCTCATCCATCAGGAGAAGCTTCGGCCCATGGGCCAGTGCGATACTGAGCTCCAACCGCTTCAGGTCTCCATAGGCCAGAATACCGCAGGCACGGTCCGCCTGATGCAGCATACCCACCTGATCCAGCAAACCATCCGCCTCCTCTTTGAAGCTATCCGCCGCGCGGGGCCAGAGGGAGAAAACCTTTCGGTGATGAGACAGCAGCGCCATCTGCACATTTTCCCGCACGGTCATGGACGCGAAGGTCGCCGTAATCTGGAAAGTCCGGCCAATACCCAGGCGCCAGATTGTCCGGGGATTGAGGCCAATGAGCTCTTTTCCGTCAAAAAGAACGGTTCCTGTATCGGCTTTAAGTTGACCATTCAGCATATTGAAGCACGTGGTTTTACCGGCGCCATTTGGTCCGATCAGGGCGAGCATCTCTCCCGCAGCCAGTTCAAAAGACACGTCTTTAACGGCCTGAACACCACCGAAGGATTTACTGAGAGTATGAACGGCAAGCAGGCTCATGACCGGGCCTCCTCTTCCGTCTTACCGGTCAGCCTGTCCGGCAGGAGCTTCCTCGCAAAACCTGCCAACCCTTCCGGGGCAATGACCACGATGAACAGGATAACCCCGCCAAAGATGATCCGCCAGTAGTCGAGACGGGTCACCAGATCCTCC
Source organism: Alphaproteobacteria bacterium UBA6062 (assembly GCA_002428885.1). Lineage (GTDB taxonomy): Bacteria > Pseudomonadota > Alphaproteobacteria > Sneathiellales > Sneathiellaceae > Sneathiella. The sequence continues at coordinate 49,483 of DIYE01000338.1, forward strand.
AGCAAAGTAAAACTGAGAGCCCCGATAATCGGCCCGAGCAGCGACTGGATCCCACCCAGCAGAACCATCACAAGCCCGTCAACCGATCGGGAAATTGCCAGTTCATCGGGGAAAATACTGCCTTTCGAATATACATAGAGGCCGCCCGCAATACCGGCAAAAACACCGGCGAGGACAAAAGCCATCCATTGTTGTGTTTTCAGGTTGATGCCGATCGCTTCAACCCGAAGGGCAGAATCCCGCCCTGCCCTCAAGGCAAATCCGAAGGGCGCATAAACCACCCGGCGGATAAAATAAATCCCGCCGAAAACCAGAAGAAGCGTCAGATAGTAATAGGTCATCTTGTCAGAAGCCCATTCTGCCGGCCAGATCCCTAAAATCCCGTCATCTCCGCCGGTGACATCCTGCCACTGGAAAGCAATGGACCAGGTAATCTGCGCCGCCGCCAATGTCAGCATGGCGAGATAGACACCGCTCAAACGAACGCAGAACCATCCGAAGATGAGCGCACCGATACCGGCAACAACCGGCGCAACGACGAGGCCGCTGATCATCCCGATACCGAGATATTTGACCATCAGCGCGGCTCCATAGGCGCCCAGCCCAAAATAGGCGGCATGTCCGAAGGAAACCAACCCTCCCGGTCCCATGATGAAATGCAGACTTACGGCAAAAAGCGTAAAAATCAGAATATCCGTCAGGAGAACAACGGTGAATTCATCGGCGATAAACGGAGCAACAATCAGAAGTCCGACAAGGCCCAGAATCAAATTGCGAGATAACGGCGTGAAAAGCCGAAGCGGCTCTTCCGGCGGTCCGGACGCTCCTCGCAAAACGGCGTCGGGACGTCCCAATAATCCCCAGGGACGCACAATCAGCACCACCGCCATCACCAGAAAGGCCAGCACCAGGGTGATTTCAGGGAAGACAAGGATACCGAAAGCATTTAGCTCGCCGATCAGCACCGAGGCCAGGAAGGCTCCCGGTACACTTCCCATCCCGCCAATCACAACCACAACAAAAGCTTCACCGATAACATTGAGATCCATGAGAAGGCTGGCCGCTTCCCTCGGAAGCTGTACGGCACCGCCCAGCCCGGCCAGCGTCGAACCAACAAAGAAAACGCTGGTAAAGAGACGACTCTGGTTGACGCCGAGGGCGCTGACCATCTCCCGGTCCTGCGTTGCTGCCCTTACAAGGGTGCCCCATCGTGTCTTGTTGAACAGCAGCCAAACACCCAGCAAAACGGCAGGCCCCAGAACAATAAGGGCCAGGTCATATTGAGGAATGGGTTCGCCCAGAATGCGGACCGCCCCTTCCAGCCCGGGTGCCCGGGGACCAAACAGATCCTCTGCCCCCCAGATCCAGAGCGCCAGATCCTGAATGACCAGCACAACCCCGAATGTGGCCACCAGCTGAAACAATTCAGGGGCCTTGTAAATCCTGCGAAACAACGTGATTTCGAGAAGGACACCAATCAGGCCCACGGCAAGCGAGGCCGCGATCACCGATCCCCAGAAACCAAGGATCCCATGCGGCATCAGCTCTACAAATGTATAGGCCAGATAGGCTCCCAGCATGAAGAAGGAACCATGAGCAAAATTAACGATGCGGGTAACACCAAAAATAATCGACAGGCCGGACGCCACCAGGAACAAAGACGACGCGCTCGCCAGCCCTGTCAGAAACTGAGCCAGGTAAAACCCCATGGATCTCTCCTAAGGCAGGGACATTAAACAAAGATATCCCGGCGATCGGAAGCCGCCGGGATTAGATAGACGGACTACTTGGCGCGCAGCGCTTTGGTTTTTTCCGGGCTCGGCAGATAGTCATTACCATCCGCATAGAACCAGTCTACCATGATACCCTTACCGTCTTTCACAGCCGTACGACCAACCCACGCGCCCATGGTGGACTGATGGTCAACCGGCCGGTAGGTAACATTTCCTGACGGGCTGTCGAAAGAAAGACCTTTCATGGCAGCCAGCATTTTATCCCGGTCAGTGCTGCCGGCTTTTTCAATGGCGGCGGCAATGGTCAGGATCGTATTATATCCTACCAGAGATCCGGTTTTCGGCAACTCACCGAACTTGGCCTGATAAGCGGCGACATAGTCTTTGTGCCCCTGATCCTCGATAAAGTCACGGGGATAACCGGTGACAATCCAGCCTTCCGGCGCTTCGGCTTTCAACGGATCCAGATATTCCGGTTCACCGGTCAGCAGGCTGGCAACTTCACGACCTTCAAACAAACCGCGAATGGAACCCTCGCGAACCAGTTTGGCCAGATCACCACCGAAGGTCACATTGAATATCCCGTCCGGCTTGGCGGCTTCCAACGCCCGAACCGTTGCGCCCGCATCGATTTTAAACAGGGCAGGCCACTGTTCTTCCACGAATTCCACGTCGGGTTTCAGCTCTTTCAACACGCTCTTAAAAGCCTTCACCGCATCCTTGCCGTAAGCATAGTTTGGTGCAACGGTTGCCCAGCGCTTAGCCGGTAGCTTCGCGGCTTCTTTTGCCAGCATGGCAGACTGCATATAGGTGGAAGGACGCAGTCGGAATGTATAATCGTTGCCTTTTGACCAGACAATCGCATCGCTGAGCGGTTCAGATGCGATAAAGAGGACTTTGCGCTGTTTCGCAAAATCCGTCACGGCCAATCCGATATGAGAAAAGAAAGTACCGGCCAGCAGGGAAACCTTCTCTTTTGAAACCAGCTCTTCAGCAATTTTGACGGCGTTGCCGGGCTTACCAGCATCATCACGGGAAATAATCTCCAGCTTTTTACCGAGAACACCACCCTTTTTGTTAATCTGCTCAACAGCCAGTTCCCAACCTTTTTTGTAAGGCTCAGTAAAGGCCGGCAGTCTTGTATAGCTGTTAATTTCACCGATTTTGATCGTGTCTGCGGCACTTGCCGGCAGAACCGATCCCATGGCAGCGGCAAAAACGGCACCCGCAATGACTTTAGAAAATACACCTCTTCTGGAAAACATGTCTTACGCTCCCTTCAGCTCTGATTTAAGCGCTTGCGCGCTTCTCCCGTTGAATAGCAGCATATCCGGATTTCTTATTATTACGATATGCCTCTGTTAGCAGTGCTGAAAAAATCATGCCTTCATATTTCATATTTCTCAAGCATTTTATTTGTATACAAATGAAATAAACAAAACGAACACCCGTCTTTTTTGAAATTCACTCCTCCAGAGAGCGAATAAAGTCCTCAATCAGGGAAATCCCTTCCTTATGGACTACAGCCCGCCCGAGTTCCGGCATCATGACACCCGGATCGGTACTTTTCATCCGATATAACAAGATGGATCGATCCGGTTTCCCCGGTGCTATATCAACGGAAAAGCCCCCTGAACCACGCCCTGCAGCAACGGGAGGCTTATTAAGCCCCCAATGCACCGGCCTCGTTTCCGTGTAATCCAGATAGAGACCACTTGTATCTGCAGGCAGGCCCGGAGAGTGACAGTGAGCGCAGTTACCATCAAGGTAGGACCTCGCCCGTTCTGCGAGACTTCCGCTTGTCGCCAGAAAGGGCTCGGGCACCTTCGGAAGCTCAGCGGGCTTCTTTTCTCCTCGCTCGAGATATCCCAATTCCTGCAGATAGGTGATCTGATTCAAACCGGTTTCTTCATGAGATCTGTTCAGGTTTCGGATTTTCGGTCCGATGGGCGCCAGCTTCTTTTCGGCACTGACATGACACCCTTTGCACTGATTCATATTCGGAACAGCATACGGGATGATGGCTTTTTCACCATTTGCCCACTGAACAGGTATTTCCAGCCTTTTACCGGCAACTTTCAGATAGGCTTCCGTCTGATCTTCATTCCAGACATACGGGTAACCCTTCCAGCCGTTTTTCTTATGAATAAGCAGTCGTGTTTCAATAAAACGGATTGCCTTTGCCGGCTCACGAAAGCTTTCCGGATAAGCGAAACTTTTGATCAGCACAGTTCCCACGGGAAAGGACAACGGCTTTGCTGTCTCCAGAGGAGCCGGTTCAGCGCCTTCCGGCAGATACAGAAATCTGTATTTGATCGCATAATCGGTAAAAAGCGGATTGTTCAGGGTATAGGGCGTCACTCTCCCGGCAGGCATGCCATCCAAACCTGGTGAGAAGAGCCGATAGTCAGACAGCTTCTTTGCCGGCTTACTTCCCATCAAAAGCGCGTCGTCAACGTCCAGAGCAATCGTCATTTGCAAGGTGCAGACCAGAAAAATCAAGGCCAGCAAAAACCGTAATATCATCTAATTAACCAGCTCCTCCGCAGGCCTTCCTCTAATCACAACCTTGACCGGCGGCAGGGACGGATAGGATTTCTGATAAGGTGCCATATCAAAATCGGCCTTGTGAAGGAAGGGCGCGATAACATGCATAATCATGTTCGCATTACCAAATGGCCGAACGCCTTCGGCATGCTTATTATCATGGATGGCAAGGCGTTCTGCTTCCTTTTGGCCAAAGAACAGATAATCCATCAGAGGCAAAACACCGTCCCAGACGATATCGGGGACCGGTGTACCCACGGTTTCCCGCACAATGGTTCCGAACTCGCCAGGATCAGGATTGGTGCCTGACTTTCCAAAAACATTATTCCTGATATGAATTTTTTTGGGCGTCGGCTGATAGTTCTCATCATCAAAATCATCAACGTAGCTGGCAACGGCGATATTCATGGTATCATTGTCGTAGAATTCGTTTTCAAAGATTTCCACATTCTCATTGGCCATAACAATCATACCGGTTCCGCGAGGAACAATACCGACGATATTACCTTCCGGTGCAAAATTATCGGTATCATTCCGGAAGGACTTATTACGGAAAAAGCGGACATTATGACCGCCCTGCATGGGAAGATTGGGAAGATCAAAGACCAATAGTCCGCCGGTATTCCGGGTCATGACATTATCATAAACGTCGGCGTTATAGCTGTTTTCGATTTCAAGCCCGGCTACATTAAACTCACCGCGACTGTTTCGAACGATGATATTTTCACTCTGCCCGACATAAATCCCGGCATCTGACGCACCGATTGCCACTGAACCATGAATAAAAACGTTCTTCGACTGAACAGGATAAAGCCCATAAGCCCCGTTTGTTGGTTTCGGTCCACCCGTCCATTCGGTTCGGATCCGGATCATGGCGATCCCGTCAACCCCCTTGACCTTAATGGCGTCACCTTTTGCATCCTCTACAGCGAAATCCTTGAGAACCACCTGGCTGGAGGTTACCAACAACCCTTCAGAACCGCCCTTCTGTTGGCGGAATGATAAAACCGATTTATCCATTCCCTGTCCCTGCAATGTCACATTTTCCACATCCAGAGACAGTCCGTCCGTCAGTTTAAAAACACCTTCCGACAGTTCGATCACCTGGCCGGGTTCCGCAAGGATCAAAGCCTCCTGCAACTTCTCCTGGGCGTCTGGTCCCGGCTGAATGAGAAAATCCGACGCTGCATGGACCGACCCGGCGCTCACCAAAAAAACAGCCAGTATAAATCTGAACAAAGTTGACTTTAATGCCATTCCCATTGTGGCTTTCCCCTCCTGTACACAGAAAAAAATGCAGACAGATATTACTTTTGATCTTGTGTTTCGATAAAAGCTGTCTATGAGCTTATGCCATGTTTCGTATTTATGATCTTTTGGTCAAGTGGAAACATGAAATAATTTCACATTGGGTACTGTGAGATATCGGAACATGAAACAAGTAAAAATGACCAGTCGCAAGACCCCCTTGCAGACAAGATCAAGAGAACGGGTGGAACTGATCATTACTTCTGCAGAAAAGCTGCTGAAGGAAACAGATCTCTCTAAAGTGACCACCAGCCGGATTGCAGAAGAAGCGTCCATTCCGGTCGGATCCATTTACCAGTATTTCAAAGACCGGGATGAAATCCTCTTGGCTCTGGGTGAAAAAGTTCTGGCGGATGAGGATCGGAAAATCGCAGAAACCCTGACAGCTCTTCAACCAGGAACTCACTGGCGGGATGTGGTTCGCGGTGTGCTCGATTTTTTTGTGGATCAGGTCTCAAACGACGATATCCACTATAAACTGGATACGGCACTTTCAAACTGTCCGGCATGGCAGAAAGCCAATATGGTCTCCGAAATGAGGATGATCGAGATTTTCGCAGCCTTTCCGCTGTTTGAGGAAAGAGGCTTTTCTCATCCCGAAGCGATTTCCGTATCCCGTGTCATTGTTGTGATCGTCACAGCCATCGTGACCCGCAGCAAAAGGCCTTATTCACAAGGAGATCTTGGCGATATCCTTGTGCAGACCGAAAAAATGGTCATCGCTTATCTGGCGACCGTTTTCGGCGAATAGTTAAAGCTCCAGGGTCCTGAACCTTAGCCGCGACCGATAAAGGGCATGGCTGTCGCCATAACCGTCATAAACTGCACATTGGCGTCCAGGCTGAGGCTGTCCATGTAAAGGACGGCGGACGCTACATTCTCCACATCCATCACCGGCTCCGGCTTGATCTCCAGATTGGCTTGCGGAACGCCCTGCTGCATCACCTCAGTCATATCCGTTGCGGCATTTCCGATATCAATCTGACCACAGGCAATATTATAGGGTCGCCCATCCAGAGAAAGACATTTGGTCAGGCCGGTAATAGCATGTTTCGTCGATGTGTAAGGAGAGCTGAAGGGGCGCGGGGCATGAGCCGATATGGAACCGTTATTAATGATCCGTCCGCCCATAGGGTCCTGCTTTCTCATCATGCCGAACGCAGCCCTGGCACAATAATAGGAGCCGTTGAGATTGGTATTCACGGCAGCATGCCAGGCATCCAGCGGCAATTCATCCACCAGAACCGGCGCTGCCCCCACACCGGCATTGTTAAACAGAAGATCCAGCCTTCCATACTGTTCTTGTGTTTTTACGAACAGGTTTTCAACACTGTCAGGATCACAAACATCCGCCGGAATACAGAGAGCATTCCCTGCAGATGAACCGGCAAGCTCCCGGGTTTCTTCGAGTTTGTCAGCCCGCCGTCCTGTCAGAACCACAGTGTAATCATTCTCAAGCAGCTTAAGGGCGACAGCCCGGCCGATACCGGCACTGGCGCCGGTTACAAGTGCAATCTTGCTCATGAGCTCTTCCTCAGTAAATCGTTCAGGGTCCTGCCCCTAGTTTTTCGCCAGCAATGCCGCCCGCTTTTCCGCTTGCCCGGCCACCAGCCGTCTTTTACGGGGAGCAGTCATCCAGACGGACATGATGGAAATCAGGCAAACGCCGAAAGCCAGCCAGAAGGCGATACGATAGTTGCCGTAAATGTCATACAGATATCCCGTGACCCAGGGTCCAATGCCACCGCCCATAAGAGCAATCAGACTGACAACACCCAGGATCTCGCCATATCGGCGCCCCTGGAAAAGGTCGGCCGGCATGGATCCAAAAACGGCGGCCAACGCATAACCCAGTGCGCCTTGCACAATGACCATGCCATAGAGGATAACCGGGTTATTTTCATATTCCATCACCAGCAGAAGCAGGTAACAGATCGCAAACCCTGCTGAGGAAAGCGTCCAGATCCATTCCCGTCCGATACGATCAGACAGATGCCCGAAATAGATTTGTCCGACAATGCCTGCAAATCCCACCAGCCCCAGTGCAAAAGAGGCCTCAATCGGGGAAATCCCGGTTTCCAGCAGATATTTTGTCTGGTGAACCTGCACGGCATACCAGACATAAAGACCGCTGCTGCAAGTGATACAAAGCCACCAGAAAGATCCGGTTTTGACAGCTTTTCCAAGGGACCAGTCGGTATTTACCCAGTCTTTATCGACAACCGGATCGGCAATCGGTTTCTGCAGATTGCTACCGCCCTCCTCTGTATGTACATGCCCATCCGGCAGCAATCCCAGTTCCTGAGGGTTTTTACGCTGCAACACCAGATTGAGGGGTACGACAACAATCACCAGCAATGTCGCCATCAGCCAGCAGGCGGCCCGCCAGCCTTCTTCTGTAATGGTCGACTGGATAAGCGGCATCAAGAAGATGGAACCGATCCCCACACCGGAGAAAGCGAGACCAATCGCAAGACCTCGTTTCTGTTCGAACCAGGCGGGCAAAAACATGGAATGCCCCACATAGGTCATGACAACCCCGGTGCCGATCATCATCACACCCAGGGTCATATAAATGTGCCAGGGTTCCGACGCATAGGTGGAGAGAACCAGGCCAGCGCTGACGAATAACGCCGATGCGGAGAGAAGATAACGCGGCGCAGACAAATCCATAAGCCGTCCAACGATCGGGGAGAAAAGTCCCCCACAGATAAATCCGATGGAAAAAGCAGCAGCGGTAGTCGCCCGGTCCCAGCCATATTCCTGTAAAATAGACGGATACAGCAAGGAGAAAGACGTTCTGACATTAACACCGATTCCCATGGTTATGAACACAACAGCGACAACAATCCAGCCATAGAAGACAGGCAGCCCTGCAAGCTTTGCGTTCAGTCCGCTTACCTGTTTTCCTGATAATGACATGAAATCTCCGCTATTTTCGGCTGGGGACACCGGCTTGTTATTTTCAAAAAAGGATAAACCGGAATATCCGCAATAGAAAGAGCAATTGACGAATTTCATTCTTCGCCTATTATCGCCGACGGCTTACAGGGACGCCGACCCGCTCAAGATGACATCACCCTGATAGACTTGATTTGAATTTTCCGGATCGTGATCTGACCGGTCAGCCAGGCGGGAGGCTGTGTACCGAGATAAGGATCTGACGATGGAAAAACAGGCCCCCAAAGCCCTTAATGAACTGCGGATCAGAGCCAGGCGTTCCCTTAAGTGGAACCGGCTTTTCAATCCCGATTTGCAATTGAAATCCTCCCTCAAAGCCTTTGCCGTCAAAGCAGGCTTTTCCAATTGGCAACATGCCAGATACTATCTAGGAGGCACTTGGTCGGACGGCCAGGATGCCGGTAGTTTCTGGTATGCACCTCGCTGCACGACCCTGCTAAACCTGTGGTGCCGTAACCTGGAGGAAGCCAGGGAGTTGCAACCGGATCATCCTGATTGCCTGTTGCTTCCCTATAAGCGGCAATATGTCCTTGCAAGCCCGGAATATCTGGAGGCTCTTGGCCTTCCTTCTAAAGTGAGTAACCTTCCAGGAACCAGCAAGCCAGATATGGTAACAGGCTACGGAGGCGTCGAGTGGGATGCTCTATCAATGATGCGCATAAACGCAATCTTTGGAACGGAGAAGGTTCGCCTCAACGGCTGACTTTCAGGTTACCGGAAACCCGGATTCTCGGGCCTGGCAGGATCAGGCCCGGGCAATTGTGGATATAGGAAGTTGCCTGTTTGCGCTCCCCATCCTCTGTATGCCGGGCCTCAACAAAGGCCAAACAATGCGCAATGTCAGGGTGACGGGCGTTTATCTCGTTGAATAAACGCCCCCACCACTGTCGTGACTTGCGGGTGATGCGGGCATTTTCTCCGCTTGGAAGGGAGAAAGGCGCCGGAAAATCTGCCACATTACAAAAGACGAATTTCCGAGCTCTTGAGAAAAGCGTCTCAACGACCCAGCCAAGATCCTCTTCCGGGATATAGTCCACGACATTGGAGGCGATCACACCATCGAACCGGTATTTTGCCGATAGAAAGGTCCTGTTAATGGCCGGATCGTAACAGGTGATTTCCCGCACTTTCCAGAAATCATGCAAAGAAGCAGCGATCAGCTTGTCACCGCGCCGGAATTCTTCTGAATACTGCTTTCCCTTGCCGCTGCCGTAATCCAGCAATGAGACGGATTTCGTCGCCCTGACCAAGCCTCTGATTGAATAGGCATATCTGGTCAGGTCGCGGCCAGTAAAGGCTTCCTCAGGGGAAACACGAATAACCTCACCACCGACGCGCCTGCTAAAACCGTTTCGGTGCATCAGACGATAATAGTCCAGTATCTGCCGGTATCGGGGGCTCGGATTGTCAGCGGAATACATAATCTTGATTAAAGCAACTTATTGAAGCGATTGTCAAATTTTCCAACTCTTGAAGCTTCTTGCAAATCAGTTCCATCCCTTCATTATGTGGCTGGACAGAGTTACCGGGCCTGAGGCAGTATAAACGGCCCGGCGCGTCTTTCACGCCCCCTAATTCTGGAGTCTTTCCGTGTCATCCCCGTCCCGATCCCCCTCAATCGGATATGTTGAACAGGTCATTCTTCTGGCGCTCGTCACATCGCTGATCGCTTTGTCCATCGACGCCATGTTACCGGCCCTCTCCCATATCGAAAAAGACCTGGCGATACAGGATCCTAATGGACGGCAGTATATCATCGGTATGCTTTTTGCCGGCATGGCCACCGGGATGTTGATTTACGGCCCTGTCTCAGACAGTACAGGCCGAAAAATACCAATTTATGTTGGTTTTACGATTTTTCTGATCGGTTGCCTCCTGTCTATATTTGCTACTGATGTTAATACCATGCTGGTGGGACGTTTCCTGCAGGGCCTCGGGGCGGCTGGTCCCAGGGTCGTCTCCATGGCGCTGATCCGGGATGAATATACGGGCCGGGCGATGGCTCGCTTCATGTCCCTTGTGATGACCGTTTTCATTCTGGTACCGGTTCTCGCGCCGGGACTTGGACAACTGATCCTGTTTGTTGCGGACTGGGAGGCCATCTTCGGTGCCATGTTCCTGCTGGGCCTGACAGCCTTCATCTGGTTTTTCTTCCGGCAGCGCGAAACACTGCCCAAACCGGATCGCGTAAAGTTTTCCAGCGACAGATTATGGCTGGCTTCCAAAGAAGTTCTTACGACGCCAACCTCTCTCGGATATATGATCCTTTCCGGCTTCGTTTTCAGCGGCTTTCTGAGCTACCTCTCCATGTCCCAGCAGATTTTCCAGGATCAATATGGCGTCGGCGATATGTTCGCTGTCTATTTCGGAATTCTGGCAGTGGCTATCGGAGGGGCGTCCCTGGCTAATTCTGCATTGGTCATGAAACTTGGCATGAAGACGCTGATTAACCGAGCTCTCTGGTCCCTTACTGTGCTGTCCGCACTCTATCTGGGGGTTACCCTCTTTACCGATGGTTCCCCTCCCTTCTGGAGTCTGATGGTCTTCCTGCTGCTGTCATTCTTCTGCTTTGGTATTTTATTCGGTAATATCAACGCTATGGCCATGGAACCGCTCGGTCACATTGCCGGGGTTGGATCCGCTATTATTTCTTCAGTTTCAACTTTGATGGCAGCCTGTCTGGGGACGCTGATTGCACAGACTTATAACGGTACCATTATGCCCCTCGTTATCAGTTTTACGGGCTTTGGCTTTATTTCCCTTATTGTTCTGTACATCACAAACACCAAGACACAGGACAACTAACATGTGGGGAACGATCCGGACAGTTGCCTCCCTGCTGCTGAGTTACGGCCTTCTGCTGCTGGCTAACGGTATGTTCAGTACGCTTCTTGGCCTGCGCAGCCGCCTGGAGGATTTCTCAACGGAAATAACCGGGATCATCATGGCGGCTTATTTCGTCGGCATGCTATTCGGCGCTCTCAACGCTGCCAAGGTCGTTGCGAGGGCAGGCCATATCCGGTCCTTTGCCGCCTTTGCCTCCATTATGTCCGTCGCTGTCCTTGCCCATATCCTGGTGATCGAACCCGTTGTCTGGGTTTTCCTCAGGGCAATATGCGGTTTCTGTATGGCGGGCATGGTTATGATTGTTGAAAGCTGGCTGAATGAGCGGTCAACCAATGATAACCGGGGACGGGTCCTCTCTCTTTATATGATGACAAGTTATTTGGGCGGCGGGCTTGGTCAGTTTCTGCTGCCTCTTGCCGACCCGGCCTCGTTCGAGCTGTTTTCAGTTGCCTCCATTATCTTCTCTCTTGCCCTGGTTCCCATCCTGCTTACCCGGGCGGCGGCTCCCA